>JAISJC010000062.1 GCA_031261745.1 Oscillospiraceae bacterium
GCGGAGCTTGACGTTCCCGCCTCGCGCCCCGTGGATTTCGGCGTGTGCGACGACGGCAAAAGCGTCTATCAACTGCTGACGTGGATTGACGGCGAGGACGCGGCGGAGGTTTTGCCGACACTTAATGAGGCGGAGCAATACGCGCTCGGCATAAAATCCGGCGAGATTTTGCGGAAAATCCACTCAATTCCCGCACCTGTTACGATTGAACCGTGGGCGACGAGGTTTCAGCGCAAAATCGATGATTGGGTTGAAAAATACAACTCGAATCCGGCTGTGCATTCCGATATAGGAGCGGTGATTATAGAATATCTGCGTAAAAACTGCCGCATATTGGAAAATCGCGAGCAGACTTTTATTCACGGCGATTTTAATACCGAAAATATAATTATTTGCAATGGCGAGCTTGGCTTAATTGATTTCAACAGTTATAATTCACCGTATGGCGACCCGTGGTGGGAATTTTACTCAATCGCTTGGACGAATACAGAACCGATTCATTATTTCAGAGGACAAATTAACGGATATTTCAGTAGCAATCCGCCGGAAGAATTTTTCGCAGTGTTAGCGTATTATTGCGCTTACTGCGCTTTGACGGCAATCGCCGACACCGAAGAATTGAATGGTCAGTCCAACGGCGTTGATGTAGCTAATATGATTTTGCGGTGGTACGACAATTTCAACAGCGTTGTGCCGTCGTGGTATCTGCAAGATTGGAGTATAGAAAATGACCAAACTTAAAGCGATAATTCTCGCGGCGGGGCGCGGAAAGCGGCTCGGCGGCGACGCGCCGAAGGTGATGCAGAGTGCGGGCGGAAGCCCGCTTTTGACGCACGTTTTGGACGCGCTGGACTTCGTTCCGCGCGACGATATCATAATTGTGGTCGGGTACAAAAAGGACGACGTAATCACGGCGTTCCCCGATTTTGACTTTGCGGAGCAGACGGAACAGCTCGGCACGGGCCACGCGGCGTTGTCGGCGGAGCCGAAGCTGCGCGGCTATGACGGCGCGGTGCTTGTCTGCTGCGGCGATATGCCGCTTTTGACGCGCGAAACGTATACCGCGCTCGTCGAGCGACACTTCGCTGACGGCAACGATTGCACGGTGCTGTCGGGCGTTGCCGATAAGCCGTTCGGGTTCGGGCGGATTGCGCGGGCGGCGGGCGGAAATTTCGCCGCGATTGTCGAAGAAAAGGATTGCACGCCCGAAGAGCGTGCAATCACTGAAATTAATGCGGGAGTGTATGTTTTCGGCGCGCGGGCTATGCTCGGCGCGCTGCGCGGACTGTCGAACGAAAACGCGCAGGGCGAATACTATCTGACCGACGCGCCCGCGCTCATTCTGAAAAGCGGCGGAAAAGTCGGCGTACTCAAACGCGACCTCGGCGATGAGATTATCGGCGTTAACACGCCGGAACAGCTCGCGCAGGTCGAGGCAATACTCAAATCACGCGGGTAAACGTGAGTCGGTAAAGCAGACAAAGGTTTGGATTGTTCTGTCCGGGGGCATTGCCCACGCGCCGCCATCGCTGTCCGTGAACAGAGTCATATTCGGCAGAACGGTGAAATCGGTAACATTTTCTGCGAGCAATTTGCTCGTTTTTCCGTCGTACACATAGAAACCGCCGCCGCTCGTGAGGTAGTACACGCCCTTGTCGCGCGCGGGCGTGACCTCGGTGACGTTAAAATCGACGACGCGCGAGGAACTCTTGCCCTTTAAGGTGCGCAGCTCCCCCGCCGCGTTGATGAAATACAGCCGTTTGCGGACCGCGTCCAGACAGACGCTTTCGGGAACGATGTCGCTGTCGAGAGCGTTGTTGCCGACCTCGGTGGCGGAATTCTGCATCAGATATATTGTGCTGTCCTTGACGTAATACGCGCTGCCGTTATTGGAGCGCATCAGGAGCGGCACGTCCGAAAGGCTGCCGTAACGGGACGAGGTTCCGTCGGCACCCACGCCGTAGAGCGCAAACTTGCCGTTGTTCTCGTTGATGTAGGCGATCTCGAAGAGCGATGTGCCGCGATAGACGACGGTTTCGCCGCGCTTCTCGTTGTTGTCCGCAAAGTTATACGGGTAGTTCAGACCGTCGCCGCCGATGGGAACCGGCTCCGCGCCGGCTTGACAGATGTACGCGCCGAATTCCGTCTGGACGAGAACCTGCGTCCCGTCGGCGTTCGTGACGAGCGGGAAAGACTCGTTGATGTCCTCAATTCCCGCGAGCCAACCGCTGTAATCGCGTTCGGTCTGCATATCGGTACCGTCCGTCGGCTTCACGCCGGTCGGCGTGACCGCGTAGTACGACTCGGAAGTGTCCCGATCCCGCGCATAGGCGAGCGAGCCGTCCAGTTCCGTGTAAACTATCTCGGCGTTGCCGTCGATAGTTTGAATAATGCTGCCGTCGGCGACAAACACGGTTTCGTTCGTCTGCGCGTTATAGAACGCAGCAAAGGTGTGTTCCGGCAGGATAAGCTCCTGCGGCACGGGGCGTTTGGTGAAAATGAACGCGACGATAATGACGACGATACAAATCGGCGCGACGAGTTTCAGTTTCTTTTTCGCCTTGGCGTATTCCTCGTCCATTTCCGCCGCGGTTTTCTGGTGCAGAGGCTTTTTTTGAGGCGGTGTGCGGTCCTCCGGCTTGTAATTTTTATTTTTCGGCATAATATCCTCTTCTGTGTTTTTGATAGTTGCACCATTATAACACAAAATAAAAATAATACAAGAATATTCTTGACAAGCCGTATAATTTGTGCTAATCTATTCAAGCGTTCCAAAGACAGCGGGCATTTGTAAGCCCCGCCGAGGGCTGCTATCGTTATGATTGTAGTTTCCTGTGTCTTTGACACAGGAATTTTTATTTGGACGTGATTTGAATTTCGGAGGTGAAAAGTATGCCTAACGCAAAAGTTTTAAGTGAAAAGCAGGCGGTCGTCGAAACGCTGACCGAAAAGCTGCGCGGAATCTCCGGCGTTTTCGTTGATTATTCCGGTATCACCGTCGCCGAGGACACGGAAATGCGCGCGAAGCTGCGCGCGGAGAACGTCGATTACTCGGTCGTCAAGAACACGCTGATGCGGTTCGCGGCGAAGAACGTCGGTCTCGACGCGCTCGACCCGATCCTCAACGGCACGACGAGCCTTGCGGTTTCCAAGGACGACGCGGTCGCTCCCGCGCGGATTATCAAGGAGTATGCCGGTAAGTTCACGGAGCATTTCACGATCAAGGGCGGTTTCTACGACGGAAAGGTTCTGTCCGCCGCGGAGGTCGAAAGTCTTGCGTCTATCCCCGCCCTGCCGGTGTTGCAGGCGCAGGTCCTCGGAACGATGCTCGCGCCGATTACGGCTCTGGCAATCGTCATCAAGGCGATTGCCGAGAAGGACGGCGGCTCCGTCGATGTCGCGCAGGCGGTCGAAGTAGTTGAAGCCGTTATTGAGGCCGCTCCCGCAGTTGAGGAAGCCCCTGTTGAAGCGGCTCCCGCAGTTGAAGAAACACCCGCAGAACCCGAAGCCCCGGCAGAAGAAGCTGCTCCCGAAGCGGCGGAATAATTAATAAAACAATACATTAAAGGAGAAATATTATTATGGCAAGCGAAAAAATCGCCGCTTTGATTGAAGAAGTCAAGGCTTTAACAGTAATCGAGCTGTCCGACCTTGTCCACGCGCTTGAAGAGGAATTCGGCGTTTCCGCGGCCGCTATGGCGGCACCCGCAGGCGGCGGCGCGGCGGCTCCCGCGGCTGCGGCTGAGGAGCAGACGGAGTTTGACGTCATTATGACGGACTTCGGCGGCGAGAAAATTAAGGTCATCAAGGAAGTCCGCGGTATCACCGGTCTCGGACTTGCCGAAGCGAAGGCTCTCGTCGAGGGCGTTCCCGCGAAGATTAAGGAAGGCGTCAACAAGGACGAAGCCGCCGAAATCAAGGGCAAGCTCGAAGAAGCCGGCGCGAAAGTCGAAATTAAGTAAGGACATACTTCACGTTTGTCCGCACGCAGCGCGCCCGAAAGGGCGCGTTGTTTTTTTGCTTGTTTTATTGTAAATATGTGATATAATAATGGAAAACATTGTGGGGGTTTTGCCTTGAAATTTATCTCCGATAAAATCGACAAATTTTGCCTGACGCACAGGCGGTTCGGGATTCCGAGCCTGATGCGTTATATCGTTACGATTTCCGCAGTGGTTCTGGTTGTCAGCTGGCTGGATAAGACCGGCGGCGGGTTCCGCGAACTGCTGACGTTCTATCCGGACAGAATCGCGCGCGGCGAGCTTTGGCGGATTATCACGTGGGTTTTCATTCCGAGCGGCGGCGGAACGGGATTTACGGATCTGCTTTGGGGCGCGGTTTCGCTGTACTTTTATTACTTCATCGGCAAGACGCTTGAACACGAGTGGGGCGCGGGAAAATTCACGATTTTCTATGCCTCCGGCGTGGTTCTGAATATCGTTTACGGCCTCATCGTCTGGTTTGTGTTTTACAGCCAAATCGGTCCGGCGGCAAAGTTCCTGTTTGTAGGTTTCGGTCCCGCGTACATCAATCTGTCGATGTTCTTCGCGTTTGCGGTGCTGTATCCGGATATGAAGATTATGCTGTTTTTCATCATTCCCGTGAAGATGAAGTGGCTCGCGCTGGTGGACGCGGCATTGTTCCTGTACACCGTTATCGCCGCGCTCGCGGCGGGGCAGTTCTTATTGGCGTTCCTCCCCGTCGTCGCAATCGCGAATTTCCTGTTGTTTTGCGGCATTCCGAATTTCCGCTTATTCAGGGCGCGCGCGAAGTCAAACGTAATCCACTTCAAGTCCGCCGCAAAAAAGATTCAGAAGCGCGCCGCCGCCGAGGGTTACCGCCATAAGTGCGAGGTTTGCGGCAGAACGGATGTTACGAATCCGGAGCTGCAATTCCGCTACTGCTCACGGTGCGAGGGGTTCCACTGCTTCTGCGAAGAGCACATCGAAAACCATCAGCACAGAAATTAAAATTTTTACAAAATCCCTATTGCAATTACGGTAAACCTATGGTATACTGTGTTTCAGTAGGGATTAAAGCATACTAAGTTCAAGGAGGCGAGAAATATCAAGATAAGTACAAAAGGCAGGTATTCCCTGCGGATGCTGCTGGATTTGGCGGAGCATAAGGACGACGGTTTCGTCGCGCTGCGCGATATTGCGGAGCGGCAGGGCATATCGAAAAAGTATTTGGAGCAGATTGTCACGTTGTTTAACAACACGGATTTCCTGCGCACAAACCGCGGTTATCAGGGCGGTTACCAGCTGGCGAAAGAGCCGCGGCATTATTCCGTCGGCGAGATTCTGCGCGTGACGGAGGGCGGACTGTCCCCTGTCGCGTGTCTTGACGGCGATCCGAGCGAGTGCGAGCGCAGCGCGTTCTGCAAGACACTTCCCATTTGGAAAGGTCTCGGCGAGGTGATGAGCAATTACCTCGACAACATCTCTCTTCAAACGATTATCGACGAGTACGGGAACGTCGGTGCGGACGAATACTACATTTAACGGAGGAGGAATTATATGGCGGTCATAGCAACGGATAAGGCTCCTGCCGCAATCGGCCCGTATTCGCAGGCGATTACGGCAAACGGTTTTGTGTACCTGTCGGGACAGCTCGGACTTGTGCCGGAGACGGGAAAGCTCGCGGAGGGCGGGACGCTTGAACAGGCGAAGCGGATTTTCAGGAACATCGCGGCGGTACTGGACGCGGCGGGTTCAAAACCGGAGAATGTCGTCAAGACGACGTGCTTCCTCACGGATTTGGGCGACTTTGCGGCGTTCAACGCGCTTTACGCGGAGTTTTTCACGGGGAAACCGGCGCGGAGCTGCGTCGAAGTTTCAAAGCTCCCTCTCGGCGGCAGCGTCGAGGTTGAAGTTATAGCGACAATATAATTAAACATTATTTTATTAAGGAGTCAACACTATGAAAACCTACAAGAAACTCACGGAACTCATCGGCGGAACCCCCCTGCTTGAACTCACGAATTACTCGGCAAAAGCGGGACTGAAAGCGACCGTTCTCGGCAAACTGGAATACTTCAATCCGGCCGGATCGGTTAAAGACCGTATCGCAAAGGCGATGATTGACGACGCGGAAGCCAAAGGGCTGCTTAAAACCGGCTCCGTCATCATCGAGCCGACGTCCGGCAACACCGGTATCGGTCTCGCCGCCGTCGCGGCTTCGCGCGGGTATCGCATTATCCTCACGATGCCGGAAACGATGTCCGTTGAGCGTCGCAACCTGTTGAAGGCCTACGGTGCGGAGCTTGTTCTGACCGACGGGTCCAAGGGTATGAAGGGCGCGATCGCGCGCGCGACGGAGCTTGCCGAAGAGATCCCCGGTGGCTTCATCCCGTCGCAGTTCACGAACCCCGCGAATCCCGCGGTTCACAAGGCGACGACCGGTCCCGAAATCTGGGACGACACGGACGGCAAGGTTGACATTCTCGTCGGCGGCGTCGGCACGGGCGGCACGATTACGGGCGCGGGCGAATACCTGAAATCCAAGAACCCGAACATCAAGGTCATCGCGGTCGAGCCGACCTCCTCCCCCGTTTTGTCCACCGGCACGGCGGGCGCGCACAAGATTCAGGGTATCGGCGCGGGCTTCGTGCCTGACGTTCTGAACACGAGCATTTACGACGAAATTATCACCGTGTCCAATGAGGACGCGTTCGCGACGGGTCGCGAGCTTGCCCACAGCGAGGGATTACTCGTCGGAATTTCCTCCGGCGCGGCGGCCTGGGCGGCCGGCGAACTCGCCAAACGTCCTGAGAACGCGGGTAAGATTATCGTCGCGATTCTCCCCGACACGGGTGAGCGTTATCTGTCCACCCCGATGTTCGCGGACTAATCAAAAATAATAGAACAGCCCCCACTGAAAAAGTGGGGGCTGTTTGCGTTTATGATACGTACATCTCATAGAATATTCTGAACGTGTCCTCCATTCCCTCGACGAAGGGGGTGTAGCGGAAATCAAAGGTGTCGGCGAACTTCGCGCCGCTGATAAGACGGTCGTCGCGCAGCGGAAACGGGAACGCAATCTCTTCCTCCTCCGCTTCGCGCACGGTCAGTTCGCGCGTATCAAAGCTGCCGCCGTTATATCGCTCAAAGTCGGAGATAAGGCGCGTATACGTGACGGATTCCGCCCCCGCGAGGTTGTAAACCGCGTCATAGGCGCGCTCGTCGCCGATTATAGTCATCAGCGCGCGCGCAACATCGCGGACATAGACGAAATTAAAGCTCGCAGTCGCGTCAATCGGTATCGGCACCGTGTGGCGGCGCGCAATCATCTCAATGAACCACGGTTCCCGCGGCATATAGTTCAGCGGACCGTAAATCATCGCGGGGCGCAGAATCGTGTAGCGCACGTCGCTGCGCTGCGCCGCCTTGATGAGTTCCGCTTCAAGCGTGGTCTTTGTGTTGTCGGGTGTCAGCACGTCGCCCTCAAAGAGAATCTTGCGCGCAGAACCGTCGTATGCCGCCGCGTCGGAGATGAAGATATACTGCCTGACGCGGGACGCGAGCGCGGCGAGAACCGGAGCGATGTCGTTGCGCTTTTCGGCGCAGAAGTCGATTACCGCGTCAAATGGGAGATTGGGTATTACGCGCTGCAAGACAGGCACGGAATGCCTGTCGCATTTGTATTCGGTGACGTTCGGCAGCTCGCCGAGCGGGAACCTACCGCGATTGACGACGTGAATCTCAAATTCGCCGGACTGTGAGGCGAGAATTGAGAATACGCGCCCGACGAACATACTGCCGCCGATAATCAATATACGTTTCATTTGAATCTCCGGGTTTTCAGGGCGGTGATATTTTCTTTGAGCGCGCGGGTCTGCTCGTGTTCCGCGCCGAGGTTGCCCTTGGACGCTTTGAACGCGGGTTTCAGGTAGGTCAGCGCGGTTTTTGTGTCGCCCTGCGCCTCATAAATCTTGGCGATGCTCTCATATATAGAGATGACCTGAGAGTTTTTCCCGAAAAAGCTCTCAATCAACTGCGCCGCTTTGATATACGCCTCGCGCGCGCCGTCAAGGTCGCCCTTGATGTAGCGGATTGCGGCGAAAGTGGACAACGCGGCACCGTGGCGGGCTTCGACGTGTTCAAGTCCCTCAAACAGCTTTACGGCCTCGTTCACGAGGGCTTCCGCAGCGTCATAATCGCGCAGCGAGTGTTTGATAATCGCCGCGCCGGAGAGTGCGGCCGCGAGGTCGTTTGCTTCGCCGGCCCCGTCGCGCAGCAGCGCGATTTCGCGGTCGGCATATCCGGCGGCTTTTTTCAGATCGCCGGAGGCGCGTGCGACGAGTGAAAGACTGCGCAAAAGTGCGGCCTGATCATTAGGCTTGTCGTTATTTTCGGCGATTTTAAGTGCCTGCGCAAAAATTTCCGACGCCGCGCCGTAGTCGCCGGTCTGACGCAGCAACTCGCCGTAGGCGTTGTAAACCATCAGAAAGTCCTGCGACTCCTCCATATGGAAATCGCGCATCTTTGATAACGCCTTTTTATACGTCTCCGTTGCTTTTTCGGGGTTTGGCAGTCCGCGGTAGAAATTCGCGAGTTCCCACAAGAGCGCGAAATATTCCGGCATTTCGTCCTCTTTGTTTTTCTCCATCATTTCGACCCCGCCGGTAATCAGCTTTTCTATGTCCTCGTTGCCGGCGGAGGTGTACATTGCCGCGAGCTGCGCGAAAATCGGGTTCTCTTTTGTTTTAGCCATAACCGCTAATCCTCAATGTCGATATTAAAATCGTCATCGTATTCTTCATATTCCGGCTCCGCGTATTGCGTATCCTCGTACTGCGAATCCGGTTCAGGTTCGCGGGTTTCGCCGCTTCTGCCGCCCGTGGCTTCCGTAAACCTTGCGCGGGTGTTCTGCATCTCGTCAAGCGCGGTTGACAACGCGGAAACGCTGCTGCGCAACATTTCATCGACGTACTCCGTGACGGAATGGCGCAGATTGTCCGCCTTGGTTTCGGCGGAAACAAGCAAATCGCGGCTCTCCGCGCGGGCTGTACGCAGAACCTCCTGCTCATCCACGAGCTGACGCGAGCGTTCCTCGGCCGCGTGGCGAATGGCCTCCGCCTCGCGCTTGGCGTTGGCGATGAAATCGCTGCGCGCCGAGACAAGACGCTGCGCCTCGGAAAGCTCCTGCGGGAACACCGAACGCGCCTCGTCGATCAGGTCCAGCGCGGCTCCCCTGTCGATTACGCATTTGTCGGAGCCTATCGGAATCCATCGCGCGCTCTGAATCATCGCGCGCAGCTGTTCGAGCAGATCTGCTGCTCTTTCTCCACCTGACATATGCAATACCTCTTTCGTTGTTTTCGTTGTTATTTCTGATTAACTTTGTTAAGAATATCCTGAATGATTTCCCGCGGGACGAACTCATCTATACTCGCGTCGTGCCGCGCCATTTCGCGCACGACGGTTGAACTGAGATAGGTGTATTTGCTGCTCGAAGTCATAAAGAGCGTTTCAATCTCCGGTTCGATCACCTTGTTGGCGAGTGCCATCTGAAACTCCCAGTCGAAATCGGAAACGGCCCGTAAGCCCTTAATGATAACATTCGCGCCGACTTCCTTGGCGTGCTTGACGAGCAGCCCGTCGCTGGATTCGACTTCGACGTTGCCGAGCCGGCTTACTGTACGCTCAATTAGTTCCACGCGTTCCTCCAACGTGAACAGCGGTGTCTTAGAGGAATTGACCATTACGCAGACAATAATCTTGTCGAACACGCGAGCGGCGCGGCGGATAATGTTCAGATGTCCGAGCGTAATCGGGTCAAAGCTCCCCGGATATAAAGCGATTCTTGTACTCATTAATCTGTTTCCTTAATATAGGTTGTTATTTTTATCTTGCCGTAGCGGTACTCGCGCGTTTTGCGGTACGGCGCGTCAAGCTCCGGCAGGCTGCGTTCAACGCGTGATTCGCAAACTATTATACCACGTTCGTTGAGAATGTCAAATGCTGTTATTTTTTCGAGCGCAACATTAATCAAATCGGTCTCATACGGCGGATCGACGAAGATGATGTCGAATTTTCCGGCGCGGGAGAGATACGACGCGGCGTCGCTGCGAAAAACCTCCGAAACGTCGGAAAATCCGGATATTGCAATGTTTTTCTTCGCGAGCAGCAATGAGTCCTGCGACGCGTCCACAAATACGCAGGACTTTGCCCCGCGCGACAACGCTTCAATACCGAGCTGTCCCGTCCCCGCGAATAAATCGAGGACGCGCGCGGATTGCACGTCGAACTGGATGATGTTGAATATGGATTCCTTGACCATATCGCTTGTCGGGCGAATGTCGTCACCTTTCGGGGTTTCGAGCTTGCGCCCGCGCGCGGAACCGGAAATAATACGCATTTACTTATCCTCCGTACGGAAAAATTCATATACCGCCGATGCGGCGTTTTTCGGAACTATGCGCTCCAACTCTTCGAGCGATGCGGACTGAATCTTCGTCAGACTGCCGAATGCCTTTATCAGCGCGCGGCGGCGGACCTCGCCGACGCCCGGAATCTCGTCGAGCTTGGACTTCTTGACACTTTTCCCCCGCTTTTCGCGGTGGAACTCAATCGCAAAGCGGTGCGTCTCCTCCTGAATGGTGCCTATCAGCGCGAACGCGGCGGGATTTGTGTCGATGCCGATTTCCGCGCCGTCGGGCGTGACGAGGGCGCGCGTGCGGTGCCTGTCGTCCTTGACCATTCCGAACACGGGCGCGAAAATCCCAAGCGCGTTCAGCGCGCTCTTCGCGATGCTTGCGTGGTTCGCGCCGCCGTCAATCAGAAACACGTCGGGCAGCGGAGAAAACTTCTCGTCGCCGTCGAGAAAACGTTTCGCGCGGCGCGTGATTACCTCCTCCATTGAGTGGTAATCGTCCTGCGACTCCAAGGATTTTATCGTGAAACGGCGGTAAGACGCGCGGCGCGGGCTGCCGTTCTCGAACACGGTCATTGACGCGACGATGTTATCGGAGCCGGTGTTGGAAATATCGTACGCCTCCATTCGCACGGGCGGAGCGTCCAGTCCCATAGCCTTTTGGAGCCATTCGATAGTTTTGCGGATTTTCTCCTCACGCGTGCTGGCGCGCTCGGCCTCCTCCTGCGCATTGATTGCGGCGGTCTCGACGAGCTTGCGCTTGTCGCCGCGGCGCGGCGCGGCAAGCTCCACGCGGCGTTCAGCGGCTTCGGTGAACAGCAGTTCGATGACCTCCGCGTCCTGCGGCATCTCCGGCAAGAGGATTGAGCGCGGAAAGACCTCGCGCCGCAGATAGTATTGCCGAAGCAGGCTCGATAACGCGTCTCCGTCGTCTTCAAGCGGCGTGTCTAAGATTTCGTAATCCTTGTCGAGGAGCTTCCCTTCGATATGGTGCAGAACCACGAAGCAAGACTTCGCCGTGCCGCGATACCAGCCGATTACGTCCGTGTCGGCTTTCGCGCCGGACACGACAAACTGACGCCGCGTGAGTTCCCTGACCGCTTTCAGCCTGTCGCGCAGGCGCGCGGCCTGTTCAAATTTCAGTTCACCGGCGGCGGTCTCCATTTCGGCGGCGGTCTCGGCAATCAGCCGCTCCGCGTGTCCGTCGAACACGGCGAGCGCGCTTTGCAGAGCGGACGCGTATTGCTCCGACGTGCTTTCCGCGAGGCACCAGCCGCGGCACAGTCCGAGCTGGTGATTGAGGCACGGCCGCTCGCGTCCGATATCCCGCGGGAATTTGCGCGTGCAGGTCGGCAGACCGAACGCCTTGGAGACGGCGTCAATCGCGGCGTAGGCGATGCTTCGCCCCGAATACGGGCCGAGATATCTCGCGCCGTCCGTGCGCCGCTTGGAAACGACCGTGAAGCGCGGATAAGGTTCGCGAGTGTCGAGACGGATGAACGGATGACCCTTGTCGTCGCGCAGACGGATGTTGTACTTCGGCATATGGTGCTTTATGAGCTGGTTTTCAAGCACAAGGGCTTCAAATTCCGAGTTTGCGGCGATAACGTCAAAGGTCGCGACCTTTGAGACCATCATCTCCGTTTTCGGCGTGTGGGAGCCGTGGAAGTAACTGGACACGCGGTTTTTGAGCGCGATCGCCTTGCCGACGTAAATCACCTCGCCGGTTTTGTCCATCATTATATAAACGCCGGGCGATTTAGGGAGTTTATTCGCGCGCTCCGCCAGTTCTTTTATGTCCATATTTACGCGCCCCTCTCACGACGATTTATAAGATAAATCATTATCGCACATTTTAACAATAAAAAAAAGAGAAAATTTTATAAATTTGTGATTGCATTATTTTATAATTCTGGTATACTAATGCTAATTAGCAATGTTCTAACAACAAGATTCAAAGGAGTAGTTCATCTATGCCCAATTATATTGATATGGAAAGCGGATTGAAACGCGTCGGCGGAAGCGAGGCACTTTTCAAAAAACTCCTCGGTAAATTCGTAGACGGCAATTATCAGGATCAGCTTGAAGCACTGATTGCCGAGGGGAAAACTGAGGAAGCTACCGCTATGGCGCATACAATTAAAGGCGTCGCGGCAAATTTATCGTTAATGGAAGTCAACGCGCTCGCGCTTCAAATTGAGCAGGCTCTCAAAAACGGCACGGAACACGCGTCCTTGGTGCCGCAGCTGCGTGAAGTGACCGACGCGACGATCGTTGAAATCCAGAAGCTGTAAATTAAGCGTTATGACGCAAAACGGAGGTGACTTGTATGCGTGAGGTAGTTCAAAAAGACATTGTTCTTATCGTCGACGACGATGAGATTAACCGTATGATTCTCGCCGATATTCTTGAAGAGGATTATCGGATTGTTGAAGCCGAGGACGGTTTTAAGGCGTTGGACATTGTCCATACGCGTGAGACGCGCCCAAGAGCTATTCTGCTTGATATTATGATGCCGGGTATGGACGGGTTTGAGGTGCTCGAAAAGCTCAAATCCGATCCGGAAACCGCTAAAATCCCCGTGTTGCTTATTACGGCGTCCGACTCGGATGAAAATGAGTCCCGCGGACTGAAAGCCGGCGCGGCGGATTTCCTGCCCAAGCCGTTTAACCGCGACATCGGCAAGGCGCGCCTCGCCAACCATATCGACCTCGCACGGTATCAGAACGAGCTTGAAAGCCTTGTGGAGGAAAAAACGGCGGAGCTGATGCGTACCTACGAGCAAACACTCGAAGTTCTCGCAACCGTCGTCGAGTACCGGAGCCTCGAATCCGGCGAACACATCAAACGCACGAGTATGCTGTCCGAAGTTCTTATCAGCCACCTGATGACCGACCCGAAATACGCGGATTACGTCAAGAAAAACGAGCTTGATTCCAAGAAAGCGTATTCGATTGTCCGCGCGACGAGCCTGCACGATATCGGTAAAATCGGTATCTCCGATACGATTTTGCTCAAACCGGAACGGCTTACCGATGACGAGTTTGAGCTGATGAAGACGCACACGCTCCTCGGAAGTCAGATTATCGACGAAATCCTTACGACGCTCGGCGACAGCGCGGGGTTCCTCACCTACTGTCGCGAGATTTGTTACTATCACCACGAGCGTTGGGACGGGCTTGGCTATCCGACGCGGCTCGCGGCCGAGGAAATTCCGTTTTCGGCGCGTATGCTGTCAATCGTCGACGTCTACGACGCGCTCGTCAATCAGCGGTGCTACAAGCCGGCGTTCTCGCACGATGAGGCGATGGACATCATCACCGAATCGAAGAGCAAGCAGTTCGACCCGACCCTCGTGGAGGCGTTTGTTGAGGTCTCGTCGAAGTTCGCGGAGCTGGAAGTGAAACTTAAAGACTAAATCAAGGTTAACCGCCCCGATAATATCGGGGCGGTTTTTGCGTCCGTAAATTCTACACGTCGGAGAGGCGTTCCGCAATCTGCCGGAAAGCCAGAGACGTCAGCTGCTCGTGTATCCACTCAATAAGTTCCGCGCCGTCGTCGTAGTCAAATTTGTCGAGCTTTGCCACGGCGGCGTCCGCGCCGTCAATGTCGAAGCTAAGGCAGGCTTCCGCAAGCTCGCGGAGCGTCGCGGGGTTGGGAGACGCTGCGCGCGGCTTCGGATTCGCGTCCGCAACCTCCGCGAGGAAAGTCGCTAACGCGGAAAGCAGCGTCTCCGCCTGCGCGAGGAATTGCCTGTTTTCTTTTAATACAAAAGGCGCGTCTCCCCGCTTACCCGCGAATTCGAGCTTCTCGGCAAAATCGCCGAGATCCGCCGCGCCGATACTGCGGCTGCCGGATTTTATGCCGTGGACGATGATCGTGTAGTCTGCGAGTGTCGCCTCCGTGACATCGGCGAGCGTGACGAGCAGTCCGGGCGTGTTCTTTACAAAGGAGCGCAGCACGTCAATGTACGAGTCCTCGTCGCCGCCAAAGCGTTGCAGCCCGTGCGCCAAGTCGAGACCGTCAATCACACGGTCGAAAACCGGAGACGGCTGACGCTCCTCCGCGGGCTGCGCGCTCGGCTCCGCAGTCTCGGCACTGCGCTCTTGCGACTTGTCGCGAACCCACTGACGAATGGCGTTGTCCATCGCGAGAATGTCAATCGGCTTTGACAAAAACGCCTGAAAACCGTGTTCAAGGAACATTTTATCGTTTCCGGAGATCGCGTTCGCGGTGAGCGCGAGAATCGGAACCGTTTTTGCGTACTCGGTGCCTATCTCCTCGCGGATTATGCGCGTGGCCTCAATGCCGTCCATTTCGGGCATCATATGGTCCATAAATATCGCGTTATAGCGCGGTTCGCCCGCGCGGATGAGCTCGACGGCGCGGCGGCCGCTTGTCACGTAGTCAATCTGCATTTCATACGGTTTCAATATGCCTTTCGCGACGTCGAGGTTCGTCTGAACGTCGTCAACGACAAGGACGCGCGCGTACGGGAGTTTGATGCGCACAAGACTCGTGTTGCGTTTGCGCTTGGAGTCGGCGTAGTTGAAGTCCATAATGTTCTTTGAGACCTGCTCGCCGATTATCACATCGCTGACGAAACCCTGACGAATTACGGCGGTGAACGTGCTGCCGACGCCATACTCGCTTTCGACGCTGACCTCGCCGTCCATCATCTCAACCATACCTTTTGCGATTGAAAGGCCGAGACCGGTTCCCTCAATCTTGCGGTTGCTCTTCGTGTCCACCTGACCGTACTTTGAGAAGAGCATCTGAACCCCCTCAGGCTTGATGCCGATCCCGGTGTCGGAAACGCGGAACGTGAGCCAGACGGAATCCCCGTCGCGGCGGCTGCTGACGTACCAGTCAACCGTACCCTCCATAGTATACTTGAACGCGTTTGAGAGAAAATTGTTGAGAACCTGTTTGATACGCAGCTCATCACCGCAGAGCGACGACGGCAGTTGCGGCGATATGTGCAGACGGAAATCAATCGGTTTTGAGCCGATGCGCATAATATTCAGCATAATGGTGTCGTTAATAAGGCTCGGCACATCATACTCGGAATTGATGAGTTCGAGCTTGCCGGCCTCGATTTTTGACAGGTCGAGAATGTCGTTCACAATCCCAAGGAGCGTCATTCCTGAGGTGCTGATTTTCTCGATGCTGCTCCGCGTGTCCTCGTCAAGATCGTTGTTGCCGAGCGCAAGCTCCGACAGACCGATGACGGCGTTTAGCGGCGTGCGCATTTCGTGCGACATATTCGCGAGGAAGTTGCTTTTCGTCTCGCTGGCGTTTACGGCGTCCTGACGCGCTTCATTGAGGTGGTTGAACATCTCTTTCAGGCTGTACGCCATTTTTTGCAGCTCGATATTCAGCAAATCGCGGTCGCTTGCGGGGACAATCTCGAAATCGTACTCGCCGGACCCGATAAGCCGCACCTCGTCAACCTGCTTTTGCATTGAGCGTACGAGCGCGTCCGCCGCGAGCTTTATCTTGTCGATTTCATTTCTCGTGGACGGATCCGGCAACTCGCCGATTGTGATGTCAATGTCGCCGACGGCGAGCAGCTGCGCGACGGAGGTAATCATCGGCAGCTCGCGCAGGCTGTGAGTTGTAATCAGCAAAACGGTGACGGTGCTGATAAGCACGAGCGCGAGACTGGTGATTGTAATCATTGTGGTAATCCGTACGGACGGGGCGGCAACCTCTTCCTCGGTAACGAAGCTGCCTACGACCCAAACCTCGTCGGAATTTGCGAAATTGAACCGGATTCCCGTAAACTGAACCTCTTCGTTGCTGTCGCGGTTAGAACCCCACGTCTGAATAAAGGAAATGCCGTTGTCCTCGGATATGGTGTCTATGCTCGGCTTGAATTCGGAAATCCAGGTGTCGGTATACGGCGTCATCAAATACTCTTCCGACGGGTAAACGATGAACATACCATCGGGACTGATTGCGAAAAACTGTCCGGTTTCAAACGTCAAATCAGAGTTCACTTTCTCCGCGAGGAAATCGAGCGCGATGTCGATGCCGACTATGCCGACGACCTCACCGTTGCGAAAAACCGGAGCTGAAATCGCGATGGCGCGCACCATTTCCCCGTCCAGCTGAAATGTCTCCGGCTCGGACACGGATATGGGTTTCGCCGCCTTTTTCGGCGTCTGGTAAAACGCGCCTTTAACGGGGTCGTCGTAACCGCTGAGCGACGTGTATTCCACTTCCCCTGTCGCGGCGTCGCGGTAGACATAAGGGGCAAAGCGTCCCTCCGCGTTGTCGTACGGGGTCTTGTTTATGTGGTCCGCGTCGCTGCCGTCAAATGCGTCCGGCTCCCAACAGGTCCAAATACCCCTCACGTTATAGCTCGCGCCGAGAGCCTGCGCCATAACGGCCACGACCTTTTCGCGCCCGTTTTCCGTGCCGGAAAACCGCTCCGCCGCCGCTTCGATAGTAACCGCGAGATCGTATGCCGCAAGACCGATGCCTTCAAGCTCGTTTGCGTGCCGCCGCGTAACCTCGCTCGCGAGGCGCAGAGACAGATCCCCTGTGGCGTCGGTTGATGTGGAGGACATAATAACGGTCTGCGCGATAACACCGAGAATTAAGATAACAAGCAGCGGAATAACAAGTCTGTACCTGATGCTCATATTTTTCATTGCGCCACCTCCCCGTTTGGCTTACAATATACCACTTTTTTCGACAAATTTCAATATGGAAAAAAACAATTTTTCTATTGACTTTATCGTCCGGACGGCTTATAATATAACGGCTGTGAATAAATGGAGAAGTCGCCTAGCTTGGTCGAGGGCGCACGATTGGAAATCGTGTAGGCGTCAAAAGCGTCTCGAGGGTTCGAATCCCTCCTTCTCCGCCACGGTTTCCTTTCCGCTGGGAAAATAAGCAAATTCGCCCTATGGTTGATTTTTTATCGCCTATTGGGATATTGAATATTAGCGCGGTTGCGATTATAATAATCTCAAGCGCGCTAATATTTTTTCTGGAGGAATAAAAATGCTGTATCTCGCTGAAAACTTGAAATCCTTACGCAAAGGCAAAGACCTCACGCAAGAAGAAATTTCGGAAATCCTCGGAGTCTCCCCGCAAAGCGTCAGCAAATGGGAACGCGGCGAAACTTTTCCAGACATCACATTGCTTCCTGCGCTCGCTAATCTGTACAAAGTGAGTGTTGACGCGCTGATTGGGATGGATAAAATCAATGACTGGCAAACAAGAACGGCTATCTTTACCACCGCACACAAACATTGGCGAAACGGCGACATCAATTCTGCCATTGATGTTTTTTCCGACGCATTAAAGACTTTCCCGAATGACGAGGGTATTATGTCGGACTTGGCTATGGCGCTTGCTCTTTGTGATGATACTGATAAATTATCTCAAGCTGTCGCGTTGTGTGAACGTGTATTGTCAGGCAGCCAAGGCGATAAAGTCCATCACACGACCCGCGCCGCGTTATGTTTTATTTATCTGAAAGTTAGCGAACGGGATAAAGCAATCGCGGCGGCGAGAAAACTACCTCATCTTCGCGAAAGCCGTGAAATGATTCTGACGCAGATGGAAAAGGATTTGAGTGCTGATGAAATTAACTCTTATCTGAAATTCATCGCCATCGGTGAAAACGACGAGCAAGATGTTATTGAGGTTGATTTTGGAATTGATATGGTAGCTGTCTGCACAGAGTATGATTTACTCGGAAAAATAGAAGCGTTGCGTGTTGAAGTCGGAGCACCAAAAACCACCGAGGGATTTCGCGTTCTCCCTCAAATTCGGATTAGGGACAAAGTGGAGCTTGCCCCCTATCAAGTACGAGTTCGCCGCTATGCGGATTATCTTCTTGACAAGACGTTTGACAATCAACTCAATGCCGCGAACGAAATTATTGAGGTTTTACGCAGTATAGTGCAAGGTTAATTATTGACGGCAGAAAAACAACTATGAGAAACGCCGCACGGATATAATAATCCGCGCGGCGTTTTGTCGCAACTATTTGTGTTTCCGTTTCCGCACGAGCGCGAGGGCAACCGCGAGGGCAACGGCACCGACGCCGAGGGTTGCAAAACCGATGACGGCAAAGACCGACAGGCTTTTCTCCTTTGCGGCGGGCGCGTCGTCCGGCGTTTCAGTCGCTGTCGGCTCCGCCTCCGCCTCCGCTGTCAATGCGGCGTGGTAATACCAGCCGTCGTTTTCGGCGGTGCCGCCGGTTATCGCGGAAAAACCGCCGTAATAGTAGTCGTAAGGCGTCGCGCCGCTTGACACCGCGTACATAAACGGATTGTCGCGCAGCGACGCGTCTGCCGCTGCGTCAAGCGTTTCACCGTAGAAATAGTGCCGCAGATACGCCGCGACATTCGCCGCCGCGCCGACCTGTCCGTGCGGGTCGCCGAACGCGGCGTATTTGCCGTAGTTAAAGCGCAGCAGCTCATCGCCGTCGTATCCGAGCGCGCGGTACACGCTCTTCACAAGCTCCATAGAGAGCGCGTCGGACTCGGAGCCGTCGTTGTAGTCGTTCACCGTGTTTTCGAGGATTACGGCGCGGGGCGCGAGCGTCGCGAGCAGGTCATTCTGGTCATAGGGCAGACGCGTGCCGTAGCCGAACGCGCCCTCCTCCTGCTCGTACATATGCCCTGGGTTCAGGAAGCGGCGGAACAGCTCGGTTTCGCGCACGCGGTTGTGGCGAATGCTGTTGCCCATAAACTCGGTACCCGTCGCGACGGCCTTTGCCGAAGCGTCTGTGTTATAAAACGGCGTACCCGTCCAGTCGTACTCGTGTCCGACATAGGTATAACGCCACGGGCTGACGCCGCTCGCGCCCGACGCGCCGGGAATGCACACGCCGACGCGCTCGTCAAACACCGCGGCGACGAACGTGTATTTGCCGTTGATTGAGAAGCCGCGCGCCGCGATTTTTGACGCGTCGAGCGCGACGGGAAGCCGCGAATCTGACGCAATCAGCTCCAATGCGTCAATCACGCGCGACAAGCCGTAGGCGTAAGCCATCTCCGCGCTGACCTCGGACGTTGAATTGCGCGAGTACGGGAACAGCTTGTAGAACAGACCCATTTCGCGCATCGCGAACGTGCCGAAATCGAAGCCGTAGGCGTTGCGGTTGCCCCACGCAACGGCGTCGGAGCGGTCGTCCGTCGTCCACTCGGTCGGCGCGGTCACGCCCGCAATCCCTTGCGCCATAAAGCTCTGGTCGCCGATGATGATCGCCGCGCCACCCGCCTGCGCCGTCGCCGGCAGCTTAATATTGAAGTATGTTTCGACGGTTTTGCCGTTCGCCGTGACGGCGTAGGTGACCTTGTAGCTGCCCGCCGCGTCGGCGGCGATATCGCGAATCTCGACAGTCCCCTCCTGCGGCTTGTAGCCGTATTCGTAGAATTGTGCGAGGTCGAGAAGCTCCGCGCGGCGTTCCTCCCAGTCGGCGAGGGTCGTGACCTCGCGGTCGGAATCGAAAAATTTATACGGGTTCGGGAGCGTATTTGAGCGCGGCAAATCCAGCGGGTCGGGGTACTTCGTGTCCGCCCAGCGCAAGCCGAGATACGCGTTCCACACGCGGTCGATAATATCCGCGTTCCACACGCCGACATAGCCCGGCGCGGTGACGGCTTCGTACTCCGCCAGAGCGGCTGAAAACTCAGCGAGTGTGTCCGCGCGCCAGACGTTATCGCCGGGGTTCGACTTAGAGTTGTACCACCGTTTCGCTTCATCGGATCGCCACGTCGAAACGGGGACGTTCGCGTCGTCGGGTTTTCCCGCGAGTGTAATCAAGCCCCAATCCGCGGCACGGGCGCGCTCGTGGTCGGGTACTGCGTAGAGCGACGCGTCGCTGTGGCTCCAAAACGCCCAGCCGTCGTCCGCGCCGTCGTGAATCGCGACCTCAACCGCGCAGACGTCACCGTCAGCGGGATATTTACGCCCGACGGCTTCGAGTTGCAGCGTAATATCGTACACGCGCTCGCCGCCGCCTGCCGTTGCGGACGCGGAAACGCGGTCGCTGTACTCAGGGCTGTTCGGGTTCCACGGCGACGAAAGCGACGGAATCATCGCGTTTGAAAACATCTTTACGGTGCCGTCGCCGAGGACGAGGAACCAGCCCGCCGTGTCCGTTTCAAAGTTGAAGCGGTCGCCGTACACGTCAAAGCCGACGGCGAGGAAGTCCTGCGCGCGCGGATAATCCGTGCCGCCCGCGAAGCTAAACGGCGCGGCGGCATCCGTTGTGACGTTTGCGCGGACGCGTAAATGCAGCGTGACGCCGTCCCACAGCAGCTTAAAGCTGCCGCGCTCCCCTACTTTGTACGACGGCGCGTTTTCCCAAGCCGCGTCGTCAATAACGGCGGCAAATTGCGCCGTTGCGGCCTCGGCGGCTACGTTTGCGGGGTACGAAATCCACGTCGGAACGGTCAGCGCGGTCACGGCCGCAAGTGTGAGCGCAATAATGTTTTTCATAAACAATCTCCCCGATTCATATTCAGATTGCTCCCGCCGTCCGCCGCCGGATATCGTCAACCAGCTCGAACGCGGCGTCGCGGAGCCGCTTCGGATGCTTCTCAAAAAACGTCACGACCGGCTCGTTTTTCTTGATGTTCCAGATGCCCGCGACCTTTCCGTCCACAGCGATTGTCGGGTTGCAAATCCCCGATTTCAGTACGACCGCGCTCCTGTATTCGGGCGGCAAAACCGCGCCGCGCTCCGTGTAGGACACGATCAGCGGGTCGAAGCCCGAAAGCAGCGTCAGCCCCGGAATGTCGCCCGAATCCTCGCCGGCGTCAACGTAATAGTATGTGCTTCTGCCGCATTCAAGCCGTGAAAATTCGTCTAAATTCAGCGCGGACAGCCGTTTCCTGTCGTCCTTCAAAAACCCCAGAAACCAGGCCGCGTCCGCGAGCGTCGCGGGACCGTACGCCGCGAAGTATCTGCTTAGCAGCTCCGGAAGAGCCTCGTCAGAAGTCAGCGTCGGCTCCGCGCTTATCAGGTCGAAGTCGCGGCTCGTCATATCGCGGAACGCGACTCTGCCCTGACGCGCCAGATAGACGAAAATCCCGCCCCACGAGGAAAACACCGCTTCGATTGTCTGCGCGTCGTATTCGGGCGCGAAAATCCGCCGCATTTCGGCGCGCGAATATACGCCGTCCTCCATCAGGCGGACGACCTCTGCCGCAATCGTTTCCATTCGCTCCCCGCCGAGGAAATCTCTCAGGTACGATTCACCGGGGTGCAGAGCGAGCAGCAGCGGCAAATCCTCAAAGACGACGCCGTGCAGCGTGCCGCGGTAGAGCCACGTCTTGGTGAGCGCGGTTTTCCAGCCCGAAATACCCGCGCCGCGAATGAGCGCGGAGAACGGGACGTTGCGGTGGAACCAACAATGCAGACCGAGCAGCTCACGCGAGAGCCGCGTAATATCCCCGCATTGCCGCGACAAATACAGCCCGTGCATTCGCTTGCGTAAAATAAACTCCGTGGTTTTATCCATTTGTAACACGACCTATCAAAATTTCTGCTCGTTCGCCGCGATAATTTCCGAAAGCGTGACGTTCGGGTTGCGATAGCGGTATCGTGTCGGCTCGTTCGGCATATGCAGCGCGGCGGCGGGACAGTTTTGCAGGCACGCCATACAGCCCTCGCAGCGGGCGGAGAATTTGAAAAGCGGCACGCCGTTCTCGTCGCGTTCGTCCTCGCTAATCGTGTAATTCGCGACGGGACAGACCCGCATACACGTCCCGCAGGCCGTGCAATCCTTGCGCCAACGGTAGTCGAGAGCTTGCAGACGCCACGGAGCCGCGTCGAACGGCTCACCGCCGTCGGGCTTGAATTTCTGCGTCTTTCGTGCGCGAATCGTCTCTGCGATTTGCTCAATGTCGCCCGAAATGTCGGTCGCGACAGGCGGAATATCCGGATTGAACGGCAGGTAATTCGACCACGTTTCAACGTCAAATACGTTGTCGAAATCCGAGATTCTCGCCAGAACGCCGCCGATGGGTCCGGGGTCGCCGCCGTGAACCGCGACGGCGAATTTGTAATTCGCTTTGAGGTTGACGCGGCGCAGAAAGCGCGTCACAATAGCCGGAATATTCGCCGCGAACACGGGAAATACCACGCCGATTGCGTCCTCCGAAGCACCGATAGTATCGCGCTCCTGCGGGATTGAGCGCAGCTGCGCGTTCGGGAATTTCGCGCCGAGCTGTTTTGCGGCGTCAAGGCTGTTGCCCGTCGCCGTGAAGTAGAATATTGTCATACGCCCACCTCGGCTTGCGCGAGTTCAATCTCCTGCCCCGGCTCGACAATAAGTTTGTTCGGCGCGTCCCATTTGTCGGCTTTCTTGCGGTCAAATAATGCGCCGGGTTTGAGGTGAATCGGTATGTTGTGCTTCGCTCCGACAAGCCTCGCGCACTCCGCGCCCTCTTTCTGGCTCATATTGAAAACGCCGTCAAGCGGGAACAGCGCGTAGTCGAGTTCCCTCGCCGCAAACGAATTCATCTGCTCGGTTTTCGATGTGTCACCGGAGGCGTAAAGCGTTATGCCGTCGATTGTGACGATGTAACCGACGCACTTTTTCGGGCTATGGTTGAGGTTTTTCGCTTCAACTGCTTCGGCGGTAATGCCGCCGCCGAGGTCAAACGCGTTGTGTTTGCCGCCCGCAAGTGCCTCGGTATTTGTGATGACGCGGCAGTCCTGCTTCTGCGAAACAAGCTGAATTTGGTTGTGGTCGCCGTGGTCGTGGGTGACGAGTATCACATCGGCGGCAAGGTCGTAACCGTCGCCGGCGTACGGGTCGATGTAGACGATGCGCCCGTCGTTTGCGGTCAGGCGGTACGACCCGTGACCCTGGTAGTAAAGTTTCGGCATAAGCGGCCTCCATATTTGTTTTAGTATTTCAGCCATTTTAACATATCCGCGCCTGTTACACAAGAACAAAGTATTTTTAACTTTACATTCAGTATAAAAAGGGATATAATGACACAGAAACATTTTGTCGATATTTGGGTGGAGAACAGGAGGTAATTGAAATATGGATAAAGATGAAGCCCTTGAAAGTTTTTACCGCCTGAATAAAATCGACAAATTGCGGGTACACAATCCGGATTCCGCCGATTATGATAAACGCATTGAGGAACTGCCGGAAAAGTTAGACAAATGGCTGGCGTCCGTTGCGTGTGATGACCGTGAAATATTTCTTCGGCTTTTCAGCAGATATACATATATTACTCCCGCGGTTGCGCAGGAGCGTTATGAGCGCGCCGTCGTACTGTTAAAAGACAAGCTGGCGGCTCAAAGTCTGTCGCTATCCGACGTCCTTTTCATTACCGTTGAGGCACCCGGTGCCGCGAAAAGCGGCAGTGACAATGTAAGAACGGATTTGCACAGGAGGACACTGGATGAAATAGACAAAGAGCAAATTATCGCCTCTTGCGGGAAATTAAAATCGGATGTTTGGACCGGTTACAAAGCGATTGTTTTTGTTGATGATATAGTCGGAACCGGATTTACTTTGAGCGGGGAAATCAAACGTGTAGCTGAAAATTATTCGCTTGATAATAAATTGCTGTACTATATTTGTTTGATTCCTACGCGATCGGGAATTAGATTTATAAAGAAAAAATGCAAAGAAATCAATATAATTATTACACCGACTTTTGAAAAACCGTGGATTTTACCATCCGCATTCAAAGAAAACTTCACTGCTGCGGAAGAGGAAAGAGTTCGGTGTTATGAAGAAATAATTGATGCCTATATGAAGGAGCCGGATAAAACTTTTGTTATGGGTTTTTATGAAAGCAAACAGCTGATCTCATTTTATTATAATACTCCCAACAATACGCTGTGCTGTTTTTGGAAAGAGTCAGACATCCATACACCGCTCTTCAAACGGCAGGGACAGCGACCGACACTGTCAGATCTTAAAGATGCAAAAACGGGAAATGTTGAAAATGCGTATGCCATAGCTGCTGAAAAGAGAAGAAAAGGTGTGGCTCGATAATGCATATATATGTTTATGACCGTTTAATACTGGGTTATTTATATGAACATTCGGATTTTTCTTATGACCGGTTATCACAGCTCCTGAATTGTTCAAAGGTCTTTATTGACGAGCGGCTGCAACAGCTGAGGGCAAATGAATATATTGTTATAACACAGAATCATATCCGATTAACGAAAAAAGGTGAAAAGGAGAAATCAGACTATCCGGAGGCGCATCCCTATGATATTCATACGCATTTTGAATGGGATGTTTTGTATATACCTGATGAGTTCAGATTAAACGATTAATAAAGTCGGGAACGGTTAGAATGGGGTGTATTCGCCCCCTTGCAAAAAGGCACTAACTCGTGTGCGTGATACACACATTTCGCTCGCTCCCCGTGGGTATCCGCTCGCTTCACGTGTGTATCACGCACACGGTGCAGCAATAACGAATAGGGTTTACCGTAACCGTTTCCGGCTTTGTTATATATTATCGGAGAGTAAAGGCATTATGGAACAACAAGAATATATCACGCGTCTTCGGCAAGCGATGGAGAAAAAACAATATCCGGCTCAATATATTCAGTTGTGCTGTACATATGCTCAGACGCTTATAAACAAGAATTTACCTGTGTTTTTCGATGCGCAGCATATTAACTCGGTTCTCAGATTAGGCGACATTCAAGAAGATTACTATAATAGATTTATTGTAAAAAAAGGAAAAAAACACAGACTGATTACAGCACCGAGTAAGCCTTTGAAGTTAAGGCAGAGATGGATTCTCGACAATATCTTATCAAAAATAGAAATCTCCGAGTATGCACACGGTTTTGCAAAAAACCGTTCAATTGTAACTAATGCCGTAACGCATATTTCGCAGCCGGTTGCTTTCTGTTTTGATATTAAGGACTTTTTTCCGTCAATTAAAGAGAAATCTGTTGCCGATATATTCAAAAATGCGGGTTATTCAGACAGTGTGTCGGCAAAATTTGCTTCGCTGTGTTGTTATGAAGGCGTTGTGCCGCAGGGGGCTCCGACCAGCCCCTATATTGCGAATGTTGTATGCGTAACGATGGACGAGGAATTGGCGGCGATGTCACAACAGTTAGGTGCCCGCTATACCAGATATGCTGACGACATAACCATTTCCTGCGACAGGGATATTACGCCGCATATGCGGGATATTGAAAACATAATTAATGCATACGGCTTTCAATTAAATGCGGATAAAACCCGCGTGTTCGGTGAGAACAGACCGAAATTTATTACCGGATTAGTGGTCGGCGAGGATATACGAATAAGAAAAGCCTTCAAAAGAAAACTCAAACAAGAAATTCATTTCTGCAAAAAATTCGGCGTGACAGTTCATCTGGAAAATTCAAATAATGCAAAATCTATTAATTACAAAGAGCATTTGTACGGTAAAGCCTATTACGTAAAAATGGTCGAACCCGAATTGGGAATACATTTTCTAAAAGAATTGGACGAAATAGTTTGGCCGATCTGAGCCTTTTTTGCCAAACCAAGCACATCGGAAACAAAAGCGAACACGCGCCGTATATCCGGCTCGTGTTCGCTTTTGTTTTATTTGCAATTAAATTGAAATTTATCGCAAACAGCTATTGACAAACGCGCTGTAATGAGGTATCATATAAAACATATCGAATACCTATGTTTTATATGATAATAAGTGAGGTCAAAACAGTGGCAAAGAAAATAAAGCAAATCGCAATTTACGGCAAGGGCGGCATCGGCAAATCGACGACCACCTCAAATCTCTCCGCCGCGCTTTCAAAGCTCGGCTTCAAAGTTATGCAGTTCGGGTGCGACCCGAAGAGCGACTCGACGAACACGCTGCGCGACGGCGAGTACATACCGACCGTGCTCGACACGCTGCGCGAGAAAAGCGTAGTCAAGGCGAACGACGTTATCTTCCAAGGGTTCAACGGCATATACTGCGTCGAGGCGGGCGGTCCCGCACCCGGCGTCGGCTGTGCGGGCCGCGGAATCATCACCGCCGTTGAGTTATTCAAGCAGCAGAAAGCGTTTGAGGCACTCGACCTCGATTACGTCATCTACGACGTCCTCGGCGACGTGGTTTGCGGCGGGTTTGCAATGCCGATTCGCGAGGGCATCGCGGAACACGTTTTTACCGTCTCCTCGTCGGACTTTATGAGCATTTACGCGTCGAACAACCTGTTTAAGGGCATCCAGAAGTATTCCAACGCCGGCGGCGCGCTCCTCGGCGGCGTAATCGCCAACTCAATCAGCGCGGGCTATTCCAAGGAGATTGTCGACGACTTCGCGGAGCGCACAAAGACACAGATTATGGAGTACATTCCGCGCTCGATAACCGTCACGCAGTCCGAGCTTCGCGGCAAAACCACAATCGAAGCCGCACCCGATTCCGCGCAGGCGAAGGTCTATATGTCGCTCGCGGAGAAAATGGCGGCGCACGAGATTTCACACACACCGGCTCCGCTTGAACTCACCGACCTGCGCGCCTGGGCCTCGTCGTGGAGCGACCAGTTGATCGCGCTTGAAACAGGCGTCGTCGTCGGCGGTGGTGCGGCCGGCATTTAATTTTCAGTAAATGAGTTGATTAATTATGAGGGTAGCCTTAGCTTCAAGGGATTCCGACTTTGTGGCACAGCACTTCGGACGCGCTCCCGCGTTCCTGATTGCCGATGTTTCGGAAGCCGACGGCAGCTGGAAAATCGTCGAACAGCGTGCGAACGCGCCCGCGTGTACCGGTGACGAGCAGGGGCATTCCTCTGCGCAGTTCGCCGAGACGTTCAAGATTATCGAGGACTGCGGCGCGGTCATAGCTGTGAAAATCGGCAACTACGCGCAGGTTGAACTACAACGGCGAGGAATCTCCGCGCTCGAAAAATCCGGTGTCGTAGACGAAATTCTTGACAGCTACGGTAAGTACCTGACGCGGGCAAAAAAGCCGCTGATTAACGCTGTCGTCGCGAAGAAAGCCGATTTAAGCGACCACCCCTGCTTCGCGGAGAGCGCGGAAAACCGCCACGGGCGGCTCCACCTCCCGACGAGCGCGGCGTGCAATATTCAGTGCCGCTTTTGCCAGCGCAGCTGCAACACCGATGAGGAGCGTCCCGGCGTTTCGCAGGGCATCGTCTCCCCTGACGAAGCCGTTAGTATTGTCGCGCGCGCCTTGGAGCTGTCTCCGAATATCGCGGTCGTCGGTATCGCGGGGCCGGGTGACACGCTCGCTTCGCCGTACGCGCTCGAAGCGTTCCGCCGCGTCAACGAGGTTTATCCGGAACTCATAAAATGTATGTCCACGAACGGACTCGCCCTCCCCGGCCGCGCGCGCGACCTTTATGATGCGGGCGTTCGTGCGCTTACGGTCACGGTGAACGCCGTGAAGCCGGAGATTACGGCGCAGATCGTCTCGCAAATTGTCTATCAGGGCAAAATCTACACCGGTGAGACCGCGGGTGCGATACTGATTTCCAATCAGCTTGCGGGAATACGCGAGGCCGTCGCGCAGGGCATCACAGTCAAGGTCAATTCCGTGCTGATCCCCGGCGTGAACGATGAACACGTCGCCGAGATTGCGAAAGCAGTTGCGGAGGCGGGAGCGGAGCGGCACAACATCATTCCGCTGATACCGCAGTACGAATTTGCTGATACGCCCGCGCCGACGTGCGAACAGACGGAGAAAGCCCGCGCGGAAGCCGGCAAGTACATAAATCAGTTTCTGCATTGTGCGCACTGCCGTGCGGACGCCTGCGGAGTGCCGGGCGAGTCCGACTTTTCGGAGCAATTGTACTCAGGGAAGGTTTTGGAGACGTTCAGTCACGGTTGATCAAATTGATTGCAGATGATGCAAATCCCCGCTCTTACGAGCGGGGATTTTTATGTGAGTTTTCCGTTTTCCATCTGCAAATGGCGGTCGCAGTATCGCAGACTCTCGGTCTCGTGCGTGACTACAAGGACTGCGGTTCCGGATTTTGCGACGGCAGAGAACAGTTCCATAACCCCGTCGGAGTTGCGCCGGTCGAGGTCGCCCGTCGGCTCGTCCGCAATCAGCAGACGCGGGGCGTTAACCAGCCCGCGCGCGATTGAGACGCGCCGCAGTTCCCCGCCGGACAGCTCCGCGGGATAGGAGTGCGCGAGATGCGCGATTCCGACCTCGGCGAGCAGCTCCCCCGCGCGGTCCGCCGGGTTCCCGACACGCGGATAGAGGTAGAACGGCAGGCAGACGTTTTCGAGGACTGTCAGGTTCGCGAGGACGCTGTGGCCCTGCGGAATGTAGCCGATTTGCGTGTTGCGCAGATATGACAGCTCGGCGTCGCCGAGCGAAGTCAGTTCGGTCGCGTCGAACGTGACCGCACCCGCGCTCGGCGGCAGCAGCCCCGCGATAATATTCAGCAGCGTGGACTTCCCGCTCCCCGAATGGCCGGTGACGCAGACAAATTCACCCGCGCCGAGCGCGAGGCTCGCGTTCTCCACCGCAAAAAAGTGCGCCGCGCCGCGCTGATAGCGTTTTGATACACTTTTGACATCTAACAGCGTCACTATTCGCCCTCCCGCATTATCGAATTTGTGGCGATACTTCCGATTTTCACGGCGGAGCGGAGCGCGGCGAGCGGACCCGTGAGCATCGACAACGCCAGTCCCCCGCCGAGAATTGCCGCGAGTGTTCCCGCGTCCGGCTGCAAATACGGCAGGTCGATCGACAGTCCGATCAACCTTGAAAACGGGAAAAACGCGAGGCACAGCAACGCTGTGCCGATTACCGCGCCGGAAAGGCTGATAATCACCGATTCCGTGATGATGATTTGTGCGAGCTTGCGCCGCGTCGCGCCGAGCGCGCGGTAAATCCCGAATTCGCGCTTGCGCTCGCCGAGCGTCACGGAGAAGAGAATCGCGAGGACGCCGACGGTCAGCAGCCATAGAAACACAATCAGCGCGGTGATAATCGTGAGAAATGTGTTCAGATTGCCGGCAACGCTTCCGAGCATAGACTGCGTGAGCAAAACGCCGACGTTTTCGTCGCGAAAGCCGTAACGAATCCCGCGTGCGAAGTCGTTTTCGCTCACGTTTTGCGCAATATTCACGGCGATGGACGAGACCGCGCCGTCACCGTCGGGGACATTCTCGCCGCCGAGCTTCGCGTAGTCGCGTAATGCGGCCTGAGCCGTGTCCAAGTTGATGAAAACAGATGTGTCGAAGCCCATTCCCGTCTCGTCGAGCTTGCCGACGACGTTGTATTTCGACCCCAAAAGTGTAAGCACTTCGCCGATTTTCCCGTCAACGGACGCGCCGATGATGATCTCGCTGTCGCGCGGACCTCCCGGCACGGCTTCGGCGAGCCACGGCGCGACGACAAAGTCGGTAGACGGGTCGTAACCTATCATCTGCACGGCGAAGTCGCAATGCTCCGACTCGAATGACGCGATAAAGAGCTGCGGTGACGCCTGACTTATTCCGTCCGCGTTCAGCAAGCGTGACGCAAGTTCGCCGTCGAAGAAAAACGCCGACGGTTCCCCGCGCAGCAACGCGCCCTCCGCTTTCGTCTCGTACCCCGCGGGGACGAGCATTGCGTCCGCGCCGAGGCGGTCAGACATACTCGCCGTGCCGGTTTTCAGGCTTGACGCGAGCAATGAGCCGCCGATCAGTGCGAACGAAAGCAGCGCGACGAGCGCGATTAAGCATACGCTCCGTCCCGCCCGCCGCCGAATATTACGCGTAGACAGATTAAGCGCGGTTAACTGCTGCGTGCGCATTTTTCGTGTCCTTTCCGCTCTTCACAAGAAGGTATACAGTGTTGCCGATTGCGAGCGCGAACGATAGAATGCTGATGACATTGAGCGCGGGCAGCGTCTTTACGCGGCACGCCATCATCGCCATATCGTCCATTCCGATAAGTACGTTCGCGAGCAGGAATGTCAAGACGCTCGTCGCCGCGACGGAAAGGCTGATACCGGCGCGCGTCTGCTCCGACGCGAAAATGAGATACGCGACGCCGAGCAGCGCAACAATAATACCGACGCCGATTGTCGCCTGACCGGTCCAGAAGCAGACCGAATGTCCCTCGTGATGACCCTGATCGCAAATCTTGAAGATTGTGTGCGGACCGACTGCGGTCAGCGCGCCCGTTACGACGGTTGCGACTCCGCCGATAATACGATTTTTGCTCATAATATTTGCCTCCAAAACCCTGCGTTATGTGAACTGCCGGTGCTTGTATGATTTTTTAATTTTTACGAACGCGTCCTCAATCGTGCCGTTGAACTGCAACGGCACGATATGTTTCAGCGTCACCTGCTTCTCGGACTTCCCGCCGATTTTCTGCACGAGTATAATCTGCACATCGCCCAGCGCGTCGAGTTTGGACGTGACGGCGGTTTCGTCGTGTCCGCCGCCGCACCCGCAGTCTTCGCCGCCATCGGCGTCTTCATCTACGAAGCTGCGTCGCTCGACGAGGATGGTTTCGTCAGAGTCCTGGTCAATTTCGTAGATGAAAAAGCCTTTGGCCTGACCGAAATGCTCAGTCACATTCACGCCGTCCGTCGTTCCGACGGCAATCTTGTACCTCATCGCTTAATACCAGAAGCGGCTCTTTTCGTCCGCGACGTTCTTAAACAGGTCGGTGGAGAGATAACGCTCGCCCGTGTCGGGAAGAATTGCGACGACGGTTTTCCCTTTGTTTTCGGGGCGGCGGGCGATGCGAGCCGCGGCGAACGCTGCGGCACCGGACGAGATTCCGACGAGCAGCCCCTCCTCGCGCGCGAGGACGCGCGCCGTGTCAACGGCTTCCTCGTCCAGAACCTTGTAAATATCGCTGATCAGCGACAGATCCAAGACCTGCGGCACGAAGCCTGCGCCGATGCCCTGAATTTTATGCGGTGACGGATTGCCGCCCGACAAAACGGGAGAAGCGGACGGCTCGACCGCGATAATCTCCACGGACGGTTTCTTTTCCTTTAAGAACGCACCCGCACCGGTGATGGTTCCGCCCGTTCCGACGCCGCCGACAAGAATATCGACTTTGCCGCCCGTGGCGTCCCAGATCTCCGGACCCGTTGTCGCCTTGTGAATACGCGGGTTCGCGGGGTTATTGAACTGTTGCAGGATTACGCCGTGCGCGACCTGCGTTTGAAGTTCCTCCGCCTTGCGAATCGCGCCTTTCATCCCCGCTGCGCCTGGCGTGAGGACAAGTTCCGCACCGAGCGCGGCGACGAGACCGCGACGCTCCTGCGTCATTGTGTCGGGCATTACGATTACGATTTTGTACCCGCGCGCCGCCGCGACGAACGCGAGTCCGACGCCGGTGTTGCCGCTCGACGGCTCGATGATTACGCTCTCAGGCGTGAGAATCCCCTGCTCCTCCGCGTCGGTGATCATCGCGTAGGCGATGCGGTCCTTGACCGAGCCGAGCGGATTGAAGTATTCGAGTTTCAGAAGCAGCTCCGAGTGGTCTGCGAGTCCGGCGAGTGCGGAGAATTTCTTCGGGCGCAGAATCGGCGTGTTGCCGATAAGCTCCGTGAGGTTATTCACGATTTGATTGCTCATTTTAATTCAGCTCCTTCTTATACTAAATCGTTTTCTTTGATGTTGTCTTTCACGTCGGTGTCGAACCATTCCTTGCGGAGCGGCAGATTTACGTTCGCTGAAATGTTTTTCACGAAGTTTGTGTTTTTCAGGACCTTCACGGCCTTGCGCGCCAGTTCGTACGCACCCGAATAGCCCATAAAGTTCAGGCCCATTCCGAACAGCGGGAGGTTCGGCACGCCGAGTCTCGCCACCCAGCCGTTCGCGCCCATATGACCGCAATAGAGGTCGGGTTTGAGCTTGTTGATGATATTCAACTCCTCGGCAGGCTGACCCGCCGCGACTTCGATTACGAGTTCGGGACCGGTCACGTCTTCGAGAATCTCTTCGACGAAGCGGTCAACATTGTGCGCCTTGACGCCGACGAGTTCCATTCCGAGCGTTGACGAGAAGAATTCCGCCGTCGTGAGAATGCGCGTCTCGCCGCCGCCGACGAAGATTTTCTTGCCTTTCAGCTCTTTTTTCAGCGGTTCAAGTGCTTCAAGCAGCTGATCGTTTTCGAGCTTAATCACGCGCGCGGCTTCGTCTTCAAGTCCGAAGAATTCCGCGACTTTCCACAGCCAGCGGTTCGTGTTCTTGATGCCGATCGGCAGCGTGTCAATGATGTACGGCGTGCCGAAAAGCTCTTTGAGGTGACCGAGAAGATAGTCGTCGTGCGTCGCGCAGATGGACACGTTCAGCGCGGCGTCGCCGAGCCGGGCGAGGTCGTCAAGCGAATTGTGCAGCGGCACGACCTTCGGGAACAGACCGAGTGCGGATACGAGACGCGAGAGTTCGTTTTCATCTCCGGGCGAGTTGGAGCCGACGTTGAAGATGTTGACCGTGCGGCTGTTTTTGTAGCGTTCGAGCGCGTCCTGTCCCTCGTCTGGGAACACGCGGTCATACTGCTTAATCGGCTCTAACAGGCTGCGCAGGAAGCCGTGATATGCGGCATCGTAGCCGGACGCGACGTAACGGCTTTTGAAGCCCTCGCAGTGTACCGGTACGAGCTTCGCGGAAAGACGTCCGTTGAGTTCATTCACGAGCGAGTCAATATCGTCGCCGATAATTCCGGGGACGCAACCGTTGGCGATGACAATCGCTTCGGGATTGTATTCCTTTTCGGCGTACAAAATCGCCTCGCGCAGCTTGTCGATGCCGCCGTTTACGACGTCGAGCTGATCCATATTCGTGTGGAGCCACACGAAATCTTCGTTGCGCTTGCCGCGCGTTTCGCGCTGCGTCTTACGCATTCCCGCCTGTCCGCCGAAGCCGGAGCAGCAACCGAGCGGAGAGTGAATAATCGTAACGACGTTCGTAATGCTCGAAGCAATGCCGACGGCGAGACCGAGCTGGCAACCGCCCGACTGCGCAAATTTGCGGCTCTGCACCTGCGCGCAGCCGCTTTTCACGTCCTCGTTCAGGTCGCCGCAGGTTCCGCAGTACGCCGAACAAACGCCGATACGCGTTTCACGAACCGGAGGCGCAATGCCCTTCGTAAAATTATAGGTCAGTTCATCACTGTATTTTGACATAATATTTTCTCCTCTCTTATCGCGCGGCTATCAAGCCGGTAAGCAAATCTTCGACAAAGCTCAACGCGCCTTTGTAGCCCGCGTAACCCTTGTTCAGCACCACGCGGTTACTGACCGGATACGCCACGGCGAGGAAGCCCGCGCCGAGCTTTTCGGCGAGGCTGCGCTCAATGCCGCTGCCGATTACAAACGCGGGATTTAACGCGTCGTAATACTTGTTGTTTGCGTTCAATTCCCAGCTGTCGCGGACGTGTTTGAGCAATTGCCCCGCGTTCTGCTCGAATATAATCTTCGGTTTCGTTTCGGACGTGATGTCCGCAAACTTAGCCTCATAGTCCGCCTGACGCTCCGCGTCGTCCGCCTCGATGTCGTTAATCGCCGTGAGGTGCGGAATCCAGCCGAGGTCATTCGCGAGGAAGCGCGTGACCGCGTGGGCGTAATACGTGTCCGCCGCGACGATCGCGAAGCGTTGAAGATCTATATCGGAGTAAATATCGACGATGCGCTCCAAAAACGAGTAGTACGAAACGCGCTCGTATCTCAGAACCGACTCGACGAGTGCGATGTCGAGGTTCAGCGCGTCGCCGATCTGACGCAGGAAAATATCCGTACCCGTGGGACCGATCGGAATCTCGGAGACGATATACGGCGTGCCGTGAATGTCCTCAAACGTCTTTGCGGGTTCCACGCCGACGTACGGAGACAGGACGACATTCAGTGCCGCGTCGCCGTAGCCGCGAATGGTCTCGACGGATTCGTCCGTCCCGAAGAACGTGTTGGCTTTTACGCCGACAAGGCGGAGCAGACGCTTCAACTCATCGAGGTTGCCGCGGTACTGAACGTCGTGTCCCGGCACGACGCCGAGAATGTTCACTGTGCGGGCGTCTTTCGTGTCCGACTTGCGGATTACATCCTTGATTATCGCGTTGAGAACCGCGACGTAGCCTTTTAGCGTGTTGCCGAGGAAACCGGGGCTGGACACGCCGATGACGTTTTGTTCGCGGAAGCGGTTCGCTATGGAAACCGCGTCGTCGCCGATGATTTCAACCTGGCAGCCCGTAAGAACGACGTACAGGTCGCCGTCGAGAGCTTTAACGGTGTGTTCAATCTGCTCCGCAAGACGATCCTCGCCGCCGAAAACGATGTTGTTTTCCGCGATGTTCGTCGTCGGAATCATATTTCCGCCGCAGTAACCGACGCCGCGATAGCCCGCCGCGACATTGTACGCGCCCGACAGCGACGACGCACAGCCGCCGGCTGCGTGGACAATCGGCACGACGCGCGGAATACCCGCGACCGTCGTGAGCGCGCCGCCGAGCGCGCACGAGAATTTTGCTCGTTCAATAAAATCTGACATTAAATTTACTCCTTATTTTTTGCTTAACCAAAATTAAATAACTGTATCCGGTAAAATTTCTTCGCCGATGTCGATTTGCGCGCGCGGTGTTTTTTCCTCCGGGGCCTTGTCTTGAAGTAATTCCCAGACGTGGTGCGAAACAAGGCTGAAATCCGGCGTGTTGCGCACGTCGCCGATTCTGCGCGGGCGCGGCAGCTTGACGTCCACGACCTCTTTAACGGAGCCGGGAGAGCGGCAGATAACCGCGACGCGGTCCGCCAGACCGACGGCCTCCTCGATGCTGTGCGTGACGAAGATGATCGTCTTGCCTGTTTTCTCCCAGATCGTCAGCAGTTCGTCCTGCATTGTCTCGCGCGTCTGCGCGTCCACCGCCGCGAACGGTTCGTCCATAAGCAGCACCTCCGGGTCGTACGCGAGCGCGCGCGCGATTGCGACGCGCTGCTGCATCCCTCCGGAAAGCTCATACGGATAGTGGTTCTCGAACCCGACCAGATCAACGAGCTTAATAAACTTGTCGCTTATCTCCGCGCGTTCCTTTGCGGGAATGCCCTTGATTTCAAGCCCGAACTCAATATTGCGCCGAACCGTGCGCCACGGGAAGAGCGCGTAGCCCTGCAAGACAATGCCACGGTCCAAATCGGGACCCTTAATCGCCTTGCCGTCGATGAGAATCTGCCCCTCGTCGGCTTTTGAAAGCCCGACAAGCAAATCCAAGAGAGTGGATTTGCCGCAGCCGGACGGCCCGACGATGGCGACAAATTCACCCTTATTAATAGCGAGATTGAAGTCCTTCAACGCGAAGAACTTCTCCTTGGTTTTTGTGCCGGGCACATTCGATTTCTTGTTGAACGAGCGTCCCAAGCCGCGTATTTCAATCTTCGGCGTTCCTTCAAGCACCGCCGCCGTTGCCGCCATAAAAATCACTTCCTTAATACATATCTCGGTGCCGGCGGCGGTAAAACACCGCCGCCGGACACTGCATTAAACTTATTTGAATTGCGGGGCCGTCAGGTCAGCTACCGTTATCGCCCCTACGGGCAGCGCGCCGGACTCTTCAAGGTCCTTGATCCACGGGTCGATTAATTCAACGGGGAATCCGTCGCCGGAGTAGTAATAGTGAACCGCGTTGATTGCCTTTTCGATGTAGGCTTCGGTCAGCGCGATAGCCTCTTCCTCGTTGTCGAGCGTCCACTTTGACGCCTCTTTGATCGCGGTCACGAAACGCTGAACCGCGACGGGGTTGGATTCGATGAACTCATCGGTGAAGTAGAAAACCGAGGTGCCGGACGCGGCTCCGAGGCCGGAATCCGCAGAATCGGCGAGGAGGATAAGCCCCTCTTCCTCCGCGAGGTAGTAGAACGGCGGGTGAATGCCCGCGATAATCAGATTGTCGGGTCCGAGCTGGACGGCCTGAATCGCCGCGATATCGGAGTCAAACGCCACAAAGCTGAGTTTCTTCGAGTCAAGTCCGTTGTTCTTGAAGATTTGGTTCGGGATGAACGAGGAGCAGGACGGAGCGCGCCCGCTGATTGTAATCTCGCCGTTTTTGTACAGGTCGGAATTTTTCAGCTCTTCGAGCGTCGTGATGCCGAGCTTCGGTGAGACGTAGAAGCGCATATGACGGAATTTCGGGTCAACGTCCGCAGGGGGGTCAACCTGGTTCAGCGTGACCGCCTTGATTGCCGCGCCCTCGCCCTCGTCGCCGTAGACATACGTCGCGAGCGCGTTCGGGAGCGTTCCGTCAAAGTCGTTCGTGCCTTGCAGGACTGCGGAGAGCGCGTCGGTCGTTTCGCCGGTGTACTCAATCTTTATGCCGTTTTTCTCGAAGAAGCCTTTGGCCTCCGCGACGACGAAAGGCGTCGATGTGCAATTCTTCTTCGTGCTGGTGTGCAGGGTGATGATCTGCGTGAGGTCGCCGACGTCAATTATGTCATCTCCGCTTACGGTAGATGCGTTTGAGCCGGTATCGGCCGTTACGACGGGGCTTTTGTCCGCCGAGGACGGATCCTTGGGTCCGATATTCGCTTTGGTCTTACCGACCGTGGAGCCGATTGTAATTCCGGCTGCGACTACCACAACCGCGGCGACGATAGCGCCGATTTTTCCGTTTTTACCGAGTGCCATTGTTTATTCCTCCGTTTTAATGTTGTTTTGTTGACTGTCCTTTTTTAGCATCTGCTACATCGCAGATTGTTTCCTATGCGGTACCTGTTTCTCATTTCAGCGCGGCCTCCTTCCATACGAGGAAGTGTTTCTCCAAGCGCACGAACAGGAAGTTCACCAAAATCGCGAGGACCGTTATGAAGAGAATTGAGCCGTAAATCAGCGAGAGTTTATGTACAATTCTCTGTTGCGCGTAGTACCAGCCGAGGCCGTTAATCGCGCCCAGCGTCTCCGACGCGACCATCATAAAGAACGCCACGCGGCTCGACAGCCGCAGCCCCGTGAATATACTCGGCAGCGTGTACGGGAAGATTACGCCCGTGAAAACCTTGAACCGGTTCGCGCCCATACTACGCGCGGAGCGGACGAGGGAGAGGTCAACGCTCTTCGCGCCCTCCTGCGTGTTGAAGAAAATCGGCCAGAACGCCGCCCAGAACACGACCGCGATTTTTTCCTTGTCGCCCACCCCGAAGAGAATCATAAACACGGGGATAATCGCGAACGGATTGAGCTTTTCGCACACGCGGAAGAACGGCAGGAAGAGCTTTTCCAGCGAGCGGAAATACGTTCCGAGGGCGAATCCGAGTACGATTCCGACGACCGACGCGAGCAGATAGCCGCGTAATATTCTCGACAGGCTCTGTCCCGTGTGCCATAGCAGAACGTGTTCGGGGTCGATAAACGCCTTCCACATCGCCTTTGCAATCTTCTCAGGCGAGGAGATTACGCCGCGCGGAACGTGCGACGAGCCGATTTGCCACAGAACAAAGAACGCGATAATCGGCAGAGCCGCAATAAGGAAACGCTTTACAAAATTCAGTGCTTTCATATAATCACGTCCTCCGGTACCTCTTTCCAGTCCACAAACGTCTTTTCAACCGCGCCGAGGGCTCCGTTGAGCAGAAATCCGACCACGCAGACAATCAGTGCGCCGAGATAGATGCGCGGTATCCAGCCGAGACCCTGCGCGTTGTGTATCATCCAGCCGATTCCGCTGTCCGCGCCCATACTCTCGGAGCCGATTAGCATCAGAAATCCCATTGTCAGACCGGAGCGTATGCCGCGCATAACATTCGGGAAGATTGCGGGGAAAATAACCTTGAACAGGACGTCTCCCGTGCTCGCCCGCATTGACTTCGCGGCGCGGATTAAACGGGGGTCGATATCGTTGACGCCCTGCATTGTTGTAAAAAGTACGGGCCAGAACACAGACCAGAATATTACTATGTAAATTCCGTTCTCCCCCGGCCCGATAACCAAGAGAAAGAGAGGATACAGGATGAACGGCGGTATCTGCGACAGAAATTGCATCAACGGCCGCAGGAACGCCGCGAGTTTCGGCGCACCGTCCGCGAGGACGAAGCCGAGCGGGAGCGCGATTACCGTGCTGAGCGCGAAGCCGAACACAACACGTTTGAGCGAGATTGCGATATGCACGAGGATCCGCGCAAGACCGAGATCCGCGCCCTCCGTGAGAACCGTCGTGAACGGCGGCACGAACGTCGCGTTCGTCCAGCCGAACTTCGACGAGAACTGCCAAACGAGAATAAAAGCAATAATCAGGTAAAAGCTCATCAGGCGTTTATGTATTGCCAATAGAATTTTCATTTCTTACCCTCCATTAAGGTAACAAAAAAGCAGAGACGATATTCTCTGCTCTCCGGTTGACCGGTCAAACATTTTCAGTTGTTATTTGATGCGTATTTTTTCGAGCTTCTCGACCTGCACCACTTTGCCGTCCTGGATGACAAGCGTGATAGTTCCGTGCGTAGTCTCTTTAATGTACTCGAAAACCTTTGCGAGATTTTCTTCCGAAATTACCTTCTCAATCTCTTTCGGGATTTCTGCCACTTGTCACGCACCTCACTTTTATAATGCATACTAATTACATATGTTTTGTATGTCTTATTTTTCTATACTATACGCTGTGGATTTGGATTTGTCAAGCATAAATTTTAATTTTTTTGAAAAATATATTATTTACGGCAAAACCCCCTGCAACCGCAACGGTTACAGGGGGTTAAAAATAGCTGGAAATTGTGTATTAAGTGCCGAGATACGCGGCTTTTACTGCCGGATTGTTCAATAATTCGTTACCGGTGCCTGACATCGTAATGCGTCCGGTCTCCATTACATACGCGAAATCCGCCGCCTGTAACGCCATATTCGCGTTCTGCTCGACGAGCAGGATTGTAACGCCGCGCTTGTTTATCTCGCGCATAATATCGAATATCCCGCGCACAATCAGCGGAGCGAGGCCGAGTGACGGCTCGTCCATCATAATCAACTTCGGGCGGCTCATCAGTGCGCGCGCGACCGCGAGCATCTGCTGCTCGCCGCCGGACAGGGTTCCGCCGGCCTGCCAGGCGCGCTCTTTCAGACGCGGAAACAGTCCGTAAACCCAGTCCAAATCCTCGGTGAGGTCGTCGCGCCGCATATACGCGCCGATGCGCAGGTTTTCCAGTACGGTTAAATCGGGGAATATCTTTCGCCCCTCCGGTACGAGCGTTACGCCCTTGCCGACGATAAACGCCGCGTCCTTGCTTGTGATGTCGGTGCCGAGGAACTCAATCCTGCCGGAACTCGGCTTCACGATGCCGGAAATGGATTTCAGGATTGTGCTTTTTCCCGCGCCGTTCGCGCCGATCAGCGTGACGATTTTGCCCTCAGGCACGTCGAACGATATGCCTTTAACGGCTTCAATACCGCCGTAATTGACCTTCAAGTCGGTGATTTTAAGCATCCTCAACCACCCCCAGATACGCGTCGATGACGCGCTGATTCGACTGCACTTCGGCGGGAGAGCCGGACGCGATAAGCGCGCCGAAATCCAGCACATATATGCGGTCGGAGATTTGCATAATCAAATCCATATGATGCTCGATGATGAAAACCGTCAGCTTGTACTCATCGCGAATCTGCTGAATAAACCCGGCAAGCTCCTGCGTCTCCTGCGGGTTCATTCCGGCGGCAGGCTCGTCCAAGAGAATAATCTGCGGGTCGGTGGCGAGCGCGCGGGCGATTTCAAGGTGCCGCTGTAAGCCGTACGGCAGGTTTGACGCCACTTCGTCTTTGAGGTGCAGAAGCCCCTGCTTGTCGAGTAGCTCCTCCGTCTCGCGCCGGACGCGTTTTTCCTCGTTGCGGTTGAACCGCAGCGTGGCGGAGAACACGTTTTGTTTTGTGCGCATATGTTTGGCGACCAGGACGTTTTCAAACACGGTCATTGACTTGAAAAGCCGGATATTCTGGAATGTTCTCGCAATGCCGAGTTTCGTAATCTTGTCCGGCGTGGTGCCGCGCTTGATGTCTTTGCCGAGGAATCTTATTTTGCCGTCCGTCTGCTCATACACGCCGGTAATGCAGTTGAACGCGGTCGTCTTACCCGCGCCGTTCGGTCCGATAAGCGCGACAATCTCGCCGCGGTTCACGTCGAGTGAAAGCGCGTCCACCGCGGTAACGCCGCCGAAACGCATTGTTAAATTTTCGATGCGCAGTACATTTTCACTCATTTTGTCGCCCCCTTTTCCGCGGGAGCGCGGCGGCGGAACAATCGTCGGAATCGGCCGGCAATCCGCGCAACCGAGAATTCTTTATCGCCCATCAAACCCTTGCGGTAGAACAGCACAATAACCATTATTATCACCGCAAACACGACCTTGCGGAAGCCGGAGCGGAAAATCGTCGGCGCGGTGATTCCGAGGAACGTGCCGCTGTCGAGTCCGCGCAGCCACCATTCCGACGCGGCGATGAACAGGAACGAGCCGATGCAGCTGCCCGTAACGGAGCCGATGCCGCCGATGACGACAATCAGTAGGATTTCATACGTCATTGCGGACTTGAACGCGCTCGCCTGAATCGTCATCTGGTACATCGCGAGCAGTGCGCCGCCGATTCCCGCGAAAAACGAACTGACGACGAACGATATTTCCTTGTGCGCGAACAGGTTTACGCCCATTGCTTCCGCGGCGCGCTCGTCGTCGCGAATCGCGCGGAACACGCGCCCGTAGCTCGAATTAATCAGCAGAACTATCAGGAATATACACACGCCGACTATCAAAAACGGAACGAGCGTGGACAGATATATGACGACATCTCCGTCCGCGTTTGTGATGTTGAAGTCATTAAACGTCGGGAATTTGCGGAGCAGGTTCGAGCCGTTGGTGACGGGACCGAGCTTGTCCCACTGGAAGATTGCGCGGAGAATTTCCGCAAAACCAAGCGTAGCAATCGCGAGATAATCGCTTTTCAGTCGCAGTGCAGGAAAGCCGATCAGCGCGGCGGCGATTGCCGCCGCGACGCCCGCGAGGACGATTGCGAGCAGAACCGGAACGGTGAACTGAATAACACCGCCGTCGAAATACTGATAAACGCTTGTGCGCATTTCCGTGGGAATCGTGAAGATACCGTATACATACGCGCCGATGAGCATAAATCCCGCCTGACCGAGGGAAAACAGACCGGTAAAGCCGTTCAGCAGATTCATCGACACGGCGACGAGGGCGTAAATCGCACCTTTTTTCAGAACGGTGAAGAGCATTGCCTGCGCGGGAATCACCTGCTCCATTACAAACACAGCGGCGTATACAAGCGCGAGCAGTATGACGGATATGATTTTCTGTCTTTTTGTCATAATTCTACACCTTATCCGTCTGCTTCTCGCCGAAAAGACCGGTGGGCTTGACAGCGAGAATAATAATCAGCAGCACGAACGTGAACGCGTCGGAGAAGGTCGTCCAGCTCGAACCGCCGCTTTTGATGATGTTTTCCGACAGCCCGATGAGAAACGCGCCGATAACCGCGCCGGGAATCGAGCCGATTCCGCCGAATACAGCCGCGACAAACGCCTTCAAGCCGGGCATCGCGCCGGAGGTCGGCACAATAGCCGTGTAGTTGGCAAAGTAAAGCAGCGAACCGACTGCCGCGAGGAGCGAGCCGATTAAGAACGTAACGCTGATAACCGTATTTATTTTTATGCCCATCAGGCGGCTTGTCTCGAAGTCGCGTGAGACCGCGCGCATAGCCATTCCGATTTTTGTTTTTTTAATCAGAATTACAAGCCCGACAATAAGTACAACCGTCAAAACCGGTGTAATTACGGTTACGCGCTTAGTCGTCGCGCCGAGAATTGTAATCGTGTCGCTGATCCACGGGAGCGAGGGATATGTCTTGGCGAGACCGCCCGTGACATAGAGCGCGACGTTCTGAACGAGATAGCTCACGCCGATTGCGCTGATCATTACGCTCATACGCGGCGCGTCACGCAGAGGCTTATACGCCGCGCGCTCAACGGCAAATCCGAGTACCGCCGTAAATAAAATAACCAGAGGAACCGCCAACCACAGCGTCAGCGGATTTGCGAGATATATCATCATAAGTCCCGCCGCCATAAAAATATCGCCGTGCGCAAAATTGATCAGGCGCAATATGCCGTATACCATCGTATAGCCGATGGCGATCAGCGCATACTGCCCCCCGACCGAAATTCCCGCTAGTAAATAGGGTACATACTGCATTTTCTGCCCTCCGATGCTTTGAATTAGAAAGCGCGGAACATTGCGGAAACAGTGACTAGTTTTTACATTATATCACAAATTCCCGCCCGGTCAACACGAAAAGCCGAAAAAAGCGCGGAACTGTTAAAGTCCCGCGCTCTTGCGGTTTCATTCTATTTTACGCCCTGAATCGCCACGAAGTCCCACAGGCCGTTCGCTGTGTTCGCCTGCTTGACGACCGCGTCGCTGCGGACGGCGTCGCCGATTTCGTCAAACTCGATGTGACCTGTGACGCCGTCGTACTGAACCTTCCACAGCGCCTCGTTGATTGCCACG
>JAISJC010000065.1 GCA_031261745.1 Oscillospiraceae bacterium
GGCTTCGCCGTGTCGAGTTCGGCAAGTCTCGCCGCAATCTCGCGGCGAATGCCGCCGAAACCCACGCGCAGCAGCTTTTCGTAGTTCGCCGTGACGTGGCCGATGCCGGCGTAGATGAACAAATCCTCCAAAATCACCGCCGCGCCGAGGTGCGAGCCGATCGCCTCGTCCTCCGTGTACAGCGCGGTCGTCGCCTCCGAAACCGTCTTGCCCTTCCAGAAATCGGCGATTGACAGTATGCCTTTTTTCGTCTCGTCGTCGATGATATAGCGGTCATTCTTGCGCTCGTCGAGCGGCTTGTTGCGTATCTCGTTGCAGAGCCAGTCGATACTGAATTCCGGATAAATCGGCGCGGAATTCGGCGGCGCGGCGAGTTCCCCGACGATAAGCTCACCCTCGTGAATCGCGACGGGAACATTCATAAGAACATCGCGCAACGCCAACGCCCACTTGATGTTCTGCGGGTACTGCGCGTATTTCTTAAACGCCTCGGTGACGATTATTCCGCGGTGCGCGTCCGCCGTGGACGGCGTTTCCTTGTTGCGGCGCAGCATATCGTTGATGCGCGGGAACGGCGACGGATCCTCGGTCAGACCCGAAATTCCGACGCCCCACACGCGGTCAAACGGTTCAATCGCAAGCGGCCGGTCAGTTTTTTCAATCATAAAAAATCCATACTCCTCACATCAAAAGTAATAATTATTTGCATTATACCACAATGTCTTTTCAAAATCAATAAAAACTATCATTTCGTAAAAATTTTATTGTATTATTTCAAAATGTATGATAAACTATCAGAAATTCAATTTTTATGAAACCAAAGGCAGGTGCTTTTGTTTGCGCACAATACTTTTATGGGCTGTCGCGGTGCCTATCGTTCTCGTTATTTTTGTCGGTTTACTTACGCTGTTCCGTTGCAAGAGCGAGAAAAAGAATTATTTTCTCCTCGGAATGGTTTCAATTTTATTTATACTCACCGGACATCTGCTCGAACTGGTGAGCAACAACACGGACGAGGCCTTTACGGCCATCCGCGTTCTGTACATAGGCAGCGGTTTCGTCTCGCCGTTCATCCTGTTTTTCATTGCGGATTACTGTGATATCCGTATTAACAGGTTTATTAAGGCACTCGTCGTACTGATTGCGTTCGCGTTTATCTACGGCGCGTGGACGACGGACGCGACGCATCTCGTCTACAACGAATACTGGTATGACGACGTGACCACGCATTATCTGCTCTACACACCGGGGAAATTGAATTTACTGTACCGCGTTTACCCTGTTCTTTTCGCGCTTGTGCCGGTCGGCATCATCGTCGGGAAACTGCGAAAAAACCACGGCCGCTACAAAATGAGCCTTATTATACTGCTAATCTCGATTATGCTCCCGTACATCGGCGAAATTCTGTATTATCTCGCCACAATCAAGGGAACATTTACGTTCCACGTTTATCTCACGCCGCATATGCTGGCGATTATGGCGGTTTTGCTTTACATCGGCATTATGAAGTACGATATGTTCGACGCGACTCCCGTTGCGGCGGTGATGGCGATGGAGACTATCTCCGAGGCGTTTTTGCTGCTGGACCACGACCTCGGCTGTCTTTCGAGCAACAGCTCCGCAAAGCTGCTTTTCCCGTGGCTGCCCGACCTGCCGAAGGGCGAGTCGATTTACACCGTCGCGGACTGGCCGGCGGAGCTGTCCCCCGCCGTGTTTATCAGCGGTGAGTATCAGGTCGATTATGAGCGCGAATATGACAACCGCACGCTCTATTACCGCGCAAGTATAAAATCGACGTTGCAGCGCAGATTCGGCTCGCCACGCGAGTTTTGGAGCGTGCTTATACGGGACGTTACGGAGTCTGAAATCTTCCTGAAACGCCTTGAAGAAGCGGCGTATACCGACACGCTGACGGGGCTGTATAACCGCCGACACTTCGCCGAGATTGCCGCGCCGTTCGTCGAACGCGCGCGCCGCTCAAACACGCCGTACTACGTAATGATTTCCGACCTCGACCTGTTCAAGAACGTAAACGACGAGCACGGTCATCTCGCCGGAGACGAGGTTTTGCGCAATGTCGCGAGGATAATGAAGAATACGATTCGCTCTTACGACATTCTCGCGCGCTGGGGCGGCGAAGAGTTTATTATGCTGATCACCGATCCCGACGAGGGGAACGTGCTTCGCCTTGCCGAACGCGTGCGAATAAACATCGAGAACGGCGTGTGCGAGTATATGGGACAGCAGCTGAAAATCTCCATCAGCTCCGGCGTCGCGCAGAGCGGAAGCGACGATGACCTGACTGAAATTGTCCGCCGCGCCGACGAGGCACTGTACACCTCAAAGCAAACCGGACGCAACAAGGTCACGCTGTGGAAAGAATAGCGTTGCCGCCGGAAGTCACAATTGTTTCACGTGAAACAATTGTGTCCACAAACGCGGAGCTTATCGCCCTCGCGAAAAGCGGCGCGGCGGAGCTGACGCTGCTGACCGCTAAAACGCAGTCCGGCGGTCACGGGCAGCACGGGCGCACGTTTTTCTCGCCGCCCGGCGGCGCGTACTTTTCGTTGCTGCTGCGTCCTGAGATTTGCGCGGACATCGCGGAACAGGTCACGGTCACGGCGGCCGTCGCCGCGTGCGAGGCGGTAAAAGCGGTTTTCGGTGTCACGGCGGGCATCAAGCCGGTCAACGACATCATCATAAACGGCAAAAAAGCGGCGGGAATCCTCGCCGAGGCGTTTGACGGCGCGGACGGGTTTTTCGTCGTCCTCGGCGTCGGCGCGAACCTCACGGTTCCCGCGGGCGGCTTCCCCGCGGAGCTGCCGAACGCAGGCTCGGTAACGGGGCTTTCGGCCGGCGCGCTGCCCGCGAACGCGTTTGACGATTTCATCGCCGAAACCGTGACGCGGTTCCTGACGCACTACCGCGGAGCGGACATCGACGCGGTACGAAAAAAATACAACGAACGGTTGGTAACTCAATGACACATTCACACAACAAAACCCACGATTTGGTCATAACGGCGGTTTTCGCGGCGTTAATCTGCGCGGCGGCTCCGTTTTCGGTTCCGGTCGGACCTGTGCCGATTTCCCTTGCGACACTGATGATTTATATCGCAGCCGGCGTTCTCGGCGCGCCGCGCGCCACGCTCGCGGTCTGCGTCTATATCGCGCTTGGCGCACTGGGGCTGCCCGTTTTCTCTAACTTTTCGGGTGGGCTGCCGAAGCTCGTCGGCGCGACCGGCGGCTACATCGTCGGGTACATTCCGCTCGCGCTGATAAGCGGCGTGTTCTTCAAGACGAGGCTGTTTACGCTCGGCGCGCTCGCAGGAACGGCGGTTCTGTACGCGCTCGGAACGGCTTGGTTCGTGTTTCAGACGGGCAACACGCTCGCGTTCGCGCTGTCGGTCTGCGTCGTGCCGTTTCTCATTGGCGACGCGGCGAAAATCGCCGTTTCTGCGATAATTTCACCGGTAATTCGCCGTCAGGCGCGACTGTAAAACGTGGGCGGCGCGGAGAAAGAAATAAAATATCTGAAAGGCGTCGGCGAGGCTCGCTCGCGCCTTTTTGCTAAACTCGGTCTGCGCACGCTGCGCGATTTGCTGCGTTTTTTCCCGCGCGATTATGAGGACCGGAGCGTCTTTAAGACGATTTCCGAAGCCGTTGACTGCGAATCCGTGTCTGTCCGCGCTATGGTCGCCGGCGCGCCGCGGCTTTCGCGCACCAACCGTGGACAAGACAAGGTGCGCGTACGCATCGTTGACGATTCCGGTGCGGCGGAGCTGACGTTCTTCAACCAGGCTTACGTCAAGGACGCGCTGAAAGTCGGCGAAACGTATGATTTTTACGGCAAGATTAAGCGTGACCGCGTCGTTTCCGTCACAAATCCCGTGTTTGAGCGCGTCTCCGGCGACGGTTTTGACGGGCAAATTTTCCCGCTGTATCACCTGACGGCGAAACTGGGGCAGCGTCAGGTCGCGTCCGCCGTGCGACAGGCGTTGAACCTGTGCGGCGGTGAATTGCCGAACGCGCTGCCGCGCTCCGTTGAGGAGCGGTACGGGCTGTGCCGCGTTGAATTCGCGTATGAGAACATCCATTTTCCGGCGGATTTTGCCGCGCTCGCGTCGGCGCGTCGGCGGTTTTTGTTCGAGGAGCTTTTCGTCATCGCCGCGCTGTCGAGCTTTCGCCGACGCTTGCGCGCCTCCGTTGTCGGGACGCGGTTTGAACCCTGCGACCTCGGAGAATTTTACGCCGCTCTGCCGTTCTCCCCCACTGCGGCGCAACGCCGCGCGGTGGGCGACGCGGTGCGCGACTGCGCGTCCGGACTCGTGATGAACCGCCTCGTTCAGGGCGACGTCGGCTCCGGAAAAACGCTCGTCGCAATGGCGTTGTGTTACCTCGCGGCGAAAAACGGCGCACAGGCAGCGTTTATGGCACCGACGGAGCTACTTGCGGAGCAGCATTACCGCTCGTTTATCGCAATGCTCGAACCTCTCGGACTGCGCGTCGGGCTGCTGACCGGCAGTTTGGGTGCGAAGGCGAAACGCGAGGCGCGCGAAGCCCTCGTATTCGGACAAATTGACGTGGTCGTCGGCACGCACGCGCTGATTTCCGACGGCGTGGAGTACAACAACCTCGGACTGGTCATCACCGATGAGCAGCACCGTTTCGGTGTAAATCAGCGTGCGAAGCTCGGACAAAAGGGCGCGTCTCCGCACGTTCTGGTGATGTCGGCGACGCCGATTCCGCGCACGCTCTCGCTGATTCTGTACGGCGATTTGGACGTCTCGATAATCGACGAATTGCCGCCCGGGCGGCAGAAAATCGAGACATATTCGGTGAGCGAGAACAAGCGCGAGCGGACGTATAATTTCGTCCGCAAACTCGTCGGCGAGGGGCGGCAGGTGTACATCGTCTGCCCGTCGATCGAGGACAACGAGGACTTGCCGAACGACTTAAAGCACGCGCGCGAGTACGCGGACGCGTTGCAATCGGACGTTTTTCCCGACCTGACGGTCGGGCTTGTCCACGGCGCGATGAAGCCCAAGGAAAAGGACGAGGCAATGGCCGCGTTCGTCGCGGGCGCGACGCAAATTCTTGTCGCGACGACGGTAATTGAGGTCGGCGTGGACGTGCCGAACGCCGCGCTGATGGTCGTCGAGAACGCGGAGCGGTTCGGCCTTTCGCAGCTGCACCAGCTGCGCGGGCGCGTCGGGCGCGGCAAATATCAGTCGTACTGCGTACTGATGCGCGGCGCGGAGGGCGAAAAGTCCCGCGAGCGGCTGAATACGCTCTGCGGGACCAATGACGGCTTTGAAATTGCGGAGGCGGATTTGCGCCAGCGCGGACCCGGCGACTTCTTCGGCGCGCGTCAGAGCGGGATTCCCGCGTCGCGCTTTGCGGAGCTTGCGGCGGACGGCGAGACGATAATCAGCGCGCGCGAAGCCGCAAACGCGGTTCTCGGCGCGGACGCGGAGCTGACTCTGCCGGAGAATGCGCCGCTGCGCGAGCGAGTGGACGCGATTTTGGCACAGGCCGAGGGGACGATAAACTGACTAACGGAATTTTCTGATAACCCGCGCGGAGTTCAGCACGGCGAGGAACGCGACGCCAACGTCGGCGAACACAGCAGCCCACATTCCGGCAAGCCCGAAGATGCCGAGAGCCATAATCGCGAACTTTACGCCGAGCGAACCCGCGATATTCTGCGTGACGATTTTGCGCGTGTATTTCGCGATATCTATTGCGGCATAGAGCCTTGACGGTTCGTCGGTCATCAAAACTATGTCGGCGGCTTCGATTGCCGCGTCGGAGCCGAGACCGCCCATCGCTATGCCGATATCCGCGCGCGCGAGGACGGGCGCGTCGTTGATTCCGTCGCCGAGAAAGCACACCTTGCCGCCGGACGAAATCCCCGCCATAAGCGTGTCGAGAGCCTCGACCTTGCCCGCGGGCATAAGCTCCGCGTGATACTCGGTGATACCGAGAGCCTCCGCGACCGTTTCGGCGGCTTTTTTGTTGTCTCCCGTGAGCATAATCGTGCGGATATTGCGCGAATTCAGCGTCGAAACCGCGCGCTGCGCGTCACCACGCGGCGTGTCCTCGACTGTTATGTAACCCGCAAAAACGCCGTCCGCCGCGACATAGACCGCTGCGCCGGTGGTTTCAACCTCCGGAACCTCAATGCCGTTCTCCGCGAGCAGTTTTGCATTCCCCGCGAGGATCGCCGTACCGTTGACGGACACGGAAACGCCGCGCCCCGCGACCTCGCGGTAGTCGGAAATATCGGCGGTGCCGCGCCCCGCCGAGCCTGCGGCGGCGACACTTTTGGCAATCGGGTGCGTGGACAGACTCTCGGCGTCCGCCGAGAGATCCAGCAGGGCTTCACGCGTGAAGCCGCCGGACGGGAACACGCCCGTCACGCTGAAAACGCCGCGCGTGAGCGTCCCCGTCTTATCGAACGCGACGGCCTCAACGGCGCAGAGCGCGTCGAGATAATTGC
>JAISJC010000103.1 GCA_031261745.1 Oscillospiraceae bacterium
ATTAAGTGCAAGGAGTGCGGCTGGTCGTTCCGCCGCGTCGTCCGCACCTATAACAAAACCTATGTCCGCTGGGTCTGCTCCGGTCACAACGGCAAGGGCGCGGACAGTTGCCCGAACGCCCTGACGATTGACGAGGACGAGTTAATCGCGGTCTTGCAGGACTATTTCACAGAACTGTTGCGCCGCAAGAAAAACGTTATCAACTACGTCGTCGGCGAGTTTGAGCGGACGTTTCGGGCGAAAGACGAGAATCTGGGCTACGAAAAGCAACTCGACGACCAACTCACACGGCTTCAAAAAAGCCGCCAGAAGTATATGGATATGTACACGGACGACCTCATCTCCCGCACGGAACTCAACGAGCGCATCGGCGGTATGCGCGACGAGATTGAGCGGCTCGAAACCGAACTGAAATTCGTGTCCTACAACATCACGAAAAGCGACCAGTTATCAGGGCTGCTCGGCAGCACGTTCCGCGAACTTGAGGACGTCGCCGACGTGCGTCAGATGACGAACGCGCAACTGAAAAGGATTATCAAGCGCATCGAGGTGGACAAGGACAAAAACGTCGATATTTACCTGCGGTTGCTCGGCGATTTGGGTCTGGGCGAAACCGTTCTGATAAACGACATCTGTACATAAAGACCTCTCCGAACGCCTCGAACGCATAAACCGGCCGCTGTACCTGCAAGTCAAAGAGGTTTTGGACTTCAACAAGGCCGAGCGGCACATACGGGGCGGCGCGGCGACGCGCGAGAAATACAAAAAAGACAACAAATGACAGCGAAGCCGCCCGATTGGGCGGCTTCGCGCTTTATTGTCTTAATCACGCGGCGCATCGTCGTTAATCTCAAACAATTCGTTCGGTTCGCATTCCAAGATATTGCACAACGCCTCAATGTTGGAGAATTTTATCATCTTTGTGTCGTTTTTTATCATTCGGTCAAACGCGCTGTACGATGTTCCCATCTGCTTATACAGCCAATATTTTGTTTTACCGCGCTTTTCGAGCAATTCCAAAACCCGCAGTCGAATCATTTATACATCACCTCTTATGAAGTTCAGTATAAATAATATATTTACTTTACATATAGACAAATAGTTGATATACTTATTGTTGAGGTGATTGAATTATGCCGGACTTTGAGCGAATGTATTACAGGCTGTTTAACAGGGTTACGGACGCTATTGAACAGCTCCAAGAGGCGCAGAAAGAGGCGGAAAATTATTTTATTGAAAACAGCGACAGGCCGCCGTTACAAATAGCGCAAACGGCTCCCGAACGGGAGCCGTCAGATAGCGAAAATATTTAGGTTCCCCCTACGCAATCCCGTACCTTTGCGCATATTCGCAAACGGTGTTGTACCACTTTTCGTGCCGGAACGCGCCGCGGACCTCCGTCAAATCGAAGTAATAGCCGAGCATAATATTCTGAATAACCGCCTCCGCGACAAGGCATTCGCGCAGGAAGTCGTCGCCGAGCATCGCGACGATGTCCGTGTTCAATCGCGCGCTGATACCGTCAATCGCGCTCGTGTAAATCAGATTCTGACGACCGAGCAGGAACCCGACGCGTTCGAGCGCGTTTATGCCCTCGGCCATATCCTTCGCGTTGAGCTTTCCCTTGAATTGCACGGCCTTTTCGCCGCCGAACAGGATATTGTCAACGGTCGTTTCAAGGACGCCCGCGAGGTCCGGCAGGATTGCCGTGTCGGGCAGCGTTTCCCCGCGCTCCCACTTGGAAACCGCCTGAAACGAGATTTGCAGACGCTCTCCAAGCTCCGCCTGCGTAAGGTTTTTCTGCTTTCGCAGCGAAGCAATCTGCTCGCCGACCTTTGCCTGATTGATTGGCATTGTGTTCACCTCATACGTTATTTAACCGGTTATGTACGCAGTATAGCCGCCCGCACGCGAAAACGCAATAACGCCGCAAGTTATTTTTGCGCTGCGTAATTCAACCGACGGTTGATTTCGCGGGCAGGGCGTTATCGCTTTTTCGTATAACGGGCCGTATTGACGCGCACCGACGCGTATGCTATGGTAGAGGAAGCAAGCTCACAAATATAATCTTTTCAGGAGGAACAAAATGAAAAAGCCAATCGCGCTCCTGCTCTCCCTCGCCTGTATTCTCGCCGTCATTTCCGGCTGCGCGGGCGCGCCCGCCGATACGGCCGAATCGCCGGAGCCGTCCGCAACGTCCGCCCTCGCGGAGCCTGAGCCGGAACAGACGGCTGAGGAGCCGCCCGGCGTTCTCAAAGTCGCGTGCGTCGGCGACAGCATCACGGAGGGGCTTATGATAGCGAATCCGGCGGTTGATTCGTATCCGGCGCAGCTCCAGGTCCTCCTTGGGGACGGCTACGAGGTGAAAAACTTCGGCGTAAGCGGCAGAACGCTGCAAAGCAGCCTGCCGAGTACCGTCGCCGCGTTTGTCGCGGGACCGTACAAAAACGAGGCCGCCTACACGAACTCGCTGGAATTTCTTCCGGACATCGTTCTCATAATGCTCGGCACGAACGACGCGTTCTGGGCGTGGGACACCGAGAAATACGAGGCCGAGTTGGAGGAATTCGTCAACATTTACAGGGATTTGGACAGCGCGCCGGAGGTCTGGCTGATGACGTGTCCGCCGTCGTATATGGCGGGCTTTGACTACGCGTCCACGATTATAACGAACGACGTTGTCCCCGCCATCAACCGCGTGGCGGAGAAAATCGGCGCGCCCGTTATCGACGTTTACGCCGCGCTTGACGGTCATTCCGACCTGTACGTTGACGGTCTGCACCCCGGTGCCGCGGGTGCCGCAATCATCGCCGAAACGGTAAATAACAGTATAATAAGCGGTTAAATCAATAACAATTATGTAAACGATATGTGAAATAAGCGTATTTTGTCCGCCTCCGTGATATAATAGCTATCAACACGGAGGCGATTTTCTTTGCGTAACTTTTTACAACGATTAATGATAGGCAGGTACGGTCCCGACCATCTCGGTACGGCGATGTTTGTCGCCGCGCTTATATTAAGTGTTGTTTTCAGCCTGATCGGTTTCGCTTTCGGCTCATATATCTCGCTCGCGCTGCTGGGCATCGCTATTTTCCGTATGTATTCGCGCAATATCCCCGCGCGCCGCCGTGAAAACGACCGGTTCCTGCGGTATTACGCACCCGTCAAGGCGAAAATAAAAAAGCGCGTCTCCGCAATTCGTGAGCGGAAAACGCACCGGTTCTTTACCTGCCCCGGCTGTCACAACACGCTTCGCGTGCCGAAAGGGCGCGGAAAAATTCAAATAACCTGTCCGCGTTGCGGGGAAAGGTTTGTTAAAAAATCATAATGCAGAACAAACAGATTTACATAGTGCTGTCCCGCTCCGGCACGATTTTATCGCACATTATCCACGCCATCACGCGCGACAGCTATACCCACGCGTCCATCGCGCTTGACGTGGACCTGGACCTGATGTTCTCATTCGGCCGGAGGTATGAGCGCAATCCGTTCCTCGGCTGCTTCAAAAAAGAGACCGTCAACGACCGGCATTTCCGCTTCGGGCGTTCCGGTCTCGTCCTCGAACTGTCCGTTACCGAGGAGCAGTACGACGAGGTTTTCCACAACATTCGCGTGTTCTGTGACAACCCCGACGCGTTTTCGTACAACCTCCCCGGCTTGATAACGGGGATTTTTAACCGCACACACGAGCGCGAAACGCGCTTTTTCTGTTCCGAATTCGTCTACTTCGTGTTAAACGAGGCCGGCATCTGCGACTTCGGCATTACGCGCGGTCACGTCCGCCCGCAGATGTTCCTGCGGCGGCTCAACGGGCGCGTTGTGTTTGACGGGAAGCTTCCGGCGTATGCGTTGCAGCGGCGGGAATTTGCTCCCGCGCGTTAGCAATCATCAGCTTTACGCGGTTTTCTTGGTTGATTCGCGTCGCGCCGGGGTCGTAATCAATCGCGACGATGTTGCTCTCCGGATAGTCGTCTTTCAGACGGCGAATCATCCCCTTGCCCGCGACGTGGTTCGGCAGACAGCCGAACGGCTGCGTGCAGACGATATTCGGCACGCCGGAATGAATCAGTTCCAGCATTTCCGCCGTCAGGAGCCATCCCTCGCCCATCTTGTTCCCGTAGCCGAGGTACCCCGGAATCAGGCGTTGCAAATCTGAAAAACGGCCCATCGGACGCAGCGAAGGCTGCGTCTTTATTGCGTCTATCATCACGTCCTGCAAGCCCTCAATATACTTCTGAAACACGTCGCAGAACGCCTTTTTCAGCTTAGAGCCGCGGTACAGTCCGACGTCAATTGAGCGGTTGTTGATTTTGAAAATCAGAAAGTCCGTCAGCCCCGGCACGACGGGTTCGCACCCCTCGCCCAGCAAAAATTCTTCGAGGTTGTTGTTGCCCAGGGGCGCGAATTTCACGTAAATCTCCCCGACGATGCCGACGCGCGGCTTCGGCGCGCCGTCGCGCGGGATCTGCGCGAAGTCCGCCGCAATCTCCGGCAGAATGCGGCGCATATCCTTTTTGCTCATCGCTTTGCCGTGTCCGAGCATCGTGACAATCTCGTCCGTCCAGTGGGTTATCAGCAAATCCGCCGCGCCTTTCCGGACCTCATACGGCCGGATTTGGTTCGCGCACCAGGTCAGAAAATCGCCGTAAATCATCGCGGCGGCGAGGCGGCGTACCATCGGGACGGACAGCGAAAATCCTGGGTTCTTCTCCAAGCCCGATATATTCAGCGAGATGACGGGGACGTGCGACAGACCCGCCTTTTCCAACGCCTTGCGCAGCAAATGAATGTAGTTTGACGCGCGGCAGCCGCCGCCCGTCTGCGTAATCATCAGCGCGACCTTGCGGTCGTCGTACTTGCCGGACTTCACCGCGTCGAGCAATTGCCCGATGGCGAGCAACGCCGGATAGCAGGTGTCGTTATGTACGTATTTCAGCCCCGTGTCCACAATTCCGCGGTGCGTCGTCGTGAGGATTTCCGCGTTGTAGCCGTACAGCTCGAACACGCGCCGCAGGAACGTGAACGTCACGGGCAGCATCTGCGGCATTAATAATGTATATTCTTTTTTCATCTCCTTTGTGAAAAGGAGACGGCCCGTTTTGTCGTAGGTTAATTCTGCCATTACGCGACACCCGCCTTTCTCTGCCCCATTGCGGCAATCAGGCTCCGCAGGCGGATTCGCACCGCGCCGAGGTTGTTGATGTCGTCAATTTTGAACTGCGTGTAGAGATTGCCGCTCTTCTCTAAAATCTCGCGCACCTCGTCCGTCGTCACGGCGTCCGTGCCGCAGCCGAACGAGACGAGCTGAATAAGCTCCGCGTCACGGCGCGTCGCAACCCAACGCGCGGCGTTGTACATCCGCGCCTGATACGTCCACTGGTTCAGCACGCGGCGCGATTCACGTCCGAGAATTGAGGAAACCGCGTCCTCCGTGATTAAAACAAGCCCGTAGGACGTAATCAGCTCGTCGATGCCGTGGTTGACCTCCGGGTCCGTGTGATACGGCCGCCCCGCGGCGACGATAATCGGCTTGCCGTGTTCCTCCGCGTAGGCGACGCAGCGCATCCCCTCGGCGCGGACCTCCGCGCGGAACGCGTAGTACGCGTCGAACGCGGCCTTCGCCGCCGCTTTCGTCTCCTTCGCGGGGACGCCGAACTCGCGCGCGAAGTATTCGGCGGCCTTGATTGCAAAGCCCTTTTTGTTGTGCAGTCCGAAATACGGGTCGAGGAAGCGCGCCTGTTTCAGCCGCGTCATATTCGCCGCCAAAAGCTCCGGATAGTACGCGACGACGGGGCAGTTGTAGTGGTTATCGGAGATTCCCTCGTCGAAGTTGTACGGCAGACACGGATAGAAAATCGCGTCCACGCCCGCGTCAACCAACGCCTCGACGTGACCGTGCAGCAGCTTCGCGGGGTAGCAGACCGTGTCCGACGGGATTGTCCGCTGACCCTTTATGTACAGGCCGCGCGACGATTCGGGCGAGAGCGCGATTTCAAAGTTCAGCCTTGTGAAAAACTCATACCAGAACGGCAGATTCTCGAACATATTCAGCCCGAACGGAATCCCGATTACGCCGCGGCTCCCGTCGCCGTTCCCCTTGCCGTGCAGGGCGCGGAGCTTGTCGTATTTCCACTTCATCATATTCGGCTCCGCGGATTTTTCCAGTCCGAGCGGCCGAGAGCAGCGGTTGCCGGAGATGAAACGCCGACCGCCGTCGAAGCTGTTTACCGTCATCCGGCAGTGGTTCGTACAGCCGTTGCACGTCACGGGGCGAACCTCGTGCGTGAAATTCGCCAATTCGGCTTGCGACAGCAACGTCGTAGGGGCGCGCATTGCGCGTCCGCCGTCATTCATCACGCTCAACGCCGCGCCGTACGCACCCATCAGCCCCGCGATGGTCGGACGGCGAACCTCGCGCCCCAGCTCCTGCTCGAACGCGCGCAGAACCGCGTCATTCAGAAATGTCCCGCCCTGCGTGACGATTTTCGCGCCCAAATCGTCCGCGGACGCGGCGCGGATCACCTTATAAACCGCGTTTTTCACGACGGAAATCGACAGTCCGGCGGAGATTGCCTCGACGGTCGCGCCGTCCTTTTGCGCCTGCTTGACGCTGGAATTCATAAAAACCGTACAGCGCGAGCCGAGGTTCACGGGCTTTTCCGCGAACAGTCCGAGCTTCGCGAAGTCCGCGATATCGTAGCCGAGGGCCTTGGCGAACGTCTCCACAAAGCTCCCGCAGCCCGACGAACACGCCTCATTGAGCATAATCGCGTCCACGGCTCCGTTGCGGATTTTGAAGCACTTCACGTCCTGTCCGCCGATGTCGATGATGAAATCGACCTCCGGCTCGAAGTGCCGCGCCGCCGCGAGGTGCGCCATAGTCTCCACAAGTCCCATATCCGCGTTGAACGCGTTTTTTATCAGTTCCTCGCCGTAGCCCGTGACGGCGGAGCCGCGAATCTGCACGCGCTCACCGAATTTTTCGTAAATTTCCAGGAGCTTTTCGCGCACGACGGCGACGGGGTCGCCCATATTCGCGCCGTAGTGGCTGTACAGAATCCCGCCGTCCGGCGTGACGAGCGCGAGCTTCGTCGTCGTGCTACCCGCGTCAATACCGAGGTACGCGTCGCCCGAATACGCGTCCGCGTCAATCTCCGTCGGAGCCGCTTTTGCGTGGCGCGCGGAGAATTTTTCGTACTCCGCCGCGCTCTCAAACAGCGGCGGCATAACGTCGGTCGAGCCGTCGTTGTCCACCGCGTTTTCAAGCATTTCAAGTAAATTATTGTACTCAAACCCCGCACCGTCCGCGATAATTGCCGCGCCGATTGCGGCGAAGCAGTCCGCGTTCTCCGGAAAAACCGCGTGTTCGGCGTCGAGTTCGAGCGTCTCGACGAACCGCTGCCGCAGCCCGTGCAAAAACGTGAGCGGACCGCCGAGGAACACGATTTTTCCCGTCAGCTCGCGCCCCTGCGTCAGTCCCGCGACGGTCTGGTCCACGACGGCTTGGAATATCGACGCGGCGACGTCCTCGCGCCGCCCGCCCTGATTGAGAATCGGCTGAATATCGCTCTTCGCGAACACGCCGCAGCGCGACGCAATCGGATAAATCCGCTCGTGCGCCAGTGATAACGCGTCCAGTTCCTGCGGCGTAGCGTTCAGCAGCGTCGCCATCTGGTCGATAAACGCGCCCGTGCCTCCGGCGCAGGAGCCGTTCATCCGCTCTTCAAGCGCGCCGCCGAAAAAGATGATTTTCGCGTCCTCGCCGCCCAGTTCAATCACTGCGTCCGCGTCGGGAATGTGCCGCCGGACGGCGGCCGCCGTCGCGTAGACCTCCTGCGAGAACGGGAGTTTCGCGGCTTTCGCCACGCCGACGCCCGCCGAACCCGTTATCGCGACCTGCGCCGTCTTACCGCGCAAAACGCCCTCGGCGGCGCGCAGCTGCTCCGCCGCCTTTTGCCGCGCGAGCGAGCCGTGACGCTCGTACAGGCGAAACAGCAACTCGCCGTTTTCACCGAGTACGACGGTTTTCACGGTCGTACTGCCTATGTCAATACCGATTTTATACATTATTCGTCCTTTTTCATTGATTTCTGCTTTGATTTTAACACGCGCGCCGCAATATTTCAAGCCTTGCCGTATTGCCTTTTTGTAAACAATATGCTAAAATGCGGGAAATGAACACAAAGGGAGTGCGAATATGGAAACCAAAACAAAATTTATCGAGTTTATGAAAGCGGCCGGCGTGCTGACTCTCGGCGACTTTACGACGAAGAGCGGACGCAAAACGCCGTACTTCATAAACACCGGCAATTACCGCACGGGCGAGCAGCTCGCGAAGCTCGGCGAGTATTACGCGCGGACGATTGCGGCTTCCGGCGAAAAATTTGATATCCTTTTCGGACCCGCGTATAAGGGGATTCCCCTCGTCGCCGTGACGGCCGCCGCGCTGTGGAGCGGTCACGGGATTAACGTGTCCTACGCCTTCAACCGCAAGGAGGCGAAGGACCACGGCGAGGGCGGCGTTATCGTCGGCGCGACGCCGAAAGCGGGAGACAGAATCGCGATTATCGAGGACGTTACGACGGCGGGGACGAGCGTGCGCGAAACCCTCGCTATTATGCAAAACTTTGAGGACGTGAAAGTCACCGCGCTCTTCGTCTCCGTGGACCGCTGTGAGCGCGGCACGGGCGAGAAATCCGCCCTGCGGGAGATTGCGGAGGAGTACGGAATCCGCGTCTACCCGATTGTGACCTCGCGCGAGATTGCCGCGACTCTGCCGGCGGGCGGCGCGGAGCGCGCCGCGATGGAAGCGTATCTGGCGGAATACGGCGCGGAATAATGACGAAAGAGCCTGATAATATCCACAGCGGCCACCGCGAACGGTTAAAGTCGCGGTTCCGCGACCACGGTTTGGAGAATTTCGACGACCACAACGTCCTGGAACTGCTGTTGTTTTTCTCGAAGCCGCGCGGCGACACGAACCCGACGGCGCACGAGCTGATTAAGCGTTTCGGCTCCCTCGCCGACGTGTTTGACGCGCCGCTGGCGGAGCTTGCGAAAACGCCGGGCGTCGGCGACGCGACCGCGCTGTTAATCAAGCTGGTTCCGCAGGTCTCGCGGCGGTACCTCATCTCCCGCACCGCGCCCGACAAGATTCTCGACTCGTCGAAAAAGGCGGGCGACTACCTGCTGCCGTATTTCTTCGGGGAGCGCGACGAGTGCGTCTACCTCGTCTGCTTAGACGCGAAATGCAAGGTTCTGTCCACGCGGCTGATTTTCCGCGGGAGCGTGAATTCCGCCGCCGTCAACGTGCGTAAGCTCGTCGAAGCCGCGCTGTCGTTCAACGCGACGAGCGTGATTTTAGCGCACAACCACACGTCGGGGATTGCGATTCCGTCCGACGACGACAAGGTTACGACGCGGCGCATTTTCGACGCGCTCGCCGCCGTGGACATTACACTCGCCGACCACATCGTCGCGGCGGACGACGACTACGTGAGCTTCGCCGACAACGGCTTTTTCAGGTATTAAAAAAACGAGCCTGCTGAAAAGCAGGCTCAAAATATAAAGAGAGGGAAGGAAAATGTTCCCGATGGAAACCGGAGGCGGCTCGTCACCGCTTCCTATACTCTGATAATAACAAACTAATGTTGCGATTTTATGGCGGAACTCTGAATAAATTATGAATTATCTCTATGTAAAGGCGGCTCCGCCGCCTTTTTTGCGTTACGCGGGCGTGTGGTGCTCGCGCTTCACCTCACGCTCACGAAACAGCATCGTAACGCACCAGATTGCGGCGATTCCGATGATGGTATAGACCGTCCGCGCGAGCGCGGTTTCCGCGCCGCCGAACAGATAGGATAGCATATCAACGCCGAAAATTCCGACGGCTCCCCAGTTAAGTCCGCCGATAATCGCAAGGACGAGGGCGATTCTGTCCATAATCATTTGAATAGGCTCCTTTCACATTGTTAGAGACATCAATATTGTTGCCGCGCAAATCTCATTTATACAATTGACTTTTGCGACCTATGGGTGTAGAATATGGCAAACCAAACTACGGGCTTTGCCCGACCGAGGAGTAAAATGGACAACTCATTAAAGACAATGGACAAAATCGTCGCTCTCTGTAAGGGGCGCGGCTTTGTATACGCCGGCAGCGAGATTTACGGCGGACTCGCGAATTCGTGGGACTACGGTCCCCTCGGCGTCGAGCTGAAAAACAACATTAAAAAGGCGTGGTGGAAGAAATTCATTCAGGAGAACCCGTACAACGTCGGTATCGACACCGCACTGATGATGAATCCGCAGGTCTGGATCACGTCGGGTCACGTCACGAACTTCAACGACCCCTTAATCGACTGCAAGCACTGCAAAACGCGCCACCGCGCCGACCACCTCGTCGAGGCGTACAACAAGGAGCACGACATTGATATGATCGCCGACGGGTTGCCGCCGGAGGTTCTGACGGAGTATATCCGCGAGCACAAGGTTCCCTGTCCCGACTGCGGCGAGAGCGATTTTACGGATATCCGCAAGTTCAATATGATGTTCAAGACGCACCAGGGCGTCACGGAGGATTCTTCCACGGAGCTGTATCTGCGGCCCGAAACCGCGCAGGGAATGTTCGTGAATTTCAAGAACGTTCAGCGCACGACGCGCCGCAAGCTCCCGTTCGGCATCGGACAGGCGGGCCGCAGCTTCCGCAACGAGATTACGCCGGGCAACTTCATCTTCCGCACGCGCGAGTTTGAGCAGATGGAGCTGGAATTCTTCTGCCGCCCCGGGACGGAGCTTGAATGGTTCGACTACTGGCGGACCTTCTGCCGCAACTGGCTGCTGTCCCTCGGCATTACGGAATCCAACCTGCGTATGCGCGACCACGAGAAGGAAAAGCTCTCGCACTACTCCAACGCGACGACGGATATCGAATACCTGTTCCCGTTCGGCTGGGGCGAGCTTTGGGGTGTCGCCTCGCGGACGAATTTCGATTTGACCGTCCATTCCGAGGCGTCGGGACAGGATTTATCTTACTTTGACCAGGACACGAACGAGCATTTCATTCCGTACTGCGTCGAGCCTGCCGTCGGCGTGGACCGTATTTTACTCACCGCGCTGATTGACGCTTACGACGAGGAGGTCGTGGATGCCGAAAAGAACGACACGCGCGTCGTCCTGCGCCTGCACCCCGCCCTCGCACCGTTCAAGGCGGCCGTTCTGCCGCTGTCCAAAAAGCTCTCCGACGCGGCTACGGAGGTATATCACGCCCTGCAAAAGGAATTTATGACGGATTTCGACGATTCCGGCTCAATCGGCAAGCGTTACCGCCGCTTTGACGAAATCGGCACGCCGTTCTGCGTCACCTACGACTTCGAGAGCGAGAACGACAACTGCGTCACCGTGCGCGAGCGCGACTCAATGGAGCAGGTCCGCGTTCCCGTCGCGGAGCTTAAAGCCTATATCGCGGAGCGCATCGCGTTTTGAGACAATCCGCGCGTGTAACAATCGGCTCGCTCCTCGTTCTCTCGCTGCTCACGGGCTTCTTCTCGCTCCTGCTCGCCGCGTCCGGCTACGGCGAGGAACTGTATCAAAGCTACTTCGCGTCGCCGCTGCTGATTCTGCTGAACCTGCTCCCGCCCGCGCTGCTGATTTTCGCCGTCTACTTCGCGACGGGGCGCGCGTGGCTCGGTTTCGCCGTCGGTGCGGGGATTGTCCTGCTCGCGTCGGGCGTCGATTTCTATAAGATTCAGATTCGCGGCGACCCGCTGATGGCGGTGGACCTCTCCGTCGCCGCCGAGGCGGGCAAAATGATCGGCCGCTATTCGCCGGACATCGGCCCGCCATTCACGAACGCCGCGATTTTCGGGCTTTTCGGAACACTCTGGACGTTCTTCGTCTGCCGCTACCGCTTCTCCGGTGCGCGGCGGCGGGTTTTTGCGTCGCTGCTGACGGCGGCGGTGCTGCTCGGACTGTCGGCGACGGTCTACGTGAACGACAAAATCTACCGCGACACCGTCGGCGATTACGACATCGGCTGGCCGACGCACAACGAGGATTTCCGTCTGCGCGGCTTCGTCTACCCCTTTATTCACAGCATTAAGGCCGCGTTTCCGTCCCCGCCCGACGGCTATTCCGCCGCGGCGGCGGAGCAGATTCTCGCGAAATATCCGACGGACGCAATCCCCGAAAACGCGCGCGTTAACGTCATCAGCGTAATGCTTGAAGCGTTCTCCGACCTCTCCGAGTTTCCGGGCGTGAGCCTCACGGCCGACGTCTACGCGAAATGGCACGCGCTGGAAGCGGAATCCGTCCGCGGCCGCTTGGTGGACAACATCTTCGCGGGCGGCACAATCGACACGGAGCGGCTGTTTCTGACGGGTAACACCGCGCTGACCGACATTCGCGGCGCGACGGAGAGCTACGTCTACTACTTCCGCGACAACGGCTATTACGCGGAGGGGTTTCACCCCGGCGACGACTGGTACTACAACCGCACGAACGTCTGCCGCGACCTTGGGTTTGAGCGTTACTTTTTCTTCTCGGACTTCAAGAACGCGGACAAATCGGACAAGTTTTTCTTCGACAAGCTGCGGTCGCTGTACGACAGGCGCGACAAGTCCGTGCCGTACTTCAACCATTCGCTGACGATTCAGAATCACGGCGGCTACGACGCGACAAAGACGGCGGAGCCGCACCTCATCTCCCGCGAGGGAATTTCCGACGAGGCGTTCAACATCGCGAACAACTACCTGCTCGGCATTTACGACACGAATCAGCGGATTTGGGATTTCGTCGATACCTTCCGCGACGACGCGGAGCCGGTAATCCTGCTCTTTTACGGCGACCATAAGCCGTGGCTCGGCAACGCGGAATCCGTTTACCGCGAGCTGGGGATTAACACGGACACGGCGGAGGACGACGGTTTTTACAGCCTGTACACCACGCCGTATATCATCTGGGCGAACGACGCGGCAAAGTCCGTCCTCGGCGACGATTTCACGGGCGTGGGCGGGGACTTCTCCCCGACGTTTCTGATGAATAAGCTCTTCGCGCTCGCGGGCTGGGGCGGCGATGCGTATATGAAGGCCGCGAACGCGGCGTTTGAAGAAACGCCGGTCGTGAATTCCCGCACGGAGACGACGGACGCGCTGCGCGAGCTGAAAATCGCGGAATATTACAGGCGAAAACACTTTCAACACAATGAAATGATTGGGGATAACGGATAAAATGGCGGATAAAGAATTGTTCAACCTCGCGGCCGAAATTCGCATCGGCGCGCTCGAATGTCTCGGCGCGTTCGGCTCCGGCCACATCGGCGGCGCGATGAGCGTCTGCGACACGCTCGCGGTACTCTACGGCTCGGAGCTGCGGCACGACCCGAAAAATCCCGACTGGGATCTGCGCGACCGCCTCGTCCTGTCAAAGGGCCACGCGGGACCCGCGCTGTACTCCGCGCTCGCGCTCCGCGGATTCTTCCCGCGCGAACAGCTACTGACGCTCAATCAGGGCGGCACCAAGCTGCCGAGCCACGTGGACCGCACGAAAACACCGGGCGTGGATATGACGTGCGGCTCTCTCGGCCAGGGGATGAGCGCGGCCGTCGGCCTCGCCTACGGCGCGCGCTTGAACAAATGGGATTCATACACATATTTGATTCTCGGCGACGGCGAGTGCGACGAGGGACAGGTCTGGGAGGGCGCGATGTTCGCGTACCACAACAAGCTCTCGAACCTTATCGCGTTCGTGGACTGCAACAAACAGCAGCTCGACGGCTACACAAAAGACGTGCTCGACACGGGCGATATGGCGGAGAAATTCCGCTCGTTCGGCTGGCACACGCTCACGGTCAACGGCCACGACGTTGACGCGGTAAAGGCCGCCGTACAAGCCGCAAAAGCGGAAAAAACGCTCCCGACGGCGATAATCCTCGACACGATCAAGGGCTACGGCTGCACCTTTGCCGAGGGCAAGGCGAACAACCACTCTATGACGTGCGGCAAAGACGACGTGGACGCGGCAATCGCCGCGCTGCGGGCGAAAATAGCGTAGGGGGCGGCAATTATGATTAGAATTCTTGACGAAATTAAAAAGTCCCCGTCGCTGATGCGTGACGCGTATTGCACCGCGCTGTTAAAGGCCGCCGGAGAGAATGAGAACATCGTCGCGCTCGACGCCGACCTTTCCAGCGCGTTCGGAATGACGCCGTTTTTCAAGGCGCACCCCGACCGCGCAATCCAGTGCGGCATCGCCGAGGCGAATATGGTCGGGATTGCGGCGGGGCTGTCCGCCGTCGGCAAAATCCCGTTCGCGCACTCGTTCGGCTGCTTCACGAGCCGCCGCGCCTGCGACCAGATTATGATTTCCTGCGCGTACGCGAAGCTCAATGTGCGCCTCATCGGCAGCGACCCCGGAATCACGGCGGCGCACAACGGCGGGACGCATATGCCGTTCGAGGATATGGGCGTGCTGCGCTCCATTCCGCACATCACGCTGATTGACGTGACGGACCCCGTTATGCTCGCGGACCTAATCGCGCAGCTATCCACAGACAAATACTACGGCGTGTACTACCTCCGTTTTCCGCGCAAGAACGCGAAAGCGATTTACGCCGAGGGCTCGACGTTCGAGATTGGCAAGGGCGTAACCCTGCGCGACGGCAAAGACGTGACGCTCGTCGCGTCAGGTTTCCTCGTCGCGGAGGCTCTCGCGGCGGCGGAAACGCTCGCGGCGGAGGGCGTTTCCGCCCGCGTAGTCGATTTATTCACGTGGAAGCCGCTCGACGCGGATTTAATTGCGAAATGCGCCGCCGAAACCGGCGCGCTCGTCACGGCGGAGAACCACAACATCACCGGCGGGCTTTTCGCCGCCGTTTCGGAGGCCGCCGCGCGCAGCCGCCCCGTGCCGATTGAGCCGGTCGGGATTGAGGACGAATTCGGTCAGGTCGGCGGCGAAGATTTCCTGCAAAAGGCGTACGACTTGACAGCCGAGCATATAGTAAAAGCAGCCAAAGAAGCGATTCGGAGGAAATAATTATGCCCAGTACAAACTCAACCATAGCCGCGATTGCGACCGCGCCGGGCGTCGCCGCAATCGGGATTGTCCGCCTTTCCGGCGCGGACGCGATTGCGACGGCGGACCGCGTTTTCCGCAGCAAACTTGGGCGCGGTCTGACCGAAAGCTCGACGGGGCGCATCACGCGCGGCGTCGTGGTCGGCACGGATTTGGAACCGATTGACGAGTGCCTCGTCATCTGCCGCCGCGCACCGAACAGCTACACGGGCGAGGACACGGCGGAGCTGCATTGCCACGGCTCGCCGACGGCTCTCGCGGAGATTCTCCGCGCCGTTCTGGCGAACGGAGCGCGTCAGGCGGAGCCGGGCGAATTTACGAAGCGCGCGTTCCTCAACGGCCGCCTGGATCTGACTCAGGCGGAGGCCGTGATTGACATCATCGAGGCTGAAACCGTCGCGGTCGCGAAGAACGCCGCGGCGCAGCTCGGCGGCGCGATTGCGCGGCGCATCGACGACGGCTACGGCGAATTACTGGATATCGCGGCGCATTTCCACGCGACCGTCGATTATCCGGATGAGGATATCGACGACTTCAAGGCGGGGGAGTACGCCTTCAAGCTCGGACAGCTGGAAAATTCACTGCGGGAGCTTTATGACACCTTTGAGCGCGGCAAGGTTCTGAAAAACGGCGTCGCCGCCGCGATAATCGGCAAGCCGAACGTCGGCAAGTCGTCGCTGCTCAACGCGCTCGTCGGCTTTGACCGCGCGATTGTCACCGCGAACCCCGGCACCACGCGCGACACGATTGAGGAGCGCGCCGTTTTCGGCGGGACGCTGACGCGGCTGATTGACACGGCGGGTCTGCGCGGTACGCGGGACGAGGCGGAGGCCGAGGGCGTGGAGCGCGCCATTCGCGCCGCGCGGGACGCGGAACTCGTTATCGCCGTCTTTGACGGCTCCGCAAACCTCACCGACGAGGACGCGGCCGTCCTCACAAACGCGAAGGACGCGGCGAACGCCGTCGCTGTCGTCACGAAATCCGATTTGCCGCCCGTCCTCTCCGATAAGTCGCTCGGCGACGGCTTCTCCGCCGTCGTGCGCGTTTCGTCCAAAACCGGCGAGGGGCTTTCCGCGCTCTCCGACGCGATTATCGCGGCTCTGCCGGAATTTCCGCGCGGGCGCACGGGTGAGATTATCACGAACGCGCGCCAGGCGGAGGCCGTCGACCGCGCCGCCGAGTTTGTTCACGCCGCCTCGCTCGCGCTCGCGCGCGGCGTCACGCCCGACGCGGCCCTCGTGGAAATCGAGAGCGCGCTCACCGCAATCGGTGAAATCACCGGACGCAACATCCGCGAGGACACGATAGAACGCATTTTTGAACGCTTCTGCGTCGGTAAGTAAGCAGTAACGGAGGGCAATCAATGTCAAGCTACAAGATTATCACGCCGGAGGGCGAGGCAAATCCTCTCGTTATGCCGCGGATAGAAATCGAGGGCGTGCGGAGGTTTTCGGACATTTCCTATTCCGCCGCGCACGCGGCAAACCTGCTCGATATCTACCTGCCGGAGACGGGGACGGGTCCGTTCCCCGTGATTATCTTTATTCACGGCGGCGCGTTCGTCGGCGGCGACAAGAACGATATGCAGTCCGCCGTCGTGCTTGGCGGGCTGAACCGCGGCTACGCAGTCGTGTCCGTGGAGCAGCGGCTGCTGCCGGACGGCGTTTTCCCGTACCCTATCTTCGATTTCAAGGCCGCGCTCCGCTTCCTGCGCGCGAACGCGGAGACGTATATGCTCGACGAGACGCGCTTTGTCTCGGCGGGGACCTCCGCCGGCGGCTACCACGCGATTATGGCGGCGGCTACGCAGGAAATCCCCGCGTTTGAGGACTTTTCTCTGGGCAACGCCGGCGTGAGCAGCCGCGTCGCGGCGGCAATCGGCTTCTACGGCGTGTATGATTTGATTATGCAGTCCGAGTTTTCCAACAATCCCGCGGACGGCTCCGACGTTTTTGACTTCGCGACTATGTTCCTCGGCGCGGATCCGCGCGAGCGTCCCGGTCTCGCGTACTTCGCCGACCCGACGAACTTCATCACCGACAAAATGCCGCCGACGCTGATTCAGGCCGGCACCGCCGACGAGGTGGTTCCGACGCCCGCAAGCGTCGCGCTCGCCGAGAGAATCGCGAAAATCTGCGGCCCCGACCGCGTTACGCTCTCCCTCGCGGAGGGCGCGGCTCACGGCGACCCGGTTTTCACCGAAAAGCCGAATCAGGACGTAATCTTCGCGTGGCTGGACAGCGTGCTGAACTGAACAAAATACCAGTGGAAACCCGAACGGGTTTCCGCTTTTTTTTGTTATTTTTCATTCAATGTCGAACTGTAAATATTTCCCGGCGTATTTCCACATATTCACCGCTATTTCCCACGCGTTTTACCTCTTTTTCGACAGCGCGTTTCATCACATTTTGCACTATATGTAGTGTATATTAATACAGTAAAACACTACATAATGTGAAAGAAGCGATTTTTATGTTACTTACGAAAAAGCGCGGATTATACGAGGCGGGGCGCGTCGTCTACATCGCGCTGACAGAAATTTCCGTGAACCTGTCGCAGATGCGCCGCGAGTCGGAGCCGGGGGCGATGCGCGAACTTTCCGCGAGCATCGCGAAGTACGGCATCCTCCAACCGCTCTCCGTGCGGCGGAATAACGGCGGCTTTGAACTCGTTTCCGGCGAACGCCGGCTCCGCGCGGCGAAGCTCGCGGGGCTTCACGACGCGCCGTGTATCGTGCTGGACGTGGGCGAGGAGGAGTCCGCCGCGATCGTACTCGTCGAGAATTTGCAGCGGCGCGACCTCGATTTCATTGAGGAGGCGCGCGCCCTCGAACGGCTGCGGAGCAAATTCGACTACACGCAGGAGGAAGTCGCGCGGCTCGTCGGCCGCAGTCAGCCCGCCGTCGCGAACAAACTGCGGCTGCTGAAACTGCCGGACGAACTGCTGTTCGCGGTGCGCGAATCCGGCCTCGGCGAGCGTCACGCGCGGGCGTTACTGCGCTTAAACGACGACGATTTGGCGGCGCGCGCGCTGTCGCGTATGATTGCGGAGGATATGAACGTCTCCCGCGCGGAGGAATACGTCGAGGAGCTTCTGCGCCCGCCGCTGCCTAAGGCGACCGCGCCTGAGCCGCAGCTCCCGCCGAGAACCCCGACGATTCTCGTCAGGGACTACCGCTTCTACGTTAATTCGATTGAGCGCGGCGCGGAGACGATGCGCAAGTCCGGCATAACGGTCGAGATTGCGCGGGCGGAGACGGACGGCGAGGTCGTAATGACGGTGCGCGTCCCGAAACGCGTGGTAATGTAGATTTTACCAGTGTATTTTTGCTTATTTTCGCGGAAAATATCGGTACAGGACGGCGATGCCGACCGAGATTTTTTTCGCGAAAGGACTTTCAACAATGAATATGAAGATTAAACGCGCAACGGCGTTTATGTTATCCGCGCTGACCGCCGCCGCGATGTTCGCCGCCGGAAACATCGGCGCGTACGCGGCCGAGGGCGCGGAGCGGTTTACCGACGTCACAATGCAAAATCCGCAGTACGCGGCGATAGATTTCTGCGCCGAGCGCGGCTTCATCAACGGCGTTTCCGCAACGCAGTTCGCCCCGAACAGCGCGCTGACGCGCGAACAGCTCGCGCTCATCTGGGCGCGGACGTTCCACGTCAAGCCCCCGCATAACTTCCGCGACGTGGCGCGCGTCTCCGGCGGCGAAGCCGACAACGCGATTGTCGTTATGCACGCGCTCGGCTTCTTAAACGGGATTTCCGACAACGAATACGGCCGCAATATGACGATGACGCGCGAGCAGGCGGCGGTCGTCCTGTTCCGCACGTACCTGCCCGGCGTTGACGGCGGCGACAGCTACGAGATTTACGGGGCCGCCGCGGATATTTCGGAATACGCCCGTAACGCGATTTCCGCCTGTATCGAGTGGCATCTGTTTGAGGGCGCGTTCACCGGCGACGAGCTGTTCCCGAAAAACCCGATTACGCGCGCCGAACTCTGCCGTCTTATCTACAATCTGATGCACGACGAGACCGAGGAGCCGGAGCCTACTCCTACTCCCACAGAGGAAGAACCCACCCCGCCCCCGTCCGAGGGGGCCGCGGAGACTATGGATGAACCCCCTGCCGGGGAGGAGGAACCGGTACCCGCGATATAACGAAAAGGAACGCCGAACGGCGTTCCTTTTTCTCGGTCTTTTTTTCTGGAAAGGCTTGCAATCTCTGAAAAGATAATGTATAATGAATTGTTAAAAAGGAGGTGCTGTCTTGCCCAATACCGATATTAACAGCGGCGAACATATTCGCGCCGAGGTGTGGAGCCGAATTCTCTCCCTGCTCCTTTCGGCGGGGCTGTCGTCGGTTGCCGTAGACACGTGGTTTAATGACTGCCGACTTGTGGATTTGACCGCGAACGAGGCGTACATCCACACGCCGTCGGCGTACAAGCGCGACATCATTGAGTCGAAGTTCACGCTGCCGATTCGCGACGCGCTCCGGCAATTGCTGCCCGGAGAGTTTGACGTTTTTATTCTCGACGACGAGGGACTGCACGCGCATAATCTGACGGCGGCGGAGAAGCAGGCGGAGGACGAGTTTCATACGTTTGAGCGTTTCGTCGTCGGAAGCTCGAATAAATTCGCCCACGCGGCCGCGCTCGCCGTCGCGACCGAAAAGGCCGGCAACGACTACAACCCCCTGTTTATCTACGGCCCGTCCGGCGTCGGGAAAACGCACCTGCTGCGCGCGATTCGCAACACGCTGCGCGCGGCCCATCCGGATTACAATATCGTCTACGTGCGCGGCGACGACTTCACAAACCAGCTGATTCACTCGCTTCAGGCGGGAAAAAACGTCGAGTTCCGCGACAAGTACCGCAACGCCCACGTCTTTTTGATGGACGATGTGCAGTTCATCGCGGGAAAAGTCAGTACGCAGGAGGAGTTTTTCAACACGTTTGACACGCTCCATATGGCGGGCCGCCAGATTGTTCTGACGAGTGACCGGCCGCCGAAAGAGATTGCGACGCTTGAAAACAGGCTCCGCACGCGGTTTGAGGCGTCGGGGCTGATGGCGGACATTCAGCCGCCGGATTTTGAGACGCGTATGGCGATTATACTGAACAAAGCCCGCGAACTCGGCTTCTCTCTGCCGGACGACGTCGCACTCTACATAGCGGAGAATATGTCCGCAAACGTGCGCCAGCTCGAAGGCGCGGTGCGCAAAATCCGCGCCTACGCCGAATTCTACGGCGTGGACAGCCTGACCGTCGCGGAGGTCTCGATGCAAATCAAGGACCTGCTGCGAGATAACGAGAAGAAAATCACCGCGGACATCATCATCACTGAGACAGCGCGGTATTTTCAGCTCCTGCCCGCGGACCTGAAAGGGCAGAGCCGCACGCGCGCGACCGTTCAGGCGCGTCAGCTCTCGTGGTATCTGATGCGGACCCTCACGCCGCTGTCGCTGAAAGAAATCGGCAAATTTTTCGGCGATCGGGACCATTCGACGATACTCAACGGCGTTCGCAATGTGGAAAAGGATGTTAAGATCGGTGGAGAATCCACGCTTTCCGTGCGCGACATCTCCTCGAACATCCAGACCATCGCCGAGAGCGGTTAAGTTATCCACAACCCGCCCCCACACCCTGTGGACAATCCCCCGTTGCCTCCCCTGCGAAAAACCCCGTTTTCAACAAAAATTCGCCCTATTACGACTATTACTAAAAATAATAATATTTATATATATACGTAAATATGCGAAAAGAGGACTGTTATATGAAATTTACCTGCAACAGGGCATCACTGGTTCAGGCGGCGGCGAGCGCGGCGCGCGCCACGGCGTCAAGAAGTCCGGTTCCCGCGCTTGAAGGGCTGCTCATCGAAGCCGCCTCCGGCGGAGAACTGACGATCTCCGGTTACGACCTGAAAACCGGAATCGTGGCGCAAACAGAGGCGGAAGTCGCCGAGGCGGGCGCGGTTGTACTCAACGCGCGGCTCTTCGGTGACATTATCCGCAGACTGCCGGGTGAGGACGTGACCGTCACGGTCGGCGCGTCCAACAACACAAATATTGTCAGCGGCGTCTCGTCTTTTGACATCGTGGGGTCTCCGGCGGAGGATTATCCGTCGCTGCCGTCCGCCGAGGGTCAGACGACCATCGAAATCGACGGAAAAGTCCTGCGGGACATCATCTCGCAGACGATATTCGCCGTCGCGGACAACGACGCGCGGCCCGTTCTCACCGGCGCGCTCATCGAGACCGAGGGAAAAAGCGTCACGATAGTTGCGCACGACCGGTTCCGTCTCGCGCTGCGCCGCGAGGAACTTTTGGAGGAGACGGAAATCACGTCCTTCATCGTCCCCGGTACCGCGCTCGCCGAGGCGGAGCGCATCGCTTCGTCCACCGACAGCGCGGTCGAGATCGTCGTCGGCGAGAAGCACGTCATCTTCAAGCTCGACGGAACACTGCTCATCTCGCGCCGGCTCGAAGGCGAATTTCTCAATTACCGCGCGTCCATTCCGCAGTCGCACAAGTACGCGCTCAACGCGTCGCGCCGCGAGCTGACGGACGCGGTGGAGCGCGTGTCGCTCATCATCAGCGACAAGGCAAAAAGTCCCGTGCGCTGCACGTTCGGCGACCATACGCTGGAACTGCTGTCCGCGTCTGCGTTCGGCACGGCGCGCGACGAGTGCGCCATCTCCGGCGACGGCGAGAAACTCGAAATCGGCTTCAATAACCGCTATCTTCTCGACGCGCTGAAAGCCGCGCCGGCGGACGATCTGACGCTCTGCCTATCCGGACCGGAAAAGCCCTGCATCGTTGTCCCCGCAGCCGCGGACGACGACAGCTTCCTGTATATGGTTCTGCCGGTGCGTCTCAGCTCAAACGAGGCGAACCGTGAAGGTTAAGCTACCCGTTGTCCGCGTAATCGAGGTCACCGGCGAGTTTATTAAGCTCGATTCACTGCTGAAACTCGCGGGAATCGTGATGACGGGCGGCGAAGCCAAGGTTTTAATCGCGGACGGAGCGGTCACGGTCAACGGCGACGTCACTACGGAGCGCGGACGCAAGCTGCGCGACGGCGCGCTCATCCGCGCGAACGGTCAGACCGTCAGAATCGCGGTTAAAAGCGCGGCGGAAACGGTATAATGGTTCTCAACGGGATAGAATTATTCGCGCACCGCAACTACGCGGAGTTCCGCGCGGAGTTTTCACCGGGCGTGAACGTCATATGCGGGAAGAACGCGCAGGGCAAGACAAATCTTCTCGAAGCTATCTGCATTCTCGCTTTCGGGCACAGTCACCGCTACGCGCGTGAGCGCGATATTATCGGCGCAGACGCCGAGTTTTCCGAGATTCGCGCCCGCGTGACGAGCAACGGACGCGAGAATACGCTCGAAACGCGTCTCTTCCGCTCCGCAAAGCGCACGGTCACGCGCAACGGCGTGAAGCTCGCGACGGCCGGCGAGGCCGCCGGAACGCTCACGGCGGTTATGTTCGACCCGTCGGACCTCGATTTGGTCCGCGGCGCGCCGGAGAACCGGCGGCGGGAGCTGGACGCGATAATCGCACAGCTGCGCCCGCGTTACGCCGACGCGCTGACGGAGTTCCGCCGGCTGTACGCGGGGAAGCTCAAAATCCTGCGCGACGCGGCGGAGAAACCGACGCTTCTGGATGCGATTGACGAATACAATCACGGCTTGATTGAGACGGGCGCGCGGCTCATCTTCTACCGCGCGTCGTTCGTGAAAAAGCTCGCCGAGCGGGCGCGGGAACAGCATCGCGACTGCTCCGGCGGCGCGGAGGATTTGGAGATTATCTACCTGACCGAGCGCGGCGTCGATACGGAGGTTTCCGACGACGCTCCGGCGGAAATCCGCAAAATCGCGGCGGCTCTTGCCGCGCGTCAGCGCGAACACCGCGAACACGAAATCGCGTCCGGCAAATGCCTCACGGGGGCGCAGCGCGACGATTTGGAGCTGAAAATCAACGGTACGTCGGCGCGGACTTTCGCCTCGCAGGGACAGGCGCGCACGTGCGCGCTCGCGTTGAAGCTCGCCGAGCGGGATCTGATCGCGGAGGACACGGGCGAGGCTCCGGTGCTGTTGCTTGACGACGTGCTGTCCGAGCTGGACGAATCGCGTCGCGCGTTCGTCCTTGGGCGCATCTCCGGCGGGCAAGTGCTGATTACGACCTGCGAGCCGGGCGAAATTCCGATTGCGGACGGCGGCAGGATTCTGGAAATTCACGCGGGGAGGCTTGTCGGTTGTACTTGATTTTAGGACGTGAAGAGCTGATTCCTGAGGAGGACGTCATCGGGATTTTTGACCTCGACAACGCGTCGTGGTCGTACCTCACGCGCGAATATCTCGCCAGGGGCGAGAAGTCCGGCCGCGTAAAAAACCTCTCGGACGGACTGCCGCGCAGCCTTATTGTAACAACGAAAAGAGACTATCTTTCGCAATTAACCCCGGCAAGAATAGCGACAAGGAGAGTATAATGTCAGAAAATATCGAAAACACCGTCGGCAACGCCGAAGATTATGACGCTTCGCAGATTCAGGTTCTGGAAGGGTTGGAGGCCGTCCGCCGCCGCCCCGGAATGTACATCGGCTCGACGAGCGCGTCGGGTCTGCACCACTTGGTTTATGAGATTGTGGATAATTCCATCGACGAGGCTCTCGCGGGCTTCTGCTCGGAAATCTCCGTCGAGATTTTGCCCGGCGATGTGATAAAGGTCCGCGACGACGGGCGCGGAATCCCCGTGGATATTCAGGAGCAGACGGGCAAATCCGCGCTGGACGTGGTTTTCACCGTGCTTCACGCGGGCGGCAAGTTCGGCGGCGGCGGATACAAGGTCTCCGGCGGACTGCACGGCGTCGGCGCGAGCGTCGTCAACGCGCTGTCGGCGTGGCTGATTGTCCGCGTACACAAGGGCGGCAAAATCCACGAGATGCGCTTTTCGCGCGGCGACATTACGCAGCTGATTACAATCGTCGGCGACACGACGGAGTCGGGAACCGAGGTAACGTTCAAGCCCGACAGCTCGATTTTTGAGGAGACTGCGTTTAGCTACGAGACGCTGAAAACCCGTATGCGCGAGCAGGCGTTCCTGAACGCGGGGCTGAAAATCTCCGTCGAGGACAAACGCCCCGGAAGCGAGACGCGCGACGATTTCCGGTATGAGGGCGGCATTCGCGAGTTCGTCACCTACATCAACCGCAGCAAAACCGCCCTGCACGACCAGGTGATCTACGTCTCCGGTGAGCGCGACGATTCAATGGCGGAGATTGCGCTGCAATACAACGACAGCTATAACGAGATTCTGCTGTCCTTCGCGAACAACATTCACACGCCGGACGGCGGAATGCACGAGACGGGCTTCAAGGCCGCGCTCACGCGCGTTCTGAACGACTACGGCAAGAAAACCGGACTGTTAAAGGGCGACGACAAGCTCACCGGCGAGGACTGCCGCGACGGCATCACCGCCGTTATCTCCGTCAAGCTCACGGAGGCGCAGTTCGAGGGTCAGACGAAGAGCAAGCTCGGCAATTCCGATATCCGCACGCTCGTGGACAATATCCTCTCCGAAAAGCTCACGATTTTCCTTGAAGAGAATCCCGCCGTCGGCAGGTCGATTCTCGACAAGGCGATAACCGCCGCGCGCGCCAGCGAAGCCGCGAGAAAGGCCCGTGAGAATATCCGCCGCAAGAACGCGCTCGACGGGATGAGCCTCCCCGGAAAACTCACGGACTGCAACGTCTCCGACCCGCGCCTGACCGAGATTTATATCGTCGAGGGAGATTCCGCCGGCGGCTCCGCCAAAGGCGGACGCGACTCGCGCTTTCAGGCTATCCTGCCGCTCTGGGGCAAGATGCTGAACGTCGAAAAAGCCCGCGCGGACAAGGTTTACGGCAACGAAAAGCTCACGCCCGTCATCACCGCGCTCGGTGCGGGTATCGGCGAGGACTTTGACTCCGCAAAGCTGCGGTACCACAAAATCATCATTATGGCGGATGCCGACGTGGACGGAAGCCATATCCGCACGCTGCTGCTGACGTTCTTCTTCCGCTTTATGCGCCCGCTGATTGAGGGCGGGTACGTCTACGCGGCGCAGCCGCCGCTGTATAAGCTCACGCGCGGCAAGACCGTCAAATACGCGTTCTCCGACGAGGAGCTTTCCGAAATCTCTGCCGAAATGCGCGGTGAGGACGGCAAGGGCAAGGTCGAAATCTCCCGCCACAAGGGTCTCGGTGAGATGGACCCGGAGGAGCTTTGGGAGACGACGATGAACCCCGAAACGCGGATATTAAAGCGTATTGAGCTGGACGACGCGGCGGACGCCGCTCTGGAAGCCGACGAAATTTTCACCGTGCTTATGGGCGAAAAGGTCGAGCCGCGCCGCGAGTTTATCGAACTGAACGCGAAATTTGCGGTGAATGTTGATGTGTAAAGGACTTAATTTATAATGGCTAAGAAAAAATCAGACAAGAACCCGGATATTACCTTTCCCGACCAGAAAATAATCGTCTCGGAGCTGAAAAGCGAGATGTCGGATTCGTTCCTCGCGTACGCGATGTCCGTCATCAAGAGCCGCGCCCTGCCGGATGTGCGCGACGGCTTAAAGCCCGTACACCGCCGCATTCTGTACACGATGTATGAGAGCAATCTGACCTCCGACAAGCCGTTCCGCAAGGCCGCGACGGCCGTCGGCGATATAATGGGTCACTTCCACCCGCACGGCGACGCGTCGATTTACGACGCGCTGGTGCGTCTTGCGCAGGACTTTTCTATGCGCTACCCGCTCGTCTCCGGTCACGGAAACTTCGGGTCGATTGACGGCGACCCCGCGGCGGCAATGCGCTATACCGAGGCGCGGTTATCGCGCATTTCGGACGAAATGCTGCGCGACATCGACAAGGACACCGTGGACTGGGACCCGAACTATGACGAAACGCGCAAGGAGCCGCGCGTCCTGCCGTCGCGCTTCCCGAACCTGCTTATCAACGGCTCGTCGGGTATCGCCGTCGGAATGACGACGAATATCCCGCCGCACAACCTGACCGAGACGATAAACGCCGCGATCTGCGTTTTGAAAAACCCCGACGCGACGCTCGAAGAGCTGATGGAACACATCAAAGGTCCCGATTTCCCGACGCGCGGCATCATTATGGGTCGCGCGGGAATCCGCGCAGCCTACGCTACGGGCCGCGGCCGCGTCACGCTCCGCGCCCGCACGGAGATTGAGGAATTCGGCCAGGGACGCACGCGCATTGTCGTGACGGAGCTGCCGTATCAGGTCAACAAAAAAACGCTGCTCGAAACCATCTCCGAACTCTACAAGGAGAAGCGCATCGAGGGCATTTCCGCCGCGCGGGACGAGACCGACCGCGAGGGAATGCGCATCGTAATCGAGCTGAAACGCGAAGCCAACGTGCAGGTCATCCTCAACAAACTGTTTTCGCTCACGCAGATGCAAATCGCGTTTGCGGTGCTGCTGCTCGCGCTTGTGGACAACCAGACCCAGCCGAAAATCCTCACGCTCAAACAAATTCTCGACGAATATCTCGCGTTTCAGCGCGAGGTTATCATAAAGCGCACGCAGTTCGACCTGAATAAGGCGCGTGACCGCGCGCACCTGCTCGACGGCCTGCGCATCGCCTGCGACAATATCGACGAGGTCATCAAGATTATCCGCGAATCCTATAACGACGCGCAGGAACGGCTGATGGCGCGCTTCGGGCTGTCGGAGATTCAGGCAAAAGCCATTCTCGAAATGCAGCTGCGCCGCTTACAGGGGTTGGAGCGCGAGAAAATCGAGGAAGAATACGACGCGTTGCAGGTGAAAATCGCGCATTTCGTGCAGCTTCTCGGCGACAAGATAATGCAAAATGACCTGCTTATCGAGGAACTTACGGAGATTCGCGACAGGTACGGCGACGAGCGTTGGACGGAGATTGCCGACGTCGAGGACGAGATTGACATCGAGGATTTAATCGACGTCGAGGAGTGCGTTTTCACGATGACGAACGCCGGATATATCAAGCGTCAGCCCGCGAGCGTTTACCGCGCGCAGAAGCGCGGCGGCCGCGGCATCACCGCGATGACCACGCGCGAGGAGGATTATGTGGAAAACATTCTCTCCGCGTCCACGCACGACTATATTCTGTTCTTCACGAACAAGGGCCGCGTGTTCCGCCGCAAGGGGTACCAGATTCCGGAGGCGGGCCGCACGGCAAAGGGTACAAATATCGTAAACCTCCTGCCCGTTGACGCGGGCGAGCGCGTGACCGCAACGATTCGCGCGCGAATGGAGGAGGCGAGCTTCCTCATCTTCGTCACGCGTGAGGGTACGGTCAAGCGTATGCGCGCCACGGAGCTGAAAAACATCAAGAATGTCGGTCTGCGCGCCATAAACCTCTCCGAGGAGGACGAACTCATCTCCGTGCGCGACACGGACGGGGACGAGAATATCCTGATTGCGACGCACAACGGCGCGGCGATCTGCTTCGCCGAAACCGACCTGCGGCCCCTCGGCCGCACGGCGGCGGGCGTGCGCGGCATCAGACTGCGCAAGGACGATTACGTCGTCGGCGCGGCGCGCGCGCGTGAGGACGGCAAGCTGCTGACCGTGACGGAAAACGGCTACGGCAAGCGCACGCCGATTGCCGAGTATCTGCGCGGCGGCGAGGGTGAGGCGCAGAATCGCGGCGGTTTGGGCAAAAAGAACTATCAAATCACGGAAAAAACGGGCAAAGTCGCCGCGATTAAGGTCGTAACCGACGCGGACGACGTTCTGATTATTTCCGACGACGGCACAATTATCCGTATGGACGCGGCGAGCATTTCGACGCTCTCCCGCTCGACGCAGGGCGTCCGCCTGATGCGTATCGGCGACGGCGCAAAGGTCATCGCAATCGCTCGCACCGACAAGGAAGAGGAGTCGGACATTATTGACGACGGCGAAATCCCCGCCGAACCGACGGACGCCGAATGAAATCCGTAATCATCTACACCGACGGGGCCTGCTCCGGCAATCCCGGCCCCGGCGGCTGGGGCGCGGTGCTGCTCTACGGCGAGAAACGCCGCGAGATGTCCGGCGGCGCGCCGCAGACGACGAACAACCGAATGGAGCTGACGGGCGTAATCGAGGCGTTGTCCGTCCTCACGGAGCCGTGCGAGGTGACGCTGTACTCGGACTCAAAGTACGTCACCGACGCGATTAACAAGCGTTGGCTCGACTCGTGGGTCAGAAAAAACTGGCGCAAGGCCGACGGCCCCGTGAAAAATCCTGAGCTGTGGCAGCGGCTGCTGCCGCTTTTGGAGATGCACCGCGTCTCGTTCGTCTGGGTCAAGGGTCACGCCGAAAACGAGAACAACAACCGCTGCGACGAATTGGCCGTCGCGGAAACAAGGAAATATCAATGATAGAAATTCTCTCCCCCGCAGGCTCGCCTGAGGGCGTGACCGCCGCCGTGCAGAACGGCGCGGACGCTGTCTATATGGGCTTTTCGGCGTTCAACGCGCGGCGCGGGGCAAAAAACTTTACAGCGGACGATTTCGCCCGCGCGGCGGAATACTGCCGCGTGCGCGGCGTAAAAACATATCTCACGCTCAACACGCTCGTCACCGACCGTGAGCTTCCGGCCGCGCTCGACACGGCGGTTACGGCGGCGAAGGCGGGCGCGGACGCGATTATCATCGCGGACCTCGGACTTATGCGCGCGGTTCATTCCGCGCTTCCGGATATGCCGCTGCATTGCAGCACGCAAATGGGGATTCACAATTCCGAGGGCGCGCGAATCGTCGCCGCTATGGGCGCGTCGCGCGTCGTCCTCGCGCGCGAGCTGCCGCGCGAGGATATCGAGAGCATCGCCCGCAGCTCGCCGGTTGAACTGGAAGTCTTTGTCCACGGCGCGTACTGCGTGTCGCACTCCGGACAGTGCTATTTCTCGTCCGTCATCGGGCGGAGGAGCGGCAACCGCGGCGCGTGCGCGCAGCCGTGCCGTCTGCCGTACAGCGGCAACAGCCGAAAATCGGAATACCCGCTGTCACTCAAAGACAATTGCTTGGTTTCGCACCTCGAAGAGCTGGAAAAAGCCGGTGTAAAATCCCTGAAAATCGAGGGACGAATGAAGCGGCCGGAGTACGCCGCGATTGTCACGGGCGTCTACGCAAAGGCGGCGCACGAGCATCGCGACCCGACGGCGGAGGAACTTAACGCGCTCGAATCCGCATTCTCCCGCCAGGGTTTCACGGACGGCTACTACACAAAAAACCTCGGCGAGTCTATGCTCGGCGTGCGCGAGGAGACGACGGGCGACGCGGAGATTTTCCGCTCCGCGCGGCGCAATTATCTGCACGGTGAGTTCCAGCGCGTGCCGGTCAAGTTCGTCGCGGAGCTGAAAACCGGCGTTCCCGCGCGGCTCGTCGCGTTCGACGACCGCGGAAACCGCGCCGCCGCGCAGGGTGCGGTGCCGGAGCCGGCATTTCACCGCGAGACGAACACGGCGCAGCTCTCGACGCAGTTACATAAAACCGGCGGAACGCCGTTCTTCTGCGAGGCTGTCAAGTGCCGCGTGGACCCCGGTCTCGCGCTGCCGGTCGCGGCGATTAATGAGATGCGCCGCGAGGTTCTCGCCGCGCTTTTCGAGCAACGCCGCGCGTCAAAACAGCCGAAAATCATCGACTTCGACGCGACGGCGGCGATCACGCCCGCGCCGACGCCCGACACGGCGGTCATCGTCATCCCGCCGTCGCCGGAACCGCCGGTTTTCACGGTCTCAATCACGAAATCCGAACAGCTCTCGAACGAGCTTTTGGTACTCGCGCCGCGACTGCTGTACATTCCGCTCGCGGAGCTGCGGCACACGGCGAAGCTGAAACCGTTTCTCGCGTCGCCGGACATTATGGTTGCGGCGATAATGCCGCGCGTCGTGTTCGATTCGGAGTGGCAGCGCACGTATAAAATCCTCGAAGCGGCGCGGAAAATCGGCATTACGGACATTCTCTGCGGCAATCTCGGACAGGTTTTGCCGCTGCGGGAGATGGGTTTCACGGTGCGCGGGGACTTCGGGCTGAACATTTTCTCGTCGCACGCGCTTCTCGCGGCGCGGGATCTGGGTCTCGCCTCCGCGACGCTGTCGTTTGAGATGAGCCTGCCGCAGATTAACGACGCGGTAAAGCCGCTCGATACGGAGCTGCTCGCCTACGGCAGACTGCCGCTTATGCTCACGGAGAACTGCGTAATCAAGTCCTCGTCGGGCAGCTGCACCTGCGGAAGCTTTTCCGGACTCTCCGACCGCACGGGCGCGAACTTCCCCGTAATCCGCGAGAACGCGGACTCGTGCCGCAACGTCGTGCTGAACTCAAAAAAGCTGTTTCTCGCGGACAGATTGCCGGACTTTCTGAATCTCGGCGTCTGGGGTCTGCGCCTCGCGTTCACGACGGAAAACGCCGCCGAATGCGTCTCGGTTATGCGTCGCTACGCGGGCGACGGCGCGTATGAACCCGGCGGATTTACGCGCGGCCTGTATTACAAGGGCGTAGAATAGGGTATATTTTATTTATGAAATCATTTCTCACAAAACGAAATATCGCGATTGTCCTGGCGGCGGTGCTTATCGCCGTTATCGCGCTTGTGTCCACCGGCACGGGCCGCGGCGACGGCGCGGTTACGGGCTGGACAAGCGCGGCGTCAAAGCCGCTGAAATCCGCCGCGGCCGCCGTGGCGCGGACGTTTGAGACGATTTACGGCTATATGTACGAGTACGAAAATGTCGTCGCGGAGAATGAGGTCTTAAAGCAGCAGATCGCGGATTACCGTCAGGATTACCGCGAGTATACCGAGGTTTCGGAGGAGAATAAGCGTTTGCGCGACCTGCTCGGCTTCGCCGCGCGGCACAGCGATTATACGTTTGAGCAGGCGACGATTATTATGTGGGGCGCGTCGAACTGGGCTTCGACGTTCACCGTCAGCCGCGGCAGCTCGAATTCCGATATCGCCGTCGGCGACGCGGTGATTACGGAGACGGGCGTCCTCGTCGGGAAAATCACGAAGGTCGGCGCGGTCGATTCCACAGCCGTTTCCGTGATTGACACGACGTTTTCCGCGGGCGCGCTAATCGGCGAAAGGGGCGCGGACGGCGTCGCCGTCGGCGACTTCCGCTATATGCGCGACGGATTGTTGAAGCTCGACTTCCTCGCGGACGACACGACGGTCCTCGCGGGGGACACGGTCGTCACGAGCGGCAGCAAGGGCGGCATTTTCCCTGAGGGACTGGTCATCGGGACCGTTCAGGGCGTGATGAAGAACGCGGCGGGCATCGGTATGTACGGGATTATCGAGCCGGAGGCGAAGCCCGGCGAGCCGAGCTTTGTGTTCATCGTCACGGACTTTGAGAGGAACTGACCGTGAATAAATCAAACCGCAGAAAAGTCAATTCGCGCCGCGCGCTGTCGTTCGTGTACCACGCGCTGTTTTTACTTATCGTTTTCGTCGTTCAGGCGTTAATCCTGCCGTACATTAAGACGCTTCCGTCGATTCCGCTGATTTTGCCGCTCGCGGCCGTCGGTGCCGCGATGTTTGAGGGCGGCGCGCGCGGAGCGGCCGTCGGACTGTTTGCGGGCGTGCTGTGCGACGTCTCGATGAACCGTCCGGTCGCGCAGTTCACGGTGCTGTTCACGGTGATTTGCCTGATTATCGGCGTGCTGTCGGACACGGTTTTCGCGCGCGGTTTCGCGCCGTATTTCATCCTGTGCGTGATCACGCTCACGGTCTGTTCGGCGGCGCAGATGTTCACGCTGCTGTTTTTTGACGGCGCGGAGCCGCGCTGGCTGCTGGCGGAGGCGACCTGGCAGCTGCTCGTGTCCCTGCCGTTTACGGTGCCGATTTACTTCGGCGCGAGGGGACTTGTCAGAAGGAGCGAAAATAATGAATAAATTCTTCAAGCCGACGCGGCTTGTCATTCTTATCGTGCTGTTCGCCGGCGTGCTGACGGTTTACGCCGCAGCGCTGTACAAAATGCAAATCTACGATACCGCCCTGCCGAACGGCGCGGAGCCGCTGCCGCTCGTGACGACGACGCGCGTGGAAACTATCCGCGCCGCGCGCGGCGATATCCTCGACCGCAACGGAAAAAAGCTCGTTTCCAGCCGCCCCGCGTTCGATGTGTTGCTCACGCGCACCGCGCTCCGCGCGGCGGAGGACACGAACGGCATTTTGCGCGACCTCGTGCATATGACGACCTCGGCGGGCGTGGCGTACAACGACGCGTTCCCCGTGAACGAGGGCGCGCCGTTTGAGTTCCGCTACGATATGACCGCGGCGCAGCGGTCGCGGCTCGACACGTATCTCGAATTTTTCGGCCTCGCGGAGGACATCACGGCGGACGACCTGATCGTCTGGATGAAAAAGCACTACGACATTCCGTATACGACCGGAATCGCGGACGCGCGGCTGATTATCGGCGTGCGGTACGAGCTTGAAATCCGCGCCGTCATCACGAATCTCCCGCCGTATATCTTCGCGCAGGACATTCCGGCGGAGCTTGTCGCGCAGATTTCAGAGCGCGCGTACCCCGGCGTGAGTATACAAATCAGCTCCGCGCGGGAATACTATACGACGTCGGCGGCGCACCTGTTGGGGTACCTGTCGCAAATGGACGCGGAGGATTACGAGCTGTACAAGCCGCTCGGCTATCCGATGGACGCGCTGATCGGCAAGTCCGGCGCGGAGGCCGCGTTTGAGCAGTATCTGCACGGCGTTGACGGCACAAAGGTCGTCAGGACGAGCGAGGACGGAACCGTCCTCGAAGAGACGGTCACGGCGGAGCCTGTCCCCGGAGCCAACGTCTACCTCTCGATTGACATCGACGTTCAGCGTTCCGCGGAGGCCGCGCTCGCGGAGAAAATCCGCACAATCAACCTCACGCGCGAGGAGGGTCAGCTCGTCACCGGCGGCGCGGTCGTCATCACGCAGGTGAAAACCGGCGAGCCGCTCGCAATCGCGTCGTACCCGTCGTTTGACCCCGCGACAATGCTGCAAAACTACGCGGAGCTGGTGAACGACCCCGGAAAGCCGCTGTTAAACCGCGCGTTGCAGGGCGTGTACAGCCCCGGCTCGACGTTCAAGCCCGTGACCGCGCTCGCGGGTCTGCGCGCGGGAGTAATCGAGCGTTACACGCCGATTGTGGATTTGGGGCAGTTCACAAAGTACAACGACTACCGCCCCAAGTGCTGGATTTACACGCAGACGGGCGCGACTCACGGCACGGAGGACGTCGTCGGCGCGCTGAAAGATTCGTGCAACTACTTCTTCTACAAGGTCGGCGACGACACGGGACCGTCGCGTATCGCGCAGGCGGCGCGCGACTTCGGCTTCGGCGCGAAAACGCTCGCGGGGATAAGTATCAACGAAAAAGAGGGCGTCGTCGCCACGGAGGAGTACAAGAAAGAAAAGCTCAACGAAAACTGGTGGAGCGCGGACACGCTGCTCGTATCCATCGGTCAGGGGCTGAACCAGTTCACGCCGATTCAGCTCGCGAATTACGCCGCGACAATCGCCGACGGCGGAATCCTGCGCGAGCTGTCGCTCATAAAAGCCGCGAAAAGCTCCGACTATTCGGGGACGGTCTACTCGCACGAGCCGACGACGCGCAGCACGATTGCCGAGGGCGATCTGGTCGCGATTTTGCAGGAGGGAATGCGGGCCGTCGCGAAGAGCGGCACGGCGCGTGATATGTTCGGCAGCTATCCCGTCCCCGTCGCGGCGAAAACCGGGACGGTGCAGACGAGCAACGACTACAACAACGGCGTTTTCATCTGCTACGCGCCCGCAAACGACCCTGAAATCGCAATCTCCGTCGTCGTCGAAAAGGGTGGCAGCGGCGCGGGCATTATGGAAATCGCAAAGCTCGTAATGGACGATTATTTTAAGGGAAACGCGTCCGGCGGTGTCGTCGCCGAGGGCGACCTAATCAGATAATTCAGGATAACAAGGAGAAATTATGCCGGAGCAATTTTCCGACAATTCAATGATAAATGAGGTCTTTGCCGTCGGGCGGCAATACCCCGACCTCCCCGCGTATGAGTTTATGGGGTTCCGCCGCAGCTTTCGCGCGTTTGAGTGCGACGTGCGCGCGGCGGCGCGCGCCTTTTTCGCGCTCGGCATTCGGCGCGGCGACCGCGTAATGCTCTCGCTGCCGAACGTGCCGCAGGCCGTAGTCCTGTTCTACGCGCTGAACCTCATCGGCGCGGTCGCGTGTATGACGCACCCGCTCTCCTCGGCGGAGGAGATGGCGGAGCTGCTCGGCTCCGCCAAGCCGCGCGCTTTCGTCACGCTGTACCAGTTTTACGAAAAATTCAGGCCCGTACTCGACGAGTACAAGCCCGAATTTACGATTTTAACCGGACCCGCAGACGCGCTGCCCGCCGTCCTCGCGAAGGCCCTGTCGTTCCGCGAAAAAATCCCGCCCAAAGGGACGGGACTGTTGCGCTACAATGAGTTTCTGCGCCGCGGCAAGGCTTCGCCGTCCGATTACGAGTATTCGGGGCGCGGCGGCGACGTCGCCGCCGTCCTCTATTCCGGAGGAACGAGCGGCAAAACCAAGGGAATCCTGCTCACGAACCTGAACTTCAACGCGCAGGCGCAGCTGACCGCCGAAGCGGGCGACTGCCTGATTCCGAACACGAAATTCCTCGCCGTAATGCCGATTTTCCACGGCTTCGGCCTCGGCGTCTGCATCCACACCGCGCTGTTAGGGGGCGTGACGTGTCTGCTCGTCCCGCGCTTCACCGTCGCGTCCTACGCTAAGCTGCTGAAAAAACGCCGCCCGAACTATATCGCGGGCGTTCCGACGCTCTTTGAGGCGTTGCTGCGCCTGCCGAAAACGGAAAAACTCGACCTCTCGCCGCTGCGCGGCGTGTTCTCCGGCGGGGACTCGATGCTGCCGGA
>JAISJC010000138.1 GCA_031261745.1 Oscillospiraceae bacterium
ACAAGCCCCTCCATAACCGCCATATCGTCTTCGAGGTCCGCCCAATTGATTTCCGGCTCAATCATCCAGAACTCGGCGGCGTGCGTCGTCGTGTTTGAGTTTTCCGCGCGGAACGTCGGTCCGAACGTGTACGCCTTGTCGTACGCGAGCGCGAACGGCTCGACGTGGAGCTGCCCCGAAACGGTCAGAACCGCGCGCTTGCCGAAAAATTCTTCCGCTCCGCCGGAGGTCGAAACGCCGAATGTCTCCCCCGCGCCCTCCGCGTCGTTCCCCGTGAGAATCGGCGCGGCTACGTACATAAAACCGTCTGATTGCAGGTACTCGTGGATTGCCATAGACAGCGCGTTGCGCACGCGGAACAGCGCGGAAAACGTATTCGTCCGCGTCCGCAGGTGCGGGATTTCGCGCATAAATTCGAGCGAATGCCGCTTTTTCTGCATCGGAAAATCCGTGTCGCAGTCGCCGATGAGCTTGATTTCCTCCGCGCGAATCTCGAACGGCTGGCGCGCCTCCGGCGTGAACACAAGCTCCCCGCGCACCTCGATCGACGCGCCGGTGACGTACTTTTCGTCCCCCTCATACACGACCTGCGCACCGGAGTGGCGCGTGCCGTCGTTCAGGTCAATGAAGCCGAGATGCCCGTTATTGCGGTTCGAGCGCACAAAGCCGCGCACCGTGACCGCCCCTGCCGCGTGATTTTCGAGCCTCGCAATGTCGGTGTATTTGCCGCGAATCATAACCATTTCCTCCGTAATTTATAGTTATAGTTAGTTTGTGTGTCATTTATAGTTACTTTATTGCAGTTTTATGCGTTTCAACCGCAGCGCGTTCGTCAGCACCGAAACGCTGCTCAAACTCATCGCCGCCGCCGCGAACATCGGGTTCAGCAGCGGTCCGCCGAAGATGTGCAGCACGCCGGCCGCAATCGGAATCCCGACCGTGTTGTAGCCGAACGCCCAGAACAGGTTTTGCCGAATGTTGCGGATTGTGCGGCGCGACAGCTCAATCGCCGTCGGCACGCCGCCGAGGTCGGAGCGCATAAGCACAATATCCGCGGATTCCATTGCAACGTCCGTGCCGGAGCCGATTGCGATGCCGACATTCGCCTGCGCGAGCGCGGGCGCGTCGTTGATCCCGTCGCCAACCATAGCGACGGTTTTTCCCTCCGCTTGGAGCTTTTTCACCTCGTCCGCCTTGTCGCCCGGCCGCACCTCCGCGAGGACGTTCGCAATCCCGACCTCGGCGGCAATGCGCTGCGCCGTCTCCTCCGCGTCGCCGGTGATCATATAGACCTCAATGCCCATCGCCCGAAGCTTCGCGATCGCCGCCGCGCTCGTCGGCTTCGCCGTGTCGGAGACCGAGATTTGCCCGCGATATTCGCCGTCAACATACAGCTTTACGCCGCGCCGGATCTCGACGGTTTTCCCGCCGACGACGCCGGCAACTCCCTCTCCCGTAACGGCGCGGAAGTCCGTAACTTCGAGATATTCGCCGTCAAACGCGTCGCAGACCGCCTTCGCAATCGGGTGTTCTGAGTGCCGTTCAAGGCTCGCCGCGAGTTGCAAAACGTCTCCCTCAACCGCCGTTACGGCGGGTCTCCCCTCCGTTATTGTACCCGTTTTGTCGAGGATAATCGCGTCGATTTTGTGCGCGGTTTCCAGTGCTTCGCCGCCCTTTATCAGGATTCCGAGTTCCGCGCCGCGCCCCGTGCCGACCATTATCGCCGTCGGCGTCGCCAGTCCGAGCGCGCACGGGCAGGCGATTACAAGCACGGAAATGAATATTGTCAGCGCGAATTCCACGTCCCGCGCGGCGATAAACCAAGCGACCGCAGCCGCTATGGCAATCGCGCAGACGATTGGCACAAACACGCCGGACACAGTGTCCGCGAGCTGGGCAATCGGGGCTTTTGACCCCTGCGCGTCCTCGACGAGGCGGATAATCTGCGCGAGCGCGGTGTCCGCGCCGATTTTTTTCGCACGGAACCGGATCGTCCCCGTCGTGTTTATCGTTGCGGCGTAGACCTTATCGCCCGCAGACTTCGACACGGGCATACTCTCCCCCGTCAGCATCGACTCGTCAATTGACGTGTGACCGTCCGCCACAACGCCGTCCACGGGAATCCGCCCGCCGGGTTTCACCACTATTATATCGCCGATTTCCACTTCGTCAATAGGAATTTCGGTTTCAACATCTCCGCGAATCACAAGCGCGGTTTTCGGCGCAAGCCCCATCAGCTTTTTTATCGCGTCGCTTGTGCGACCCTTTGATACGGCTTCGAGCGATTTTCCTAAAAGTATCAGCGTGATTATCACGCCTGCGGACTCAAAATACAGCGTTGGCATCGCCATTTCGCCGTGGCCGTGGACCGCCGGCGTGAACGTGAGCATACTATATAAGCTGTACAGCACGGCCGCCGATGTGCCGACCGCAATCAGCGAATCCATATTCGGCGAGCGGTGCCACAGCGCGCGGAATCCGATGTAATAAAAGCGGTAACCCACTGCAATCACAGGGATTACGAGCGCGAGTTGCAAATATGCGTGCGTCATAGGCTCAACGTCGGGGAACGGCAGCTTCGCGGAAATCATCGGTGCCATCGCGAGGTACAGCAGCGGCAGCGCGAACACGGCGGCGATGATAAACTTCGTCCACAGGATGCGGATTGCGCGCTGTTTTTTTGCGCGGTCCGCGTCGGTGGTGCTGCGTTTCGGAATCTCCGCGCCGTAGTCCGCCGCCTCGACGGCGGCAATCAGACCGTCAACGGTGACGATCGCGTCGTCAAAGGTGACCGTCGCGCGTTCCGTCGCGAGATTCACGGTCGCAGTGGTCACTCCCTCCACCTTTTTTAGCGCGCGCTCCACTCTCGCAGAGCAGGCCGCGCACGTCATTCCGCTGATTGCGAGGACTTGGCTCGTCATATCGTTACTCCTTTTGAGCTTATAGTTAGTTTGTGGATAAGCCTGTGGATTATGTGGACAGTATAACATAGTAAACCTGTATATGCAAGCGAAAAAGCCCCCACGAGGGGGCTTTTTCGCTCAATATTTGCTCGTATACGCCTTGTAGGTCTCGTCCGCCTGCGCTTTCGCCGATGCGAGCAGTGACGAATCCACGCGCACCGCATCCCCGTAGAGGTCCTTCGCCAATGCGAGGTCATTTTTCGATTTCGCTTCGGCAATGCTGTTTTTGTAAGCCGTTTCAAGCCGCGACTTTTCAAGCAGCAGATCCGACTTTTTGCCCGCCTCCTCGCGTGAGACCTCACCGAGATTTCCGAGCAGCGCGTTGTCGAACGACAGCCGCGCCTGACTGCCCGCGCCGGAACCGAGACCTTGCGCCGCAGCCCTTTCGTTGAACGCTCCGCGCTCAATCTCGCTCTCGCCGTGGATTCGGTTCCGCGCCGCGTTATACACGTCCGGTAGGCGCGAGGACGCGCTGTCGAGCGTCTGCACGTTCTGCTCGTACGCGGATTTCAGGGCATTCAGGGCTGCGTCCGCCTGCGCGGCGTACAGCTCCTTTATGTACTTTTCGGCGGTGCTTTGATTCGGCATCGCGTACGCACTGTATCCGCCCGACGACCCGCCGCCGGAGCCTGACTTTACGCTCGAACCGCCCGACGAGGACGGCGACGCCGTAGGAATAAACTCGGAGCCGTCGGCTCCGCCTGAATAGCCGTTTCCGCTGCGGATAATCTCCGCCTGTTCGTGCGCCCAGGCCTTCGTCGCCGCGTCTCCCGCCGCGTCCGCTTTCGCCCAAACGGCTTGCAGCTCCGTGACCTTTGCCTTGTCCGATTTTCCGAGACCCCCGTCAAAATACGTCCCTGTCGGCGTGTAATTATCCGCCATTTCAGTCCTCTCTTTCTCGGTTCTGTGACCGAAGTAAATTGTAAATCATCTGCGCCGCAGTCTCTTTCGTCAGCGGCTTTTTCCACCCGAAGTCTCCGCCGCCGTTTCCCGCCACAATGCCGCGGGCTATCGCGTCCTCAATCGCCGCCGAGGCCCACGCGCTGTGGTCGTCGCCCGTTCCCGCCGCGCTCAGGTACCGCTCCATATACTCCGCAAATTCTTTGTCGCTCATATTATCGTCCTTTCCGTAATCCGGGCGGTACCCGCCGACGACATAGGTCAGGTCGCGCTCACGCTCCATAACCGCTCCGCCGCCGGCGTCGTTTCCCGCCGCCGTATTGCCCTCAATCGCCGTCACGCGCTTTGCGTCGGCGCGCGTCACAATCCCGATGTGGTTTGCCGCGCGCGTATTCGTCGGGAAGCGGTACAGCACCAAATCTCCGCGCCGCAGCTCAGTTTTCCCGACGAAGCGACCATTCGCTTTCGCGTACGAAAGCACCCGCTCGCAGCTCGCCGTCTTGCCGCCGCCATAAAACAGCGCGGACATTTCCGCGAGTCTGAACACGTCCCACACGAATGTGACGCACCACGCGTAATCTTCGCCGGAGACCTCGCGCCCGTAGTAATGCGTATTGAAAATCACGTTGTTGCTGCTCTTCGGCGACTCTTTTGTCCCGATAAATCCCGCCGCCACGGCGAGTACGGTCTCAATTCTCCCGTTCACAGCCGCGAGTTCTCCAAAATCTGGTGGATTCCGACGTTCATCTCCTCGGCGCGCCTGTCGTGTTCGTTCAGCGACCCCGCAAGCGCGCTCATCGACACGCCGATGTTGTCAAACGCCGCAATCATCCGTTCCGCCGCGGCAGCACTGCGCTCAATGACCTCCGACGACTGCCTCAGCGCAATCTCTCCGCGTGCCGCGACTTCGATTACACGCGTCGCCTGCTCCCCCAGTTCGTGCCGCGACAGCAACCACGCGTCAAGAAACTTCGGGATATATTTCATTCCCAGTCCGAGCAGCACTACCGCAAAGAGCGCGGGAATGCCCACGGACTGCGCGATTTTCATCAGCCCTGTTAATTCGTTCATTATCAGCTCCCCCTACAAGACGGCGAAGTACTGCCACGTGCCGGCAAAGGAGGAATTGGTGTTCGACCAGTTATATACGCTGAATCCCGTTGCGGTGAATTTCACCCAGATCCTTTGCGGGTAGTGCGTTGTACCTGTCGTTATCATTCCTGCGTGCATCGGGTAGTAGGTATCGGACGGCAGATTTACCGCCGCGAAATTGCCGTTGACCAGCGCGTTGGAACTCAACAGCGTCATCCACAGTCCCTGCGGTTTTCCGCCGATATTGATGTGCTTCGCCAGTTGCTCCGTATAGTCGGTCGCCGCCATCGTAAATGTACCGGTTACAAATCCCGACTTTTTCACATAGGTCGTCGGTACGGAGGTCGCAAGCGACGAAATCTCCTCCTTCACCGCCAGCAGCCCCGCCTCCACGGAAGCATTTGATCCGAGCGACATCGCGTCGGCTGCCGCCTCCGAAATAGGTATCGTCGCCGCCGTCGGAACCGGCGCGGGGTCGCGGTATTCCGTGTCGAAGTCCGCGTCGGACTTCTTGACGAGTATCTGCCCCTCCGTGCCGCCCGTCGGCACATTGCCGCTCGTGAGTACCACCGCGCCTATTTCGGAGTTTATTTCCGCTTCGAGGTCGGGAATCAGCGACTCATTTATGAACGCCTTCATCACGTTTCCCGGCTCGTCAAACTTCGCTTTCAGTGCGGTCGCCGAAAGTCCGCCCTCGTCATTCGGCTCATCCGGTAGTGCGGATATAATATTCATATTATGCGTTAATTGCCTGATTGCCATAGTTTTCTCCTTTATCGTTAGTATTTATCGGTTTATAGTGACTATTTCACCTCGCCGGCGAGTCTGAACTTGACATCAGCCGACAGAACCGTCACCGTGCTCCAATCCGTGTTGCTGTCGAAAACGAGCTGGTAGTACGCAAACTTTTTCGCGCGGATTTTCAGCTTTTTCGTCTGCGGCTGCCTGTTCGTGCCGAAGCTCCAATGCGCGAACGAGACGTCGGCATATCCGACCAGTCCGGAACCGATTGCCTTTTCTTCGCTCGTCCCCGCCCTGTTCGTGCGCACGCCGACGCGCAGGAAACTGCGCGGCTCCGGCTTTAACGTCACGAACACGCGCCCCGAATATTTTAGCCGCCAGTCGCGCCCGAAAGCCATTGCGCCGGAACGCCACACCGCGTGAATCGCACGGCCGCCGTCGTTCTGGAATCTCCGCGAAATCAGCGCGAATTCCCCCGTATTCGTAAATCCGTAAAGCTCGCCGTCCGCATCAAAAAGCCGCTCGAAATCGAAATCACGGTAGATATACCACGTGTCCGTTTCGACGCCGTTGACGACCGCCGTCCCGTCAGCAAATACGTAATATTCCTGCGCATCGCGGTCAAAAAACGTCCGTACCGCTCCGAGGTCCATTTCGCCGAGCGTCGAGGACACGCGCTGGCTGATGATCTTCGCCTGCCGCTCGTCACTCGTCAGGTTCGCCGCATAGCTTGAATAGTTGCGCCACTCGATAACTGCGTCGTCCGCGAGCGTGCGCGGGCTGTTTTCCACAAGCAAGGCCTCGCCGGCCGCCGCGTTGCCGACGGAGCGGTTGGATGGCGTGTAATAGAACGCCGCGGTCGTGCGCCCGTCGGACAGCGGAATCGCGCCGTAAGAAACCGAATACGCGCTGTCCGATTTGAACACCGCGAGGCGCGAGTAGTGGCGAATCAGTGCGGTAATCGGCGTGTTCGACGTGCCTATATCCAGCACATTCAGGTCCGGAAAGTAGTCCGCGCGCTCCGCGCCGTCGTAGTCCAGCCCTGAGTAAATCGTACGGTTCGACCCGTCGCCGTAAAGGAAAACGCGGTTGTCGGCGGAGCCGTTGAAAATCTCCGCGAAGCGCATTCCCTCGACCTCGCCGCGCATTGTCGCCCCGTGCGTATATCCGATTTCGATGCTGCTCGTCCCCGCGACGGGAACCGCCGTGAACGTCACCGTTCCGTCCGAGAGGTCCGCGGTGAACGCCGTAATCGCCGCGCCGTCCGCGCGGTTTTTGATATAATCCACACTCGCGATGCCTTTTTCCGGCAGTCGGAACAGCGACGCGGAACCGTCGGGCGAGAGCCATACGCGCCGCGCTCCCGTGAGTTTGTTTATGCGTTCCAGCTCCGTTCCGCCACCCTGCGGAGGTGATGCGACGACGACAAGCGGGCGGTAGCCTTCCACGCGCGTAATCGGGTTCGCGCCGTCCCATTGCAGGTATTCGTGTCTGTTTTGCAGGTACAGCTTCCCGTCGAAGCCGAAAAACCGCGTCTCCGCATTCGTAATAGTCACGCCGTCCGTCGGAACCTGCTCCGCCGCGCCCGTCGTCAGATTCAGCGCGTAGACCGCGCCACCGCACGCAAAAACCGTTCGGTTCTCCGAACCCACCCTGCCGTGCCACACACCGCGAACCGTTCCGCTCCACGTTTTCGCGCCGATCACCTGATACCCAGGGCGTAGTTGCAGGCTCCAATCGCGCGTCACGCGGAAGTTCTCCATCTCGGCGGCTTCGCCCGCGCGAATCTCTGTGTCGCCGTCGGGATTCTCATTGATGCCGAGCCACTTCGCCACTTTATATACGGACGGCGAATCGCCGGTCAGCACTACCGACATATGCGAAGCCCTCCGTACACATCGGCAATCGGCTCCGGCGTTGCCGCGTGCATCGTGCCGTATTTTCCGAGCAGTTCCATATACCGCCGCTCGTAATACGCCGCGACCGCCGGATTTTCGTCGAGCATCAACCGCGCCGCGAGCGCGCACGGCAGAACCGAACGCGACAGAAAGTCGTCAAGCGGCAGCGCGTCGTCAAATCCCGCGATTGGCGGGCAAATCGCGCGCTTGCCCGCCGTCGGCGACGCGTATGTGTCCGAATACGGATACAACTCTCCGAGCAGAACGGCGACAATCCCCGGAGCGCGGTGTTCAAAGTCACGGTTTGACAGCGTTTCCGCCTCGCCGTTCTCGTTGAGTTCGTCAATCAACGACATCGTGATTGCGAACGCCTCTTTTAATGTAGTCATTTTCACTCCTTTCCGAAACGGAGCGTGCGTTCCCGCACGCTCCGCTCTGCTTTGGTTGTTACGCGCGTTTCGCAGCGGTAATGCCGGAATTCAGGATTCCGGCTTTCGACGCGTAGGCGCGGATTGTCTGACCGCTCGTCAGCGCGACGGCCGAGGAGTAGACCTGCGCGCTCTCGCTCGTTTTCGGGTTTGAACCGTCCGTCGTGTAGCGGATTACCGCGCCTGAGGTCGTGCTCGTCACCGTCGCGTTCGCTCCCGCAATCGTGATAACCGGCGAAACCGCGCCGTTAGTCGAGTAGGCGAAAATCCCCTCAACCTTGGAATCCAGCACGAACGAATCGTGATAGAAGCGGCATTCGCCCACGTCGCCGTCAATGCCGACGGGATTCTTCTGGACGCGCATAGTTTTCAGCTTCATCGGGTCCGCCGTCGCGTCCTTATGCTTAATCAGGAACGCGACGCCCTCCGGCAGATACACGTCCGGCACGGCAACGACGTCCATTCCGTCGAGGCGGCCGATTACACCGTTCTGAATCGCCTCCTTGCCGAGCGTGTCAATCCCGACGACCTCGCTCGACAGCTTCGTGAGAATATACACCGATTCGCTCACAAAGATGACGCGGTTCGCGCGCGGCACGAGCAGGTTGCTCATCGCGGCGGAGGCCGACATAATCGCCTCGGCGACGCTCTCTTTCGTCAACGCCGCGCCCGTTTTCGTCAGACCCGCGCCGTCGCACCATTTCTTAAAGCGGTAGGTGTCGATAATCGGCGTGCAGACCTCGTCCCAGTTGGATTTCAGCTGCTCGTTGCAGTGCTTGACGTTCACCTGGTCTGCGGAATTGCCGTGGTCGATTGAGAACGTGAACGACTTGTCCTGCGTCATCGTGAGAATCTGCTTCGTATCGCCGAGTTCCGACACCGCGCCGAAGCGCGAACCCGCCGCCGCGCGGTTGTAGTCGCCGAGCTGCGCCTTGTCCACCGTGTAGACGACGATGGACTGCGCGCCGTCGAAGTCGTACTTTCCGCCGGCGTATTTCTCCGTAAAGCTCTGCTGTTTGAAGCGGTCCGCAATCAGCGGGGAATATTTGGTAGTGTAATTGAGTGCCATTTTTTGCTCCTTTTATTTTAGTTGTACCAGTCGCTCTCGATTGCTCCGAAGCCGGTACCCGCTCCGGAGGTGCCTTTCACGCCGAACGAACGGGCGCGGTTTACCTCGTTCCTGATTTCGTCGCGCAGGCGGTTGTTTTCGTAGCGTTGATACGCCGTCAACAGCGGACTGCCCGCCCGCACCTCACGCCAGACCTCTGCCGGAATGTTCCGCGGGTCCACGGTCGAGCCGTACTCCGATATAAAATCGTGTACCTCGCGCATTACCGCCGGCTGTGCGCCGCCCATTGTTTCAAGGCTGTGCAGGCGTTCGCGGATTCTGTCGTAATCCCGCCCCTTTTGCGCTAAGGCTGTCATCTCTTCGCGCGTGACCTTGAACTCCTCGCCGAGGTGCTTTAAGCGAAACTTCTCCTCCTCCGCCGCCGTCTGCGGCGCGTCGGGTGCGTTGTCGGGCGTGTCGTCAAGACCCCACTCGCTCTGTTCGGCGGGTGTGACCTCCTCGACACCGATTTCGGTTTCTTCCATTTTTGGCTGCCTCCTCATTGCCGCTGTGCGGCGTAATATTGTCGCGGTCGGTTGGTTTCCGCCCCCGACGCGGCTCAATATAGCGTCCGCCTCGACAAACGCAAGCAAAAGGAACAAAGTTTTATAAAAACTTTGTTCCTTTTGCTTGTTTTATAGTGCTGTCATCGCACTGTAAGGGAATACCCCTTGAATATCAATAAAGGATACGCCCTTAGCCTATAATATTTCGGGGTGATAATATGAACGTGTCAAGAATCCGCGAATTGCGGGAGGATAATGATATTTCCCAGAGAGTCCTTGCCTCGGAGCTGAAAATTCATCAGACTACTTATTCGGATTACGAGCTTGGCAATCTGAATATCCCAATGGAAATTTTAGACCTGTTAGCCACACGCTATAATACCAGCATTGACTATCTGCTCCACCGCACGGACGAAACAAGACCCTATCCGAAAACACGGGATACTTGAGATTGCAAAACTCAAAAATCTGTGATAGAATAGCGGCAAAACTTTACGGAGGTTACCGCTATGGCTCACTTAACGCTCAATTTTCAGGCAAATTCCATCTTCCGCCACACGACCGTGAACGTCGTAATCCCCGCCGAAACTATGCCCGGAATGCCGCCGCGCGCGACGCCGTACTGGAAGACCGTCTACCTGCTCCACGGAATGACCGGCGACGCGACGGACTGGGAATCCAACACCGCCCTCGGCGAGCTGGCGCAGCTCACCGACACGGCGTTCGTAATGCCCTCCGGCGACAATTCGTTCTTCCTCGACGGCGAATCGAACATCGCAAAATATTCGCAATTCATCGGCGAGGAGCTTGTGGACTTCACGCGCCGCCTCCTCCCGCTCTCGCCTAAGCGCGAGGACACGACAATTGCCGGTCTCTCAATGGGCGGCTTCGGCGCAATCCACAACGGTTTGAAATATCACAAAACCTTCGGTCACATCGTCGCGCTCTCCTCCGCAATCACGATCGAAAACGCCGTCAAAATCGCGCGCGGCGAAATGGAGCTTGACGAGCTGGGTCACAACCGCAGCTACTACGAGGGCATTTTCGGCGATTTGAATACGGTGCTTGAATCCGATAAAAACCCCGCGACTCTCGCAAGGCTCGTCAAAAACGCCGCAACCGACCCGATTGACCTGTATTTCGCGTGTGGCTGGAACGACAAGCTCGTCCGCCTGAACCGCGAATTTAAGGCGCAGCTCGACGAAATCGGTCTGCCGTATACATACGAGGAGGGCGCGGGGACGCACGAATGGGCGTTCTGGACAAAGTACCTGCGCCGCGGCCTCGAACACGCGTTCGGGCAGAAAATCCCCGAGGGCATTCCGCCGCAATTCAATCCATTCTACATCGAAAAAACGGAGGGTTAATTATGAACAGTCGTATGCTTCGCGCCGCAGCTTTGCTCATTCTCGCGGTCGCCGTTTTGGCCGCCTGCGCTCCGAACGCGCCGAGCGAGGTTAGCGCAACGCCGCCAATTTCTCCGCCGCAGAACGAGAGCCGCAAAATCCCGTTTGACGCGGATCAACTCTATCCTCCGGATCAGCAAACGGTTATAACGGAACCCGTTGACAGCTCCGACATCGTGACCGTTCTCGCCTCCAACGACGCCGAAAGCGGTTTGGAATTAATGTTCTATGCGGCACAGGACGGCGTTATTTACGGCGCGTACCGCGAGAAGCAAGGCGCGGACTGGCTGCGGTTCCTCACGGAGGACACGACGGCATACGAGGACAGCGGCTCGTACGGCTTCCACCCGTTTGATAATGTTCTCGGACACAGCGGATTCGTGGTTCTCGCACCGCGCGGCGCGGCGTACTTCGCGAACGATTATTACTACTTCGACGAGGACGGCACGCTGAAATTCCTTGTCGGGGCCGCTGAAACAGTCATAGAAAACGACTTTGACGGCGACGGCACAAAGGAAATCGCCGAGTTTTATCACGGCGGCAGGGATACCTCCTACTTCTTTGAGCGGGACGGCGAGCTTTTGTGCTTCTACCTGACCGACGCGCTTCGGGACGCATTCCCCGAATGGGAATATGTTTTCGCGAACCCGTACGACACGGATGGTGCCGAAATTAACGTATCCTATAAGCTCTCAGACGAGGACGACGAACATTCGGCGCGGGTAACACTCAGTAAAGACGAGCTGACCGTTCATTTCGGATAAATTACAACGCGCCGCCCTGAGGGCGGCGCGTTCGTGTCATATCTCGTTACGCGCGTTACGCGCGCTGCGCGCGACCGTAATCAAAGCCCCAGTCGGGCGTCAGCGTGGCGGGCGTGAATTCGACGTATTTCACCGCGTTCGGTTTCAGTTCAATCCCAATCGCCCTCGCTTTCAAAATCAGTCCCGCAGTAACGTCCGGTACCGCGTGCTGACGCAGCAGTTCGAGCTGCCGCTTGCTCAAACTCGCGGGTTCCCCCATATGATGCCAGATTTGCAGCGGATTGCAGCTGTTTTCGTCAACGGTCTCGATTGTCATACTGTACTCGCGTGAGGAAACCCCGTCCGGCAGTTCGAGCGTAATCCCTTTGTCCTCGCCGTCGAGATTCCACATCACGGCTTTATACACGTCGCCGCATCTGACGACCACGCAGTCGTCCTCGCGCAGAACGCATTCGCCGCCAACGAGGTTTTTGAAAAACTTAAATGTGTAGAACGCGGGCTTCGGAATACAGCCGTTCGCGACGAGTCCGAACCCGCCGTGGAACGGTGTGAACGGCACGCCCTGCTCCTCGAACACGTCGCCGAATGTCCAGTAGGAGTACGACGCGCTCTCGTCGCCGAGCTTTGAGAGCATAAACGCGAGGTAGGCGGCGTTCAGGTTCGTGTCGTGGAGCGGCGTAATCGGCGAATACGAGGTGTTGAATTCCGTGACGTGCATCTCCATACCGCGGAATTCGTCGTACTCGTCAATGATTTTGCGTGAGCCTTTCGTCTCGTCCGTCGCGTTTTCGAGTGGGCGGAGCTTCGGATAGCCGTAGCGGCCGGACTGCTCCGGAAATTCAATCGTGTACAGGTGCCGCGTGATGAAGTCGAGCGGCAGCCGCTCGTCGCGGCAAAAGTCGAGGAAGTCGCGCAGCCAGCTCTCGTCGTCCACGCCGCATATCGCGGGACCGCCGACGCGGAAACGCTCGTCCACGGTCTTAACGGCGAAAATCGTTTCCTTGAACAGTTTGAAATATTCCTTGCGGTCGGCATTTTCCCAAAAGCCGCCGAGGTTCGGCTCATTCCAGACTTCGACGGGCCAGTTAGTCACTTCCTCCGCGCCGTAGCGCGCGACGAGGTGCCGCAGCGTCGCCCCGACGAGCGCGTTCCATTCCGCGTAGTCGCGCGGCGGCGTGACATTACCCTTCCAGTAAAAAACCTCCTGCTCGCCCGACGCGAGGACTTTCGGCATAAATCCGAGTTCGAGGAACGGCCGGATATTCAGCTCCAGATAGCCGTCCGTAATCCTGTCGAGGTAGGTGAAATTATACTCGATTGTGCCGTCGGGCCGCCGCTGGCAGATCGCCAAGTCCTCGTTAAAAAGTCCGTGGCCGCGGATATATCGGAAGCCGATTTGCTCCTGAACGAGCTTCAATTGCTCAAAATATTCGCGGTGCAGCGCGAGGCCGAGGCGGCCCGTGCCGACGCAAAATGCCACGTTGTTGCGGAAGTCGAGAACGGAATCGGGGTCGATTTTATAGCTTTTCATATGCTGCCTCCTGTTAAAACGCCCCGACGAAGTCGGGGCGTTTGTGTGTTTGTGTCGTTCGCTTACTTTGAATAGTTGATGCGGGACTGTCTGTAAAGCTCGTCGCGGAAAGCGGCGGTGACGGAGGTTGCGCCGTTGTAGTTGAAGAACGACGGCTTCGCGGGGTTCGCGTATTTCTCCGCGTACTCGCGCGCCTTCGCCTTTTGCTCCTCCTCGGACAGCGCGGCAATATCGAGTGCCTCATCGGGCTTAACCGGTGAAACCGCGATGAGAATCTTGTCGCCGTAAAGGCTGTATTCCTCTTGCGTGTCGTTCATCGGCTGACCGCTCCAAGAATCCCATCCGCCCTTTATGAAGTTCGGAATCTGCTTGATTTCCTGACCGCAGGAGTGCAGGTCGCACCATTTCCCGCGTGAATGGAGGTAATCCGTGACCTTACGCATCGCCGGAACAATCAGCTCCTCGCCGATAGACGGTGAGAAGAAGCAGGATTTTTGCCCGCCCCAGTCGTCGTGAATACAGAAACCGTCAATCTGCGGGAACGCGATGAGATACTTGTCGAAGATTTTTATGTACAGGTCGGAGAGCGCGTCGAACAGCTCCTTTACCGCATCCTGCTGGTCCTCGTCAACGAGCGCGTATGCGGCCGCCTCAAAGTCCATAAAGGAAATCAGACGCTCAAACCACCCCGTGAGAAACCACACCTGGACGAATTTGTCCGTGGTGAGGAACTGCGCGTTATCTTTCGCGGCCTTTTCCCAGTCCCATTTCTCAATGTCGGGGAACACGAGCTTTTCTTTCCACTCATTCGCGTCGGAGAGGAACGGCTTGCCGGGACGGACCATCGAGCCGCCGACCTGCTGGACGTATTCCCACTCAATGCCGAACATATCGGGCGCGATTTGCTTGTCGGTCGCGGGCGGGTGACCGCTGCCGTCGAACACAAAGCCGCGGGCGATGTTGTCGGGCGTGACCTCAGGGGCGAACATCTGAATCTCGCTCATACCCATAATCTGCCATACGGGCTTGCGCTCGTAGAGCGCATTATACGCCTCTCTTGCTGAAACGGGGTACTTGTAGGTTTTCGTCGGGGGACCGAAAAAGCTCGGCGTTTCTACGGCTTCGGTGATTTCTCTCTCATCAAAGGGAATGGACATATGCAATACCTCCTGAAAATTTATAATTTCTTCTTTTATTTTGGTAAATATGCATTGATTATACACCACTTAATAAAGGTTGTCAATTACGAAGTTGTGTGTTAAGATTAATTCATCAAAATGACGTTAGGACAACACAAATGAACGAAATTTTAACGCGAATCCTGCCGCGCGTGCAAAAACCGGCGCGGTACACGGGCGGCGAGGTCAACCAAATAATCAAGGATAAGGCGAAAATCGACGTGCGCGTCGCGCTCTGCTTCCCCGACACATACGAAATCGGAATGTCAAACCTCGGTCTGCGCGTGCTGTACGACGGAGCGAACCGCTTGGACTATGTGTGGTGCGAGCGCGTTTTCGCCCCTTGGGGAGATATGGAGAGTGAAATGCGCGCGGCGGCACTGCCGCTTTTCGCGCTCGAATCCGGCGACAGCGTGCGCGATTTCGACGTTATCGCAATCTCTCTCGGCTACGAAATGGCGTACACGGCCGCGCTGAATATGCTCGACCTCGCAGGCTTGCCGCTGCGAAGCGCGGAGCGCGACAGCCTGACGCCGCTCGTCGTCGCGGGCGGGACGTGTACATACAACCCCGAACCGATGGCGGATTTTATCGACCTGTTTCTTATCGGCGAGGGCGAGGAGCTGAACAATGAGGTCTACGCCGCGCTCCGCGACGCGAAAGCGCGCGGACTGTCCAAAGCGGAATTTCTAGCAGAGGCGGCGAAAATTCCCGGCGTTTACGTCCCCGATATTTCGACGGAAACCGTCACCAAACGCATTATCGCAAACCTCGACGATGCGCCAATCCCGGTTAACGCAATCATTCCCTCGACGGAGATTGTCCACGACCGCGTGAGTTTGGAGCTGTTTCGCGGCTGTATTCGCGGGTGCCGCTTCTGTCAGGCGGGGTACGCGTACCGCCCCGCACGGGAGCGCAGCCCTGAGCTGCTCATCGAAAAAGGCATCGCCTCCCTCAAAGCGTCGGGCTACGACGAGGCGACGCTGCTATCCTTGTCCACGAGTGACTACACGCGGATTTTAGACCTATGCGACGGGCTTTTGGAGTACGCCGAGGGGCGGAATATCTCATTATCCTTGCCGAGCCTGCGCGCGGACAACTTCTCGTTCGAGCTAATGAACCGCGTGCAGAAAACGCGCAAAAGCGGTCTGACGTTCGCGCCGGAAGCGGGCAGTCAGCGTCTGCGCGACATAATAAATAAGTATGTAACCGAGGAGGAGCTTCTGAACACCTGCCGCATAGCCTTCGCGGGCGGGTGGAGCAGCGTCAAGCTCTACTTTATGCTCGGACTGCCGGGCGAAACGGACGAGGACGTCCTCGCGATAGCGGAGCTGACGAATATGGTGCTGTACACCTGGCGACAGCACGCGACGAACAAAAACCGCGGCGTTAGAATTGCGGTTTCGACCTCGTGCTTTGTGCCGAAGCCGCACACGGCGTTCCAGTGGGAGCCGCAGGTGACTCAGGCGGAATATATGCGCCGCGTCACGCTTCTGCGCGAGAATATGAAGGCAAAAAACGTAACCTATTCGTGGCACGACGCGCAGACGAGCTTCATCGAGGCCGTTCTCGCGCGCGGCGACAGGAAAATCGGCGCGGTAATCGAGGCGGTCGTGAAAAACGGCGGTCACCTCGACGCGTGGGGCGAGTATTTTGACTATTCGCGGTGGATTGCGGCGTTTGAAAAGTGCGGCGTTGACCCGACCGAATACGCGAACCGCGCGCGGAGCTACGACGAGGTTCTGCCGTGGAGCGTCGTGTCCACGGGCGTGACTACGGAGTTCTTAAAACGCGAAAACGAGCTTGCGCGGCAAGCGATAACGACGCCCGACTGCCGCACGCAATGCTCCGATTGCGGCGCAAGAACGCTGTGCGGCGGAGGGGTTTGCGATGAGTAAAACACGATTTTTATTTGAAAAAACGGGGACCGCGCGGTACATTTCGCACCTCGATTTGATGCGGACGGTCAAGCGCGCGTTCACGCGCGCGGGCTTCGCACTGCGGCACTCCGAGGGGTTCAACCCGCACCCGCTGATGGTGTTCGCGCTGCCGCTGTCGGTCGGGCAGGAGAGCGTCTGCGAGCTTTTGGACGTGGAATTTGTCGGCGATCTGCCCGAAAATCCGCTCAAATCGCTCAACGCCGCGCTGCCGGACGGTCTGCGCGTGACGGAGATTTACGCGTCGGAGCGGAAGTTCGCAAAGATTCGCTGGCTGCAAATCGAGGGGTGTCTGCACTACGACAACGGCGTTCCCGACGGTGCTGTTGCGCGGCTGACGGAGGTTTTCGGCGCGGATTCGCTCGTAATCCACAAGAAAACAAAGCGTGGTGAAACTAATTACGATATTAAAAATGATATAATAGGAATAACTTTTTCGGATTATAATGATAAAATAATTACGGTATCCGCGACTATTTCCGCTCAAAACCCGACGTTAAATCCGTCCGCAATCACGGAGGTTTTGGCGGGCGTCGAGAGACTTGCACCCGACTTTTCGGAGTTCCGGCGGACCGAGCTGTACGACGAGGAAATGCAGGTGTTCCGATGAACGAACGCGAATCGCTGATTGACTTTTGGGGTATTGCACCCGGCTCAACCGTGCTGGAAATCGGCTGCGGACAGGGCGACACGACCTCCGCACTCGCCGCGCGCGTCGGCGCGGGCGGGTTCGTCCACGCGGTGGATTGCGCGGGTACAGATTACGGCGCACCGGAGACGCTGGGACAGGCGCGGGAGCGGCTGCTCTCCGATTTCGGTGGGCGGCTCCGAATGGACTTTGACACCGACATCCTCGCGCCGGAGTTTTCGCCGCGCGCAGACGGATACGACTACGCCGTGCTATCGCACTGCTCGTGGTACCTCAAAAATTTTGACGAGCTCGTGCAAATTCTCGCGCGGGTTCGCGGTTGGGCGCGCACTCTGTGCTTTGCGGAGTGGGATTTGCGGCTCACAGACCCGTGCCAGATGTGCCACTACCTCGCGTGTCACGTTCAGGCGGTCTGCAATGTTTTTGCGCCGAGTCCGTTGTCAAACGTGCGGTCGCTGTTCCGTTACGGCGAGATTTCGGACGCAATAAAAACCGCCGGCTGGGCGGTTACAAATGAGACGCGGTTGCGCGCGCCGGAGTCGCAGGACGCGGTTTGGGAGCGCGGCAACGCGTTGCTGACCTGTCCGGAGCAAATTGAGGCTATGGACGCGCCGCCGTCATTGAAGCGGCTGCTATTATCGGAACTTGACGAGCTGCGCGGGTATCGCGCGGGAGAGATTGCGCCGCTGAACGTGTTGGCGATTACAGGCATTTAAGCGAGCGCGCCGCCCAATCGGGCGGCGCGTCATTTTAATGTTCTGCCTAATGTTATGCCTGCGGTGTCGCGACGAGGAACGTCTTGTAATTCAGCTCGTCCTCTGGGAATAAATCGTAGAAAGTAAAGTTATATATAAAGCGTTCCGCCCCGTACACGCCGTAGCCGTCCTGGTTGTGGTCCGTCGTGTCGTACGGGTCGGCGACAATAATCACATCGTCGTTTTCAATGTCCGTACCCATATCGTCATAGCCGATTATCGCCTGCCAATGCCCGCCCCAGTCGTTCCAGCCTATCATAATCGGGTCGCCGTTCGCGAGCGTCTCCTGTATGTAACCGAGCGTGAACACCTCGTCAACATTCTCAACGCAGTCAAACGTCGAATACACGTCAAATCCGCCGATGCCGTCGAAGATGTCAATCATCTGTTGCAGATTCGTCGCCCCCGGCGTGGTTCCGCCTGTCGGACCGTTGCGCCCCTGACGCTCCGAGCGGAACGCCGAAAGCGTCACCTCGTCGTTGTCGCCGAGCTTGCCGAACCAGTCCAGCACCATCAGCGCGGAGGACACGCCGCAGCTCCATTCGCTCGTCTGCTGCTGCGTCTTGAAGCCTTCAAGGATTGTCAGCGTTTCATTCGACTTCATATTGTACGGGTCAATGTTCGAGAAGTACACGGAGCCGGGGTGGTCGCCGGAGCGTTCCACGGAGTCCGCGCCGTACGCGTCGAGGTCCGTTCCGTACGGGATTTTCATCTCGTCCGAGAAGTTGCCGCCGATTTCGGGTTCCGTGACCGTCTCTGTCGGTGTCGCTGTACCGGTTTCCTCGTAGGGGGTTTCCTTCGCGGAGTCGGTTTCACCTGCCGCGCAGCCTGCTGCGAGGAGCGCGAGGGTGAGCAGCGTCATCAATAACGCCAATGCTTTTTTCATCAATTCTACCGTCCTTTTCAATATTCGTACCTTTGGCACGAGTGCAATCATATCATATACGGACGGTATGTCAAGCTATTTATTTTGTGTGGTATAAAATCCCCAGAGTTACGGGTCCGCAGTGGTTCGAGATTGTACAGCCGGCAATCGGCCCGTGTATCTCCTCAAACGGTCCGCATTCAAGGATTGTTTTCCGCACATTTTCAAGCGTCTCGTCCGAAACGCCGTTCGCGTGCGTCATAAAAATCCGCGTGTAGTCAATATCTTCGCGCCCCTGCAATTTGTCCCTGACATACTGCAAAATATTAATGTCAAAGCTCCCGCGGTATTTCTTGCCCACGTCCATTTTGCCGTTCTTCATCTCAATGCACGGTTTGAGTTTCAGTATATTCGCACCGAGCGCGGCAACGGACGAACAGCGTCCTCCGCGGTGCAGGTACTTCAACGAATCAATTACAAAGCTCGTCTCAATCTTCGCGGTCAGTTCACGCAGCTTCGCGGCAATCGTCTCCGCGTCAAGCCCCTCCGCCGCCATAATCGCCGCGTCCACCGCAAGCATTCCCGCGCCGCTCGAAAGGCTCCGCGAGTCCACGGCGTAAACCGGCCTGTCCGCGCCCGCAATGACCGCGTTCTGATGGCACGCGGAGATTTCGCTGCTCAAATCAATATGTATAATCGCGTCGTATTCTTTCAGAATCGCGCCGAAAAACTCCTCAAACTCCGCAACATTAATCGCGGAGGTCGTGCAGGCGTCGCCGCCCTCCGTCCGCGCGAACAGATCGTCCGCCGTGAAGTCCACGCCGTCCTTGTATTCACGACCCGCGCAGACAATCGTCATCGGCAGCACCCCGATGTTGTATTTCGCAAGCAGTTCCGGCGTTAAGTCACACGCCGAATCCATCGTAACCTTTATCTTCATAAGGTTCCTCCGCAATATCATTATATTCGACAACATTTTACCACTCAAACAAGCAATATGCAAGATAATAATATGAAAACAGGCGGACAATAATGCCCGCCTGTTTGTTCAATGCGCGTATAACGGAAAAGTTTACTTAAAATTCCTCGATAGGTCCGCCGAAGCCCTCTAACTTGCCCTTGACGTCAGTGAGGTACAGCACCTCAAACAGTCCGTCGTCCGCCTTGTACATACCGGCGAGGGACGGATTCTGCTTGATGACTTCCTCGCGCGCCGCAAGGGTGTCGTCCTGAATCGCCTTGCCCCAAATGCGGAACCAGTCGCCGCCGATTTGTCCGGTGATTTCGACCTTCGGGTTCGCTTTAATCTGCGCAAAGACCTTTTTCGTGTTGTTCAGCGAGAGATACGTTTTGCCGTCAATCTCAGCTACCGCGCCGAACGGGCGCACGCGCGGCTGGTCGCCCTCAACCGTTGCGATAAAGAAGGTTCCCGCGGCTTTAAGCCATTCTGTTGCTTTGCTCATAGTGATTACTTCCTTTCGGATTTATAGATTATACAGTAATTATAGCATACACATAGGCTTTTGCCAAGAATTATTTTATGTTTTTGTGAAAATCGTATTAATCGCGCGCAATATTGCGATATTCCGAGAAAAGTCGCAATTCCTTCGCGCTTTTCTTTCCCATTGGTCAAAGATGGTCAAATCCCAATCTTGCGAATCGTTACGATTCTGCTATAATGTCTTCAAGGTCAAAGATAGTCAAAGTCAAAAGCAAACAGAACGAGGTGGTCAAAATGGGCGTATCGGACATTATCGCGGGTTTCATCGGAGATCTGCTGAGCGAGTCGGACGGCTCCGCCGAGGTCTCGCGCGCGGAACTGGCAAACCGCTTTAACTGCGTGCCGAGTCAGATTAACTACGTAATCTCAACGCGCTTTTCGCCCGAACACGGCTATATTGTCGAGTCGCGGCGCGGCGGCAACGGCTACATTCGCATTACGCGCGTGACGCCGGATCCGGAGCGCATTGTTATGCATACGGTGAACGCGCTCGGCTGCTCCGCGGATGCGAAAACCGCCGACGCGCTGATCGGGAACCTGCTGCAAAGCGGCGTTATCAACGATACCGCGGCGCGGCTCCTGCTCTCCGCCGTGTCTCCCGCCGCGTTCCGATGTATCCCGCGCGAATGCCATAATGAGCTTCGCGCAAGTATACTCAAACAAATGCTTATAAATGCTATATAGGGGGTAAAATAAAATGGCTAAATGTGAACACTGCCACGAAAACGAGGCCGAATTTCACAAACACACGGACACAAACGGACACATCGAGGAAATTCATCTGTGCCTCGACTGCGCCGAAAAGCTCGGCTATACGCACTTCGGCTCCTTCGGCTCGCCGAATATGTACGATCTCTTGATTTCCGAGTTCAGTCGCGGCATTCTGCGTCCGCGATTCCTGTCGTTCTTACAGCAGGACCCGACGGCGGAGGAGATTCCCGCCAACCGCGCGGTTACGCCGCTTGATTCCGCGCCGCCGTCGATCCCGTTCGCTGTTGATCCGGAGATTGCGCGGACGCGCGAGATTAACGTCCTGCGCGCAAAAATGCGCGACGCGGCGGAACGCGAGGACTTTGAAACCGCAATGGATTTGCGGGAGCAGATAAAACAAATGGAGGTAGCTACCTATGAGTAATGAACGCTTCACACAGGGCGCGAAACGCGTCTTTGAATTCGCGCGGCAGTCCGCCGCGGAGCTGGGTCACGGCTACGTCGGCAGTGAGCATATCCTGTACGGCATTGCGCGTGAGGGCAGCGGCGTCGGCGCAAAGGTTCTGCGCGAGAACGGACTGGACGCCGAGCTTATAAAGACCCTAATCGAAAAATACGTCGGGCGCGGCACGCGCGGCGATGCTCCGGCGCAGGGGCTGACACCGCGCTCCAAGCGCGTAATTGAGATTGCCACCGTCGAGGCGAATCGCCTCGGACACAACTACATCGGCACGGAACACCTCTTAATGGGGCTTCTGCGCGAATATGACAGTGCCGCCGCCAAGCTCATCATCTCCTCCGGCGCGGATTTAAACAAGATTTATACGGACGTAATCAACATCTTCCGCAGCGGCGAATACGCGCCGCGCGCGGCGGCGGGACGCGTCCGCGGTGACGACACCAAAACGCTCGACCAGTTCTCGCGCGACCTCACGGACGCCGCCGCCGAGGGCAAGCTCGACCCCGTAATCGGTCGCGAGGACGAGATTTCGCGCGTCATTCAAATCCTCTCTCGCCGCACGAAGAACAATCCCGTCCTAATCGGCGAGCCGGGCGTCGGCAAAACCGCCGTCGCGGAGGGTTTGGCGCAGAAAATCGTTGCGGGTGACGTGCCGGAAACACTCACAAATAAGCGCGTCGTTTCGCTCGACCTCACGGGTATGGTCGCGGGTACGAAGTACCGCGGCGACTTTGAGGAACGCATAAAGGCCGCGATTGACGAGGTTCAAAAGGCCAGCAACGTCATTCTCTTCATCGACGAGCTTCACACAATTATCGGCGCGGGTGCCGCCGAGGGCGCGATTGACGCCGCTAACATCATCAAACCCGCGCTGGGGCGCGGCGAGATGCAGGTCATCGGCGCGACGACGCTCAACGAGTACCGCAAGCATATCGAAAAGGACGCCGCGCTCGAACGCCGCTTCCAGCCCGTCATCATCAACGAGCCGACGGAGGCGGAATCCGTCCTCATTCTCAAAGGTCTGCGCGACAGGTACGAAGCGCATCATAAACTCAAAATCTCCGACGCGGCTATTGACGCCGCCGTCACGATGTCGAGCCGGTATATCAATGACCGCTTCCTGCCCGACAAGGCGATAGATTTAATCGACGAAGCCGCCTCGCGCGTCCGAATGACGGGTCTGAAACTCCCGCCGAACGTGCGCGAGCTTGAAGCGCAGCTCGAAACCGTCTCAAACGCAATGGAAGCCGCCGTGTCCGGTCAGGACTTTGAACACGCCGTATCGCTGCGCGACCGCAAAAAAACTCTCACGGAAGAGCTGGAAGCCGCTCGCGGTTCCTGGTCGGACGCGCGAAACGCAAACCGCGACGAGGTCGGCGCGGAGGACATCGCCGCAGTCGTCTCCGGCTGGACGGGCATACCCGTTACGTCGATTAACGAGGACGAATCCGCGCGCCTGCTGAAAATGGAGGAGGTTCTGCACCGCCGCATTATCGGACAGGACGAGGCCGTCACGGCTGTTTCCAAGGCAATTCGCCGCGGCCGCGTGGGTCTGAAAGACCCGAAACGTCCGATAGGCTCATTCCTCTTCCTCGGTCCGACGGGCGTCGGCAAGACTGAACTGTGCCGCGCGCTCGCGGAAGCGATGTTCGGCGACGAGAACGCGATGCTCCGCGTGGATATGTCCGAATATATGGAAAAGCACACGGTTTCCAAGCTCATCGGCTCTCCCCCCGGCTACGTCGGATATGACGACGGCGGCCAGCTCACCGAAAAGGTCCGCCGCAAACCGTACTCCGTCATTCTCTTTGACGAGATTGAAAAAGCGCATCCCGACGTCTTTAACGTCCTGCTGCAAATAATGGAGGACGGCCGCCTGACCGACGCGCAGGGGCGCCGCGTGGACTTCAAGAACGCGATTATCGTAATGACCTCTAACGTCGGCGCGCGCAACATCACCGAAAAACGCCAGAAACTCGGCTTCGCATTCGGCGACGCGGACACGGCAGAGTCGGAGCAGATTAAGACCTCCGTAATGGACGAGCTTAAAATGACGTTCCGCCCCGAATTTCTCAACCGCGTGGACGACACAATCGTCTTTGACAAGCTCACGCGTGAGAATATCCGTGAGATTTCGCTTGGAATGCTGAAAACCGTCGCGGACCGCGTCGCCGCAATGGGCATCACGATGAACTTTGACGACGCGGCTGTCGATTTGCTCGCGGAGCGCGGTTTCGACCCGATTTACGGCGCGCGTCCGCTGCGCCGCGCGATTCAGTCCGCGGTCGAGGATCTCGCCGCCGAGAAGATGCTGGACGGCGGAATCAAGTCCGGCGACACCGTGACCGTAACCGCCCGCGACGGCAAGATTGAGTTCGCCGGCGCAGACGCGGCGGAACACGAAACAGCGACCGTGTAAAATTAACACTTGACAAATCGCCGTAATCTGTCTATAATAGCAAAGCACATATGCGAGAGTGCTGGAACAGGTAGACAGGCACGTTTGAGGGGCGTGTGTCTTATGGCGTGAGGGTTCAAGTCCCTTCTCTCGCACCACTCAAAAACCCCCTGCAAATGCTTAATCAATTAGCATTTGCAGGGGGTTTTTCTCTCAACCACATTCGGTTTTAATCGGTTTTAATCGGTCTAAATCGGTTTGAAAAGTCGTATAAATGTCGTATAATCATCACCCGTCAATCCCACCCCATAGCCTTTCTGTACTTCTCCGCCGCTTTCCGAGCCGCCGTGCCTTTCGCGTACGGGTTCGAGCTGACCGACCCCTGTTTCCCCGCCTGCATTTGATAAATCACGGCCTTTTGTACCTGCGTCACCCCCGCGATATGGTCTATCGCGTTCTGCTTTTTTACCTTTGAGGTCGTGTCGTCGTTCGTCGGGTCGTCGGTTTCGGCCTCCTTGAGCAGCTCCCGAAACGTCACCCAGAATTTGGGCGTCACGCCGAGTTCGTACCCCGCCTGTACCCTCGCGAGCTGTTTTTTACCCGTGTCGCTCTCCCCGTAAACGGCGGACATCATTTGAATCCGTTCCTCGTCCGTCGTGCCGACGTTCATCGCCACGCGGAGCCGTTGCGTTTCGGAAACGTATTTCGCACCGGGCAGCGGTTCCAGCGCGGCGGCTTGGTCGTTGTACGCCTTTGCCTTTTCCACGGAGATACCCGCCGCGAGTTGCGCCTCATATCGCGTCGCCTCCGCGGGTATTTGGCTCCAAAATCTGAATTTTTCCTTGACGGCCTTTGTCTGCGCGGCCGTGTACCCCTGCGCGTCTATCCACGGTTCCAGCTCTCCCGCTTTTTCGCTCGCCGTCATTTCCTCGTTGTCGTCCAGCGATTTGTGCACGTTGTAGACGTCAATGACATTTTGCCATTTCAAGCCGTAATTCATCAGCGTCCGGAGCTTTTCCGCCGTCTCCTCTCCACTCGGTATAACCATCGCGTAAAGGTCCGCCTTTTGGAAGTCCGTCAAATCCGCCGCCGTGATTATTGAGCGTTTCAGCAGGCCGTCCTCGTCCGAATCCTTTACCTCCGGAACCGCGCGAATCATCTGAACCGTCGTGTACAGCTCTTTTCTTTTCGCGCCCGACGCGACGATTTCATTGAATTTCTTTGTCTGCGCCGCCGACAGCCCCGTGTTGCCGGACGCGTAGAAGTCGCGGCTCTCCGAAAGCCCCGTGTTGCCGAATATTAACGCCTGCACCCATTTTCCGAGCGTGCCGTCCACGGTATATTGCAGTCGTTTCGCGTCGCCGTATCCGTTCAGCTTTCCGCCTTGAAGCATAGTGTTTAGTCCCGCGGTCGTCTTGGTCATCTGACGCCCAAGCGGAACCGCTTGAAACACGAGGTTCAGCACCTCCGTCCCGATATCCTGCGCCTTTTGAGCTTTGCTCCCCTCGGCCGCGGCGGCTTTCGCTATTTTGTCAATCGCGCCCTTTATGTCCGGCAGCGGCAGTGTTTCGTCGCCCCAACCCATAAGGCCGGAGATATTGCGAAGAAACGGAACCTCATTCGAGATATTATAACGCAAGTCCTCAAACGCGTTTTTCCACTCCATACCCGGTTCAAGCCGCTCCGTTCCGAGCCGTTCGCCCGTCACCTTTTCGTAGGCATTGTCCAGCGCGGTCAGCAAATACTTGTTGGTCGAAAGGCCTTTCCCCGCCGCTATCCCGCCGACGGCGAACCCTATCAGGTCAAACGGAATCGGTGTCCCGCCGTACAGCTCCTCGTCAAGACGGTTCAGTGTGAACGCCGTCAGCAGATATCCGAATACAGACGCCGCGACCTTTCCCACCGTTTTTTTCGCGCCGTGTTCCGCCGCGTACTTTTTCACTTCCAAGCTCAAATCCGAATAGATATGGTCCCAAGAATTCAACGCCTCAATCTGGAACTGGTGCATCATCTTGGTTAGCGGGTTTTTGCTGTCGAATGCTATCGGTTTCGCGCCCTTGGCGCGGCTCCCCATTACGTCCTGCGCGTATTTATCCGCAAACCGCGCCGCCGCGTCAACCTCCATTCCGCGCTTTATTGCCCTGTAATATGCCCCTTGATACGCCACCATTGATATAGTGCCGTCAACTATCTCAATCGGCTTGAACGCAATTTCCGTTATTTTCTCGAACGGCGTCATCACAATCGGGGTAACGCCCTTTTTGCTTGTGAGGAAGTCGCTCTTGTCGAGGATTGTACTGCGTCCGCCCCTTTTCATAATGTCCCTAATCGCTTTTCCCGTGTTCACGGGGCCGTTCGCTTGAAGTACAAACGCGAGCTGCGCCGTGTTGTTAAGTGCCGACGAGATGTTTCCCGCGACCTGCGCGCGCCCGAACCACTTGATAATCCTGTTCGCCCAGTTAAGGCTCGCGCGCCCCGCGCTCGTTTCAAGGCCGCGGTCGTCAAAGCTCTGTTTCCCCGCGAGGAGGTTTGTGTAGTTTTCCAACATCATCACAAACTCACCGTACCGCGTTTT
>JAISJC010000029.1 GCA_031261745.1 Oscillospiraceae bacterium
CCGAGCAGGACCGTTTGCTCCGGCGACACCGCCGAGAGTATTTCCCTTGTTGTATGTAAGCCCGCCGACAGCGGCGACGACAGCATTCCCTCGCGCGATTGCAGCGGCAGCGGCAGGACAATAATCTCCGCGCCGTTCGCCGCGGCCTTTGCCGTCGGCGGCTGCTCTATCCCGTCCGCCAAACGGATTTTATCCAAGGCGAACGCGTTTACCGCGTGTCCGTCCGCAATTAAAAGCTCCGCGAGCTTCACCTGGCGCATATCTCCGCCGAATACCGCGAATTTCATATGCGGTACACCTCCCCGTTAATTTTCGATACGGTATTGTATTCGCGGTCGGCGGCTTAGGTGCAAAAAATAAGAGGGACGGACTTGATGTCCTGTAATCTCACATTCCCTATTCCCTTTTCGCGCGGCGTGTGGTATAATAAACAAAAACGAAAGCAGGGGTGGATTTGAGGCAAACGAGAAAACGATTCAGACCCATAAGGACGCTGATAATTTTTGCGGTTTTTGTCGTCGTCGCGGCGGTAGCGGTTAAAGCCGTGTCAACTCCCAATCCCAAAGCCTACCTTTCCTCCTTTTTCTCCGCCCCCGTCACACATCTGAAAGACATTTATCACGAAAGCGTCGACTTTTTTGGCGACGTCATATCTTCTTCCTCCGACGACCAAGACATTGCGGATTCCGGCAAAAGCGTAGAGCAGCATATTGCGGATTTTGATTCCGTTTTTGAAACCGACTCCCAGTTTTATACGGCGGAATACCTGCTCGCTAATTTCCCAAGTGCTAAGGCGTGCAGAGCGACAATTTACTCGACAAAAGATGTCACGACAAAGGTCAGATTTGAAGTGGAATACAATGAAGAATATAAGGTTTTAGCTGTCCGCGAAAATCAGAATTTCAATCTGCTGAACCCAAAGGAGCTGCAAATTTACAACGCCGTGGAATACATAATCGAGAACGCCATTACCGCGGATATGACTGATTTTGAAAAAGAGCTGACCATTCACGACTTTATCATAAACAACTGCGCCTACGACAACGAGAACTATCTCAACCATACCGTACCGGAGGATTCCTTCACTTCGTACGGCGTTTTGATTAAGCACACGGCGGTTTGCGAGGGGTACGCAAAAACTTTCAGAATGTTTATGGAGGCACTCGGAATCCCCTGCGATTTCGTCGTCGGGAAGGGCAACAGCGGCGACCACGGCTGGAATCGCGTCCGTTTGGACGGAGAGTATTACAACGTCGATGTGACCTGGGACGACCCCGTTAGTGACAGCGGAGACACACTGAGTTACAGGTATTTTAACGTAACCGACAGCGCGTTTTCTGTTAATCACACGCCGACTGCGGCGTACAGCACAGCGGCGGTTGCCACGAAATACAATTATTTCTATTACTTCGACCTTGTTATTACCTCGCAGGAAGAATTTAACAGTAAAATCCGCGCGGCCATAAATGCGGGGCAGAGGGAAATCACGTTACTTTGCGCGGGTGATTTACTCGCTGAAAACATAGACCGCTCAATAGTTTTCGATTATATATCGGCAACAACCTTTAATCAGTCAATAGACAAAGTGATGAATACCATTACAATTTATGTATAATAATCTTGGAGGTGCTTTTTATGTCATACACACTCAAACCGATTACTGCGCGCGTCGCGGCAATGCGCGAGAAATACCGCGACACAAATCCTGAGCTTTGCACGGCGCGGTACCGCATTATTACGGAATTTTATACGCAGAATCCCGACCTCACGGGGATTCTGAAACGCGCGAAAAACTTCCGCAACATCTGCGAGAAAATCCCCGTGCGTATTGACGACGGCGAGGTCATCGTCGGCGCGCAGTCGGGCAAGTACCGCGCCGCCGCGCTGTACCCCGAAAACTCCGTGGACTGGCTGAAAGACGAACTGACGAGCCGTTTCATCTCCACGCGTGAGATTGACCCGTACATCGTCAGCGAGGAGGACCGCGAGTACGTCCTGTCCACCGTCGCGTTCTGGGAAAAAGAGTGTATGTCCGCGAAAACGGACGCTCTGATTGTCGATGAATATCTCCCCTTCGCCGCGAACGGCGTGACTATGTTCGGCGCGAGCGGGCAGACCGGCTCCCCCGTCGGGCATTTCGTCACGGGCTACGACACCGCAATCCGCAAAGGCTTCGCCGCAATCAAGGCCGAGGCCGAGGAAAAGCGCGCGGAGCTTGTCGCCGCCGCGCTGCCCGGCGATTCGATTGACAAATACAACTTCTACCGCGCGGTTTCAATCGTCTGCGACGGTATGATTACGCTCGCGAAGCGTTACGCCGCCCTCGCGGAGGAGAAATTCAACGCCGAAGCCGAGCCGACGCGAAAAGCGGAGCTTGCGCGTATGGTTGACGCGTTGAATTGGTGCGTTGAGAAGCCCGCGCGGAACTTCCACGAGGCGGTTCAGTGCCTGTTCCTGTATCAGACCGGTCTGTGTCTCGACGCGAATATGCACGGAATGAGCTTCGGGCGCGTGGACAGCTACCTCGGCGACTATTTGGAGCGCGATCTGGCGGACGGCACCCTCACGGATGAGGCGGCGCAGGAGATTATGGACCTGTTCTACCTCAAAGTCGCGGAGATGAACAAGCCTTGGAGCTACGGCGCGACTAAGAGCGGTCCGGGCTACACCTCCGGTCAGCTTATGACGCTCGGCGGCGTGGATAAGGACGGCAACGACGCCTCAAACGCCGCGACCTACGCGATGCTGCAAGCGTCCGGACGTTTAATCCTCCACGACCCCCCGCAGGCTCTTTTAATCCACAAAAACACACCGCCGGACCTCTGGGAAGCGGCGATTGAGACGACTAAACGCGCCGGCGGCGTGCCGACGTTTGAAAACGCGGATATAATCATTCCGACTCTGATGAGTCGCGGTCTGTCGCTTGAAGACGCGCGCGGCGCGAGTCTCGTCGGTTGCGTCGAGCCCGCCGGCACCGGCAACGAATGGCCCGCCTGCGGCGGCACGGGAACCGAAAGCTATATGAACCTCGCGAACGCGCTTCTGCTCGCGCTCAACGACGGGTACACGCCCGCACCGATGCTCAACGCGTTTATGGAGGCCCCCGCGGGGACGCCGCACGTCCGCTCCGGCGCGCCGACGGGCTATCTGTACGAGATGACGAGCTTCGAGCAGGTCAAGGAGGCTTACCGGAAGCAGGTCGATTTATTCGTCCGCTGGCACCATATGAATATCAACTCGTTTGAGTATATCGCGCGTGAAGTCCTGCCGCAGCCGCTCGTTTCCGCGACGATGGACGGCTGTATGCAGAGCGGACGCGACGTTATGTACGGCGGCGCGAAATACAATTCCACGGGCAATTCCGGCGTCGGCATCGGCAACGTCGCGGACGGCCTGAATATCATAAAAACCGTCTGCTTCGACGAAAAGACGTACACAACGCGCGAACTTTACGACGCGCTGATGAACAACTGGGTCGGCTACGAGGAACTGCGGAACCACATCGTCAACGAGTGCCGTCACTACGGCAACGGCTACCCGGAGTGCGACAAGCACGCGACCTTCGCGGCGAAATGCTTCGCGGATTCCGTGAATCGCCTCACGGGGCCGCGCGGACGGTATTCGGCGGGGCTGTACCCCGTCACGACGAACGTGATGTTCGGCTCCGTCACAAAGGCTACGCCCGACGGGCGGCTCGCCGGCGAACCCCTCGCGGACGGGATTGCGCCAGTGCAGGGCTACGACAAGAACGGCCCGACGGCCGTAATCCGCTCCGTCGCCGCGATTAAGCAGGACGACTTCCCGAACGGCACGCTGATGAACCTCAAATTCCACCCGAACGCAATCAACGGCGCGGACGGCGTGACTAAGCTCTCGCAGTTGATTCAGACGTATTTCGCCCTCGGCGGAATGGAGCTTCAAATCAACGTCGTCTCCGCCGAAACGCTGAAAAACGCGAAGCTGCACCCTGAAAAATACCGCGACCTCGTTGTGCGCGTCGCGGGCTTCTCGTCATATTTCATTGAGCTTCACCCCGACGGACAGGACGATTTGATACGCAGAACGGAGCTGTCCATATGATTCACGCCGAAAACGTGACCAAGAAATACGGCAAACTCGTCGCCGCCGACGAGGTGAACATTGACATCAAGGCAGGCGAACTCGCCGTCCTGCTCGGACCGAACGGCGCGGGGAAATCCACGATTATAAAGTCCATTTGCGGACTTCTGCGCTATACCGGAACCATAACTATCGGCGGTTTCGGCAACAAGACGACGGACGCGAAGCGTCTGCTTGGGTACATTCCTGAGTTCCCCGCGCTGTACCCTATGCTCACGGTCCGGGAGCATTTGGAATTCATCGCCCGCGCCTACTCGCTCGACGGCTGGGAGGAGCTTGCGGAGGATTTACTGCGCCGCTTTGAGCTTGACGACAAGAAAACAAAGCTCGGCAAGGAGCTTTCAAAGGGTATGCAGCAAAAGGTCAGCGTCTGCTGCGCGCTGCTGCCGAAACCGACTGCGGTCATCTTCGACGAGCCGCTCGTCGGGCTGGATCCGCACGGCATCCGCGAGCTGAAACGCCTTATGCTCGAACTGCGCGCGTCCGGCTGCGCTATGCTCGTGTCCACGCATATGATTGAGAGCGTCGAGGACGACTGGGACGCGACGTACATAATGGTCAAGGGCAAAATCGCGCGCGCCTGCCGCCGCGACACTCTCGCCGAAGGCGAGAGCTTGGAGAGCATTTACTTCGAGATTACCGAGGGTGAGGGCGGGGTCGAGCAATGAAATCTTTGTTTTACATCGTTCTGCGCAGTCTGCGTAACACTATCGTCGAGTTTTTTCACAAGCCGAAAAAGCTCCTCGTTTTCGCCCTCACGATAGGGCTAATCCTGTTTATCGCGCTTATGCCGCGCACGAACGACGGTGCGCCGCCCGAAAACGGCTACGCGCCGCTGTTCTGGCTCAAAGGCGTTTTGTTCCTGTACCTGCTTTTGCTCGTGGTTCCGTCCGTCACCACCGGGTTGTCGAACGGCGGGACGTTTTTCGGAATGAACGACGTGAACTTCATCTTCGCCTCCCCCGTGAACCCGCGCGCAACGCTGCTTTACGGCCTGTTCGGCACGTTTAAGTCCGCGTTTCTCACGGGTTTTTTCATTCTGTTCCAGAGCGCGACGCTCGAAAACCTGTTCGGGTTCGGCTATTCCTCCGTCATTTTCGTGATGATTGCGTTTATACTTACGGCAATCGCGATGTCGATTCTCTCGGTGCTGATTTACAGCGTCGCGAGCGGCAACCCGCGCCGCAAGCTCGCGGTCAAGCTGATCACCGTCGCGGTTTTCGTGCCCGTCGCCGTCCTCGCCGTCGTGAATTTCATTCAGTCGGGTGACATTAAGACCGCGCTCGAACTGACGGTGAATTCCCCTGTCGCGTCTTTCACGCCGATTGTCGGTTGGGCGTCGCAGGGCGCGACCGCGCTGATTGCGGGCAGCTTTACGGGCTGGCTATTCCTCGGACTGCTCGTCCTCGCGTGCGCGGGCGCGGTCATTTTCATAATGCTGTCGAACCCCGATTACTATGAGGACGTTCTCGTCGCGACCGAAACGGCGTTTGAACGCCGCCGCAACGCCGCCGAAGGGCGCGCGTCCGCGCGCGAGGTCAGCGTCGGCAAGACAAAATTAAAGCGAACCGGCATTACCGGTTCGGGCGCGAACGCAATTTTTCACAAGCACCTGCGCGAAACCTTCCGCGCGAACCGCTTCGGGCTTTGGGGCATTCCCACGCTCCTGATTACCGCGGGTATCGGCGTTTTCTCGTTCTTTATGCGCAATTCCGAGGGTACGGAATTCGCCCTGCTCGGTATGCTCGTCAGCTTTCAGATTATCCGCGTGTCAATGGGGCGCGGCGTGCAAGAGCTGACGATGCACTACATCTATATGGTTCCCGCTTCCGCGTTCTCGAAGCTCGTATGGAGCAACATCGAATCGCTCGTGAAATTCACGGTCGAGTCCGCGCTGATTTTCACCGTTTCGGGCATAATCCTGCGCCAGTCGCCGCTCGCCGTCGTCGCGACAATCGCGGCGTTCGCGCTGTTCTCGCTGATGCTGATCGGTATTAATTATGTCTCCCTGCGCTTTACGGGCGCGGATTTGGGGGCGGGAATCACCGTCGCGCTGTACTACATCGCGGGGCTGATCGCCGTCACGCCCGGCATAGTCGCCGGTGCCATTGCGGGTGTCGCCGTCGGCGGTGATTTGGGCTACGCGGTCGGGGTTTTCGTCGTCGCGGCCTGGGAGGCTGTGGCGGCACTCATATGCTTTTCGCTGTCCAAGGGCGTGCTGCACGATTGCGACATCAGCTCAATTAAAACGTCTGGGTAGGTCTTGACAAACCTTTGCGAACAGGCTATACTGGTTTTGTGGATTTTGGGGCGGCACCCCTGACAAAAAAACGGCAATCCGCAACGCCGATTTGTCGGCAAACTGAATAAACGAGGTGCGAACCTATGACAAAAAACATCGAAGTCGTCGATGAACACGGCATTTCCTACGGCGTTACCTATCCGAAACGGGCAAAAGGGCTCGTAAAAAACGGCAGGGCGCGCTACGAAAACGACGAAAAAATTGTACTAACAAAACCACCGCCGAACGCGGTGGATGCGCGTCCTCCCGAACATTTAATTATGGAGGACATCAAAATGTCAGATAAAACAAATAACCTCGAAACCGCAAGGCCTCCGGAGTTCACTCCGAACGAGGTCGCGGCGAACCTCGTTCCGCCGAAAGACTTCAAGAACATTACCCCGCCGGCACCTGCGACGGAAGAAAAATTCGACTACGCGCTGGCGCAGAAGTATTACGAGATATTCATCGGCGGCTTAGTGCCGCTCGGACCGGACAGCGACTCCGACGTGGAGGATACCCGTCCGGAACAGGCACGGCTGATGTTTGAAAAGCTGTTCCGGCTCGCACCCGAAGAAACGTCACCCGAAGAAACGGCAACCGAAAAATCTGCCTGGCAGACAGAACTTCGCCACAATATCTATCAATTTCTGTCAGATTTTACCGTCGGTCACAACGTCCACGCTTTCAATTCGCACTTGCAAATTGAGCTGCTGCTCAACCCCCTCAATCCGTTGCACTACGAGCTGTCAAAGGCATTGTCTGATATGGTCGAGGGCGTGCCGAATGACGCGCCGTTCGGCGTGAAAACGGAGCGGTCGTTCCGAATCACCGAAATCGCAAAACGCGTTCTGAGCGAATAGCACACAAAACGGCGGCGGCGAAAGCCGCCGCCGTAATTTCGTTCTTGACAAGGCGCGTTTCGCTTGGTATAATGTTTCTCGCGCTGGATTAGCTCAGTTGGTAGAGCAGCTGATTTGTAATCAGCAGGTCGTCAGTTCGAGTCTGACATTCAGCTCCAAGAAAAGCGTGTAACCACAACGGTTACACGCTTTTCGTCTTTTGTTGGGATTATGCTATATCCTCATTTTGGTGTTTATTTGGTGTTTGTTGCACCAAATAAACACCAAAAATCTCTGTTACCTGTGATGCTTTTTCGTCCGCTGACGCTATCATATGAGTGTAGATATACTGTGTGTGGACTGCTGTGCGTGACCGAGTCTCTTTGACACGACTATAATTCGTTATTGCGCTATTTCACCTTTTCCGCGAACCTGTGGAACACCGCCGCGACCTCGGCGCGGGTCGCTGTGTCGTCGCCTCTGCCGTCGTTCATAATCTTCTGCGCCTGAACCCACACCAGCGCCTCGCCGCCCCAGCCGTCCGCGCCGATTCCGGCGTAGCGGTACAGCAGCGTCGCTATCTCGCGCCGCGTCACGCTCTCGTCAAGGCGTGTGCCGTCGGTAATCCCGCTCGCAACGCCCCACGCGACGGCTTGCTCGTACCAATTCGCGCCGCCGGAGGTATCAATTCCCGCGTGCCGCGCCAGAACCGTGAGTATCATCGCACGTGTCATCGGCGCACCCGGCTCAAACGTCGTCGCGCTCGTGCCGTTGAACAGACCGCTCGTCACGGCGTATTCCACGTCGCCGTAGAACAGGTCGCCCGCTTTTACGTCGATAAACGGATTGACCCATACCTCCGGCGTTTCCTCCGCATCGACCGCGACCCATTTCGCGTAAAGCGTGAAGTTTTTCGTGACCTTTGCGCTGAAATCATACGCTTTTGTCAACTCCGCGTCCGTGAACCACCCCGCGAACGTGTAATCCGGCTTGGTCGGGTCGGCGGGCTTCGTGACCGTGCCGCCGTCAATGACCGACTTCCCCGCGACGGTACTTCCGCCATTGGAGTTGAACGTCACCGTGTAATAGGTGTCATACGAGCCGCCGCCTGCGGACGTCCAAGTCGCGGTAACTGTAACCGCGTTTGCGGGCATTTGTAACGTCGTCGCCGCGGAGGACGGATTGGCAAACGTAACGCCGTCAGCGGTCGTCCACCCTGCGAATCTGTGCCCGCTCTTTGTCCCCGCGTCGATATCGACCGTCGCGGCTGTCGCGTAATAGCCCGAAACTGTCGCACCCGCGCCGCCGTCGTTAATCGTCAGATAGTATTGAACAGCATTTCCGCCCACCGTGCCGATAATCGTACCGTAATTGTAAATCGTGCCGTTGTTCATCGCCGTCGCGTTGCTGTCAATCGTCAGCGTCACACCGATATCAATCGTCAGTGTCGCGGTGTTCTGCACGGTCAGCGTTTCGCCGCTCTCAACCGTCAAATCGCCCGGGAGCGTCACGTTGCCGTAAACCTCGCCGACGCCGTTTTCATATACAACACCGTTGACTTTTCTTACGTTTCCACCGCTTAAAGTCTCTATCGCCGCAGTGCTGCCGACTGCTTTGACAACGGCGTAGCCGTCAATTTCGATGTCGCCGCCGACGGTACCAATGCCGTAGTCGCCGCCCACGGCAGATACGGTTCCGCCGGTGATTGTGACGCCGCCTGCGACAATGCCGGTGGCAGCACTGCCCACGGCATATACGGTTCCGTCGCTGATTGTGATGTCGCCAGCGGAAACAATGCCGGTGCCACCGCCCTCGGCAGATACGGTTCCGCCGGTGATTTCGATGTCGCCATTGGAACCAATGCCGCCGAAGCTGCCCTCGGCGGTCACGGCACCGGTTCCGCCGATTGTCAGCGACGAAGATAGCCCCGCAACAATACCGTAAGTAGCTCCGGTCACAGTGTTTGTGCCTTCCAGCACAATTTTTACATCTCCGGTTAAACTGTTGTCAAAATATATTCCGTAAGATTCTGTCGTGTCAAGCAAAAAGTCCGTAAGCGTCAGCGTGCCGCCATCTGAACTGTCTCTCACCCAAGTATACCCGATTCCGCTCGCGTTTGCGCCGTTCGTGAGCGTCAGCTGCGAGGTATAGACGGGTAATGCGCCCGTCCAAGTGCCGTTGTTCGTAATCGTGCCGTTTGCGATATTAACCGTGCCGTCGTTTGTAATCGCGCCGCCGACGGCTATGGTTATCGCGCCGCCGGTCTCGTTGCGAATTGACCCGCCACTTGCGGCGGTATTGCCTGCGAAAGTGACGCTGCCGGTAATATTCAATGAACCGCCACTGTTTTCGATTGCGCCTCCGGCGGTGGCAGCGGTATTGTCGGTAAAACTGACGTCCCCGCCGATGTTCAATGTGCCGTTCCAGTTATTAATTGCTCCGCCATAGCCATAGGCATTGAGTGTTTCGGTGGCTTCGTTGTCGGAAAACGAGGTGGTTCCTGAAATAGTCAAGTTTCCGTGATTTTGAATCGCGCCGCCGAGGAGGGCAGAATTATTTGTGAAATTAGTGTCTTGGAGGGTCAGCGTACAGCCGCCATCATTATAAATCGCGCCGCCGTAGGTGCTTGTCGTTCCATTTATAAACGTAACAGCATCGATAGTGACAGTGGAATAGGTACTGGGAGCGTTAACGGGTAGTCCGGTAATGCTCAGAATTCCACCGTCGCCGGGACTGGGCGAGATACCGCTGCCGTCAATGGTTACGCCGTTGCCGTTTATGGTAAGATTTTTGCCGCTAATCTCCAAATGGCCCGATGCGAGGATAATGGTACCCAACCCCTCATCTATTGTGATAATGTCGCCGCTATTCGCGTCGGTGAGGGCTTGGCGAAGCGAACCCGCCCCGCTGTCGAGGGTATTGGTTACGGCGATTGGTGCCGCGCTTGCCGTCAGCGGCGCAACCGCGAACAGCCCCGCGATGAGCGCGATTGCCAGCAGGGTCGTTAGCGCGCGGTTTAGTTTCTTTTTCATAATGGTTTCCCCCCTTAAAGTATACTTGCAATATATCATTTTTTCCGGCAATATACAAGCCCATTTTTGGTTTAATATTTAACATTTGGTGAATAAAATCGCGTCGTGTTGATGTCGCGGGCGCGACGCTGTATTTCGGGGTTGAAATGTAATGCCGTTTGTGCTATACTACACGATAAATTCTAATTTGGAGTGTTTACAATGAGCAAACAGCAAAAAACAACATCAACCGAAATCTCCGACCGTTTTTGGAATCTGCCACAAAAAGCAGGCGAAGAAACGCAGCGTGAGCTAACTTTTATAGATGATATAATCGCCAAAGCGCATATCGAGCGGTTATTGCTTGAAAATCTCGATGGAATCCACACAGCCTTTGACGGCGGTGCCGGGTATGGGAGATTTTCCATTCCGCTTGCGAAACGCGGCGTTAAGGTTACACATTTTGATATTTCCGAGGGTATGATAGCAAAGGCGAAAGAAATCGCGGATCAGGAAGGCGTAGCGGAAAATATTACTTTCGTCCACGGCGCACTTGAGGATTTAACCGAGTTCGGCGACAGGCAATTCGATATGGTGATGTCTTTTGACGCGCCGATTTCATATACCTATCCGAACCACGAAACCGTTATGAGTAATCTTGTCCGTATCGCGTCAAAACGATTGGTCATCAGCGTATACAGTCGCCTTGCGTGGACATATTTATTTGACCCCGCTCAAAAAGCGAAGTACATTCTTGATAAAAGCACAAATGATCCGCTTGCCCGGTGGACGCTTGACCATACGCTCGGACAGCTCACGGAGTTCAAGCCGAATATGACGGAGGTACGTGAATTTTTCAAAACGGGATTGATGGAAAAGACGGAAGATACGGCGGCGGAATACGATAAAGGTAAATCTCCGTGGCCTGTCTCATACTCGTTTATGCCGGATGAACTTATAGCCATCTTACAAAAATTCGGCGCGAGGAATATAAAACTTTCAGGCCCCGGTGCTCTGTCACGCTCCATACCCGGAGAAGTGCTGAGAAACATTATGCAAGACGAGCCATTAAAACAAAATTTTCTGGATTTTTGTTTTTGGTATGACAGTCAGCCTTCTTGCCTGGGTATGGGTAAGGACAATATCGTGGCGATTGCGGATGTGCTTCCGTAGGGGCTTGACACTAAGCTAAACTCCGGTTTTAGGTAGTTATCTCCCACTCAACTCCGAGTTTTGCGGGAACTCTTTGAACTATGTATCCAAGACCTTTTACAAAATCGCGACGCCGTGAATCACGTTGCCGTAACGCCCGTCGTGCTTGATTGTAAAGCGTTTTCTTAGGTCGGTGACGAAATTGCGGTTGTTTAGCGGTTTGTAACCGTTATCGCCCGCCCAATGGGTATAACGCGAATACATCTCCGAGGTCGGCACTCTCGCACTTCCGCGCTGCGGTTCTCGTCCCCCGCTTCCCATTTCCCCGTCGGGTCCACAAGATTCACGGGATTGCTGTTGCAGTACGTGTACGGATTGACGCTCTGCGGGTTTATTTTTGCTGCTCTTGCTTTAACCGGTCTTTGATGCTCACTATCACGTTATTGGCAAGTCGTTCAAGGGTTTCTACATCTTGCGGGTTTTCAGTGTACAGAAAAGTCCCCAGCATATCATCGTGTTTCACAACAAATTCCATATTGTTCAAGCGGAGTGTAGCAACACGTATATAGATAAGCTCTTGATTGTTAAGTATTTGACAGTTGTTTTCTTGTTGCAGCAAACCTATAATCAAATCAAATTCATCCCAGCCACCAATTTGCTCGAAGTAAATTTCAGCAAAGCCATTTTCATCTATAACTGTTGAGATTCTAAATTCTATATTATTATAATCCATCTTTCTCGCCTCTTTACTTGTTTTCTTCTATTAGCAGCTTATATCTATCCGAAAAGCCACTGAGATTATCATTTTCATACAAGGCTACTGTTATTTCCTTAGAGTAGTCATCGTTATTCAAGTGATAATGTTCATTTTGAACCTCTCCCGCGACAAGCTCCTCTAACATTCTCATAAATATTCCCCCTCAATTATAATAGCTCTCGAATTTGGTTCTAAGCACTGATTGCTCCCTGACCATTGCGTATCGCGCCGCCCGTGTTCACCGCAAATGCGGGTATTGTTAAAGCGCAGAGTAAAATTAGGGAGGATATAATTA
>JAISJC010000077.1 GCA_031261745.1 Oscillospiraceae bacterium
TCTCGCAATTTTCGTCGATGGTTTCGACGGTCATCATCGTCCGCATATCCGTGCGCCCCGACGGGTCGCCGACCATTCCCGTGCCGCCGCCGACGAGGGCAATCGGGCGGTTTCCCGCCATTTGCAGGCGTTTCATCAGGCACAGGGCCATAAAATGCCCGACGTGCAGGCTGTCCGCCGTGGGGTCGAAGCCGATATAAAACGTCGCTTTGCCGTTGTCAATCAGCTCGCGGATTTCGTCCTCGTCCGTGACCTGCGCGACAAGACCGCGCGCGGTCAATTCGTCAAATAGTTTCATAGTTTTTCTCCTTTTTTGTTTTCTTCTTTCTTCTTTCTTCTTTTGTTTTTCGTATTTCATCATCTCGGGAACCGTAATGCGGTTACCACAAGCTCTGCACACAAATTCGTCCCAAATAAAACGAACATCGCCTGTCAGATACGTATCTCCACTTGAAAAATCAAAATGCCGCGCGTCTGCGGAATTAGAGTTCACAGTTTGCTCGAATTTTTTAAGCGGTATCACCTCACCACATTGCGGACAAATATGTGTCTTATGACGATAAAAATACGAGCCTTTCCATATGCGCTTATAGCCTCTCATTTTCCACCAGCTTTCCGATTGGGAACGCAAAAACGCCCTCCGAACTTTCGTCCGAGGGCGTGAAATTCACGCGGTACCACCTCAGTTTCGCGAAACCTCACGGCTGCGCGCTTTGCGGGTTCACATGCTGTAAACCCTTGCGCTGTAACGTGCGCACACGTCGCCGCTTTTCACGGCGCGGCTCGCGGAATGTATTCGTCCCCGCCCTCGCTCCGGCTTGCACCAACCGCCGGTTCTCTGCGCCGATTTTTGGGGATTACTTCTTTCCGGTCATCGCCTTTGTATTGGGAGGTATTATAGCACAGATTTGGTTGCTTGTCAAGCGGTAAATTACAGCACTTTCTCCATCACAAAATCGTCCATAACGTACCCGCCGCCGATGTCCGACACGACGAGCCGCGCGACGGCGTATCCGAAATGCACGTACACGGCCTTGGCGTGCGCGTTCTGCTTGTTGACGGTCAGGCGCATTGTGCCGCAGCCGCTCTCGCGGCAAAACTCGTCGATGAACGCGAACGCGACGCGCATCGCGCCCTGCCCGCGGAAATTTTTGTGCAGGTACACCTTGCTGACGTACAGCTCGCCCTGTTTTTCGCAGTGCGGCACGAGCGCGAGGAATCCGCCGAGCGCGCCGTCGCAGAGGATGTTGAAATAAGCGTAGCCCTCGGTTGAGGTCTGCCGCGCAATCGCTTTTTCGGACTGGAACCGGTCGAGCATATAGTCAACCTGCCCGTCGGGCAGGAGCGCGTCGTAGGTCTCGTGCCAAATCTCCGCCGCCAGCGCGGCGATTGCGGCGTACTCGGCGGGCGTTCCGGCGCGGGTGATTTCTGTTTTCATAGTTAGCTCCGAATCAGATATAATAATCGAGTAATTTAATGTCAAGCTCGCTTGCGTCCGCGAGTGCGTCACCGGCGCGGTGCCACAACAGGTCGGACATCTCGTCGTTTTCCGCAAATTCGCGGCGTTTGGCAACGTCGCACGCGTAGACGGCGGCGTATTCGACGCGCTCCGCGCCAAAGTAGTCAGCGACGAGCCGAAACTTCGCGACGCCACAAAAACGCAGGTCCGAAACGTCGTATCCGCTCTCCTCGCGGCATTCGCGAGCCGCGCATTCGCGCGGGGTTTCGCCCTGTTCAATCATTCCGCCGGGCAGCTCCCACTCATTACGGTACTTGTTTTTCAAAAGCATAAACGCGCCGGCGTTTTGAGCGATTACAAGCGACAGCGGCAGCGGTTGATAGGACAATATTTCGTTTTCGGCGCATTTAATTACTTCGAGGAGCTTGTTTCCGCGATTATCGACCGCTAATGCTTCATCGTTCATTGCACCCTACCTTGCCTTATAACCCGCTGCCGCATCCAGCTGCTCGCGGGCGGCGTTTTTTGTGGTTTCGGTGACGTTTTCGCCGCCGGTCAGGCGCGAAATTTCGAGGACGCGTCCGTCGCCGTCGAGCGTCTCAATGCTCGTCGTTGTGCGGCCGTCGGACTCGGATTTACTGATACCGAAGTGCGTGTCCGCCATCACCGCGAGCTGCGGGAGGTGCGTCACGCACAGCACCTGACGCCCGACGGACAGGTCCGACAGCTTCTCCCCTACGCGCTGCGCCGCAATGCCTGACACGCCCGCGTCAATCTCGTCAAACACGACGACGCCGACGTCGTCGGTCTCCGAAAGCACGTTTTTCAGCGCGAGCATAATGCGCGACAGCTCGCCGCCGGACGCGATTTTTGCAATGCGCCCCGGCGTTTCGCCCGCGTTCGCGCTCATCAGAAAGCGCGCGTCCTCCGCACCGTCCGCTGCGAGTGTTTCGCGCACGACAAATTCGACCTCAAAGCGCACGCCGGGCATAGCGAGGTCACTCAGCTCCGCCTTTACGCGGGTCTGCATACGCTCCGCCGCCGTTTTCCGCGCCGCCGTGAGCGTTGCCGCGCAATCGGTTGCGGTTTTCAGGCGAGCGGCGCGTTCGCGCTCCAATTCCTCGCGGCGCACATCGGAAAACTCAATCTCGTTAAGCTCTTTTGCGGCGTTTTCGAGAAATTCCAGCGCGGATTCCTCGTCGCCGCCGTATTTTTTCGTTGCGCGGTTAATTGCGGCGAGACGCGTCTCCGTCTCGTCCAGCTCCTCAGGCGAGAAGTCGAGCTTCGCACGCACGTCGCGCAGCTCCTCCGCGACGTCGTCGGCGTTGTAGCGCAGGTCGCGCACGCGCGCGAGCAGCTCCGCAAACTTCTCGGAATACTGCTCGACACCGCCGAGACTGCGCTCGGCGGAGCGGAGCAACGCCGCCGCGCCGTCCGTGTCCTCGCCGCCGTAAAGGTCGTAAAATGCCGCGTCGAACGCGCCGGAGAGCTTCGACGCGTTCATCAGAATCCCGCGCCGCTCTTCAAGTTTCGCCGCTTCGCCGAATTTCAAATTCGCGGAGGTAATTTCCTCAATCTGATACCGCAGCATATCCGCGCGGCGTTCCAGCTCCGACGCGTCAAGCCGTGTAGTTTCAAGGGCTTTTTCGGTTTCCCGCAGGGATTGAAACGCGGCCTTGTACGCGTCAAGCTCCGCCCTGTGGCCGCCGAACGCGTCAAGCGACGCCAGATGCGCGCGCTCATCGAGGAGCCGCCGCCCGTCGTTCTGCCCGTGAATGTCGATGAGCAGCGCGCCGATTTCGCGCAGCTGCGAGACGGTCACAATCGCGCCGTTCACGCGGCAGGTGTTCTTGCCGTCCGCCGTGATTTTGCGCGTGATAATCAGGCTGCCGTCGTCCTGCGCTTCAACGTCGTTTTCCGTGAACCACGCGTACGCGGGAATGTCCGAAAACTCCGCCGTGACCGCCGCGCCGGCGGCTCCCGTGCGTATCAGCTCACGCGGGGTGCGGCCGCCCGCAATAGCGGTCAGCGCGTCCACGATGATGGATTTGCCCGCGCCGGTTTCACCGGTCAGAACGTTCAAACCGCGCCCGAAGGAGACCTCCGCACGTTCAATAAGCACCACATTTTCAATTTGCAGCGTTTGAAGCATTACTTCATCATTTCCTTAATTTCAACGCAGAACCGCTCGGCGGTTTCGTTATCGCGCATCGCGAGGAACGCGGTATCGTCGCCCGCAATCGTCCCCGCAAGCCCGCGGATCTCCATTCCGTCAATCGCGCTGCACGCCGCGGGCGCAAGTCCCGGAAGCGTTTTCATCACGACGATGTTCTGCGCGGACACGACCGAGGTCACGCTCTCGCGGAAAATCGCGCGCAGGCGCAGGGAGCGGTTAATCTCGTCCGCGCTCATTCCGGAGGCGTAGCGGTAAGTTCCGAGCGCGGTGAGTTCCTTGACGAGGTGCAGTTCCTTGATGTCGCGCGAGACAGTCGCCTGCGTCGCGGCGACACCACCCTCGCGCAGTGCCTCAATCAACTGGTGCTGTGTTTCAATGTCCGTTTCCTCAATAATTGCGAGTATTCTTCTCTGTCTTGCGTTTTTCACATCAATTCCCCCAATTTTTCGCTTACGCGTCTGTAAAAATTCATTTCCGGAATGTGCGCGAAGCAGACCGTCTTGTCGGACTTGTACACCCGCAGACTGTCGCCGTGCATAATCCAGGCTTTTTCGTTTCCGTCCACCGTCATATACGATTCGTTGCGCTTGCCGAACCCGATATCAACGGTGACCCGCCTGTCGGAGACGAGCACATACGGCTTCGACACCAGAACGTGCGCGCATATCGGCGTGACGAGGATATTCTGCGCGCCCGGCTCGAC
>JAISJC010000072.1 GCA_031261745.1 Oscillospiraceae bacterium
TTCTCGTTCGCGGCGTTCAGGTTCGCGATAATCTCGTTCGCGGAGAGCTTTGTGAAGTGCGCGTGGTCGTTCGAGTGGCTCATAACCTCGTGGCCCGCGTCGGCGAGTGCCTTGACGGATTCGGGATATTTCTCCGCCCACGCCCCGACGACGAAGAACGTCGCGCGTACGTTGTACTTGCCCAGAATGTCGATGAGCTGCTGCGTGTCCTCGTTCCCCCACGCCGCGTCGAACGTCAGCGAAACCGCCTTGTTGTCCCGCGCCACCGAATAAATCGGAAGCTCGCGCGTCGTCGCGGCCGCCCCGACCACCGCGGGGTGCGAAACCGCGAAAAAGATTGCCGCGGCGGCGAATATCACGGCGACGGTCGCGATTTTCTGCCGCTTTATCGTCACCAAAACCCGCACGGGAACGCGCCGCAGCCGCAGCACCCCAAGCGGGTTTATCTTCGGTATTTTCGGTAGCTTCACTCTCGGAAAACGCACTTTATACTTGAACATAAAATCCCCTCCATTTTGACTTCCATACGGAATTTTATGTACAAGTCACACGCTATATGCTATTCTTGCCGGACATCTTCCGTTTCTTCTCCCGAAATAATTAAAATCGGCGCATCTTCACTTTCAATATACGTTTCCTCTCCGCGCTGTTGCGCCGCAACGAGTAAATCCACCGCGTCAGCGACCTTTGCCGCAAGTTCAAAGTACATTTTCTTATAATCCGGCATTGCGAACACCTCAATATAGACTTTATATCGGCTATTATATCACAAAATCTCCGCGTAGTCCATATATCGGCTAAATTTATTTCAAAAAATGATACCCTTGGTCTATATAAAGACCAAGGGAGTAAAATTATGAACACAGCAACCGCCGTAAAAGAACGGCTTATTTCGCTCTGCAAAGCGCGCAAACTGTCGTTTAACGCGCTGGCGTACATTTCTGCCGTCCCGCCGTCAACGGTGAAAGGCATAATTTATTCGGAAAGCAAAAACCCCGGTATTGTCACGCTCAAAAAGCTCTGCGACGGCTTGGGAATTTCCCTCACGGAATTTTTCGACACGGAAGTCTTTCGCACCTTGGAGCAGGAGATACGCTAATCACCTCCCCGCCCTCACCTGTATCAGCTCCGCCGTCAAACTCACGGCAAGCTCCTCCGGCGTCTCCGCGCCGATTTGAATGCCGAGCGGCGCGACGAGCCGCGCAATCACGCCCGCGTCCAGCCCCGCCTCCTCGGCGAGCCGCTGGCGTATAATCGTCATTTTCCGCCGCGAGCCCATCGCCCCGACGTACCCCGCCGCCGACGGCAACGCCTGCCGCAGGCTCTCGTAGTCGAGCTTGTGGTCCCGCGTCACGACAATCACATAGTCCTCCGGCACAAAGGAAATCTGCCGCCCGATATCCTTAAAATCGCCGAGAATCACCCGCTCCGCCTCCGGGAAAAACGCCGCGTCCGCGTATTCCGGCCGGTCGTCGAAAACGACGCACTTGAACCCGACGCGGCTCATCGCCGGCACCAGCTCCCGCCCGACGTGTCCCGCGCCGAAGATGTAGACGTGACCCTCAACCGTCAGCGGAATAGTCAGAAGCCCGTCGTAGTCCTCGTTTTCCTTTTCAAATCCCGCCCTCCGCGTCAGCCGCTCCGTCGGGACCTTCGGCCCGAAGCCTCCCTGCTTGAATTGCAGCGAAATCTGCGTCGGCGCGTCCTTTTTCATCTGCATCGCGAACCAAGCCCCGCCCTCCGGTGCCTCGCCCAGCGCGCGCTCGAACGTCATCAGCGTCCACTCGTCCGGATCCACCGCCGTGAAATGCACGGAGACGTCCCCGCCGCAAATCATACACAGGTCGCCCAGCCCGTCGCTCGACAGGCTGTATCCGTTCGTGAACGACTTCGCAGGCTCGTTTGCGGGCATCTCCTCTTTTGCGACGCGCTGGACCTCATACTCAATCGCGCCGCCGCCGACGGTGCCGAGACTGCTCCCGTCCGCGAAAACCGCCATTGCGGAGCCGACCTTGCGCGGCGTGCTGCCCTTGCTCTCAATCACCGTCGTGAGAATCACGCGCTCCCCGCGCAGCAGCGCGGCCAGAATCTCCGGTATCAGCTTCTGCATTTTGTATTCAACCTCCACGCCCTCCGCCGCGGCGGGGGTTTTTCCTTATTATTCGCATTATACACAATCCTTTTACAAATTACAAGTTGCATTTTTTCTTCAAAAATGTTATCATAAATAAAATTAATGAGGTGCAAGATGAAAAAACTTATTTCCGCAATCCTGTCCGTTCTCCTGCTGTTCGCCCTCGCCGTCCCCGCGCTGGCGGATGAACCGCAGCAGACGCGCGCGCAGTTCGTCCGTACGCTCTACGCCTCTCTTGACGCGGACAAGCTCGAACAGTTTAACGACATTCCCGACGGTTCAATCCGCGACATTCCGCGCGGCGCGCCGTACGAATCCGCCGTTTACGCGCTGTACCGCGCCGGGATTCTCGCGACGGATGATAAGTTCAACCGCTTCTTCCCCGACCGTCCGGTTACGGCTTCGGAGGTTGAATTAATCAACTTCCGCGTCCGGTACCCCGCCTCGCGCCGCATCAATAAAATCAAGTCCGCCTTTACGGCGCAGGAGATTTTCACGCTCACGACCGACGCGGTTTTCACGATTGAAACCTTCGACAAGTCCGGCAAAACCATCCGCACCGGCTCCGCGTTCTTCATCTCCGCCGACGGCACGGCCGCGACGTGTCTCCACGTCCTCGACAACGCCGTCACGGCTGAAATCACGCTGACAAGCGGCGAAAAGCATAAGGTTCTCGGCGTCTCCGCCTACTCGGTCAAGACGAATGTCGCGCTCCTGAAAATCGACAGTACCGACGCGCCCTCCGGCTTCCCGTGGCTCCCCGTCGCCGATTCCGCCGCCACAAAAGTCGGTCAGACGGCGTATTCCCTCGGCACGCCGCTCGAACTGGACGGCACAATCTCCAAGGGTCTCGTGTCCTACGTGAACCGCAAGGTGGACGAGCGCGAGATGACCCAGTTCACGTCGAATATCTCGCAGGGCAGTGGCGGCGGCGCGCTTCTCGACGCGCAGGGCCGCGTCATCGGCATCACAAGCAGCTCGTATTCCGCCGGCGAAACGCTGAACCTCGCCGAGCCGTCAAAGCACATTCTCGCCCTCACCCCCGGCAGCGTGACGCGTCTCGCCGACATCAAACGATAAGAGGAGTACCGCATATGAAGATTAAGCACCCGATACTTAAACAAATCTACACCTATGTGCTGATTTTTATCGGCACTATCATCGCCGCCGCGTCGATTGAGGTTCTGCTGATTCCGAACGGCCTTATGGACGGCGGCGTCGTCGGCATCTCGATTATGGTGTCGCACCTGCTCGGTATTCCGCTCGGAATCCTGACCTTTGCGCTGAACATTCCGTTCCTCATAATCGGCTACAAGCAAATCGGCAAATCCTTTCTCGTTCAGTCGGTTTTCGCAATTGCGTCATTCTCCGTCTGGGTCGAGGTATTGAAGCTTCTGCACCTCCACCCGATTGAAAACGACCCCATTCTCGCCGCGATTTTCGGCGGTGTCGTCCTCGGCGCGGGCATCGGAATCATAATCCGCTACGGCGCGTCGCTCGACGGCACGGAGATGATGGCGATTATCATCTCCCGCGTCACGCAGGTCTCCGTCGGCCAGTGCGTCCTGCTGTTCAACGTCGTGATTTTCACCGTCGCGGGCTTCGTTTTCGGCCCCAGCGAGGCTATGTATTCCCTGCTCACATACTTCATCGCCTCCAAGGTGATGGACATCGTCGTCGAGGGTCTCGACGAGGCGAAGTGCATAATGATTGTCTCCGAGAGGTATGAGGACGTCGCCTCCGCAATCTCCGCGCGCCTCGGCCGCGGCGTGACGTTCCTCGACGGCGAGGGGAGCTATCTGCGCCGCCGCGTCAAGGTCATCTACGTCGTCGTCACCCGCATTGAAATCTCAAAATTAAAGAGCATCATCATCGAAAAGGACCCGAACGCGTTCCTCACGATCTCCAATGTCGCCGACGTTCTCGGCGGCAGCCACAAGAAGAAAAGCATACACTGATGTCAACGCCGATTATCCTCCTCGCGGGCGGCAAAAGCTCGCGTATGGGGCGCGACAAAACGCGTCTTGAATTTCGTGGCGAAACCCTCCTCGACCGCGCCCTCCGCCGCTTTTCGGAACATTTTGATACCGTCCTTGTTTCCGTCGCCGCAATACCCCCGTTAGGCGACGCGACTTTGCTCCCCGACCTCCTCCCGAATCTCGGCCCGCTCTCCGGCCTTCACGCCGCGCTCTCGCGCTTTGATTCCGCGTTCCTCGTCGCCGCCGATATGCCCCTCGCGGAGCCGGAACTCGCGTCTCTGATTATCGCCGCCGGAACCGGCTATGACGCCTGCGCTGCAACGTCAGACGGCCATACGGAGCCGACGTTCGCGTACTATTCCCGCGCCGTGTTTCCGGAGCTGCTCGCCGCGATTGACCGCGGCGATTACAGCCTCCACCGCCTGCTCTCGCGCGTGAATGCGAATTACGTCGAAATCCCCGCCGAAACCCTCCTGAACATCAACTGGCCCGACGATTATGAAAAATTACTTTCGGGCGATTGACATATCCGCCCGAAAGTGCTAAAATAACCCTATCTTTAACAATCTGAAAGGAAGTTACTCCTATGAGCTATAAAATCACGCGGCGCGATGAAGCGTACACCTACGAGGCTCCCGGTCATTTCGACGTGCGCACGACACGTCTGCACGACGCGAAGGACGTAAACGTCGGCGGCATCACGATGGGTCTGTCGCACTTCCTCCCCGGCGGCGGCTGTAACTACGGCGCGAACGCCAAAGAGTCCGTTTATTACATCATTGAGGGACAGATGTACTTAGAGTCCGAGGTCGGAACGCCTGAGGAGGTCAAGACGACGCTCTACGCCGGCGATTCCTATCACTGCGGCCCCGGAACGAAAAAGTCCGTCGTAAATAACGGCACGGTCGCGGCGCAAATGCTCGTCGCGATGATTACCCCGCCTGAGGCATAAATAAATAGAAATAGCTCCTCCGTTTTCGGGGGAGCTATATAACGTAGGGAGGATTTTTCATATGCCGCACGATATCAAGCTGATTGCCGGCAACTCAAATCCCGCTCTCGCGGAGAGCATTGCGAAGCGTCTCGGCGTGAGGCTCGCCGACGCGACCGTCAAGTCGTTCTCCGACGGCGAGGTCTCCGTCTCCATTTACGAAACCGTCCGCGGCGCGGACGTGTTCATCATTCAGTCCACCTGCAAGCCCGTGAACGACAATCTTATGGAGCTGCTCGTGATGATTGACGCGTGCCGCCGCGCCTCGGCCTGGCGCATTACGGCCGTCGTGCCGTATTTCGGCTACGCGCGTCAGGACCGCAAGGCCAAGGCCCGCGACCCGATTTCCGCGAAGCTCGTCGCGAACCTCATCACGGAGGCGGGCGCGGACCGCGTCCTCACAATGGACCTTCACGCCGCGCAGATTCAGGGTTTTTTCGACATTCCCGTTGACAATATGCTCGCCGGCCGCCTGCTCTCCGACTTTTATGCGGAGCGTTTCGGCAAGGACAACCCCGACTATATGGTCGTCTCGCCGGACGTCGGCTCCGTCGCCCGCGCGCGCAATTTCGCGCAGAAGCTCGGTATGAACCTCGCCATCGTGGACAAACGCCGCGAGGAGGCGAACAAGTCCGAGGTTATGAATATCATCGGCGACGTGCGCGGCAAGAACGTAATCCTCTTCGACGATATGGTCGATACGGCAGGTTCCCTCTGCGGCGCGGCCGCCGCGCTGCGCGAAATCGGCGGCGCGGGTGAGATTTACGCCTGCGCCTCGCACGGCGTCCTCTCCGGCCCCGCAATCGAGCGCATTGACAAGAGCTATATCAAGGTTCTGCGCCTTGTGGACACGATTCCGTACCCCGCCGACGCGCCGAAATCCGACAAAATCCACTACATCAGCTCCGACGAGATGTTCGCCGAGGCGATTACACGCACCCACGATGAAGTTTCTATCTCTACGCTCTTCCGCTAAATCCGGCGGCATATCGTGGCTCCTCGTGTTCCTTGGGAACCCCGGACCGCGCTACGCGAACACGCGCCACAACGTCGGCTATATGACTTGTGACGCGCTGTCCGCGCGCCTGAAAATCAAGGTTGACCGCCTGAAATTCAAGTCGCTCACCGCGACGGCCGACCTCGGCGGTCAGCGCGTCCTGCTGATGAAGCCGCAGACGTATATGAACCTCTCCGGCGACGCCGTTCGCGACGCGATGCGCTTTTACAAGGTCCCGCTCGAACGGGTTTTGGTGCTTTGCGACGACGTCGCGTTGCCCGAATACAAGCTCCGCGTGCGCCGCTCCGGCTCCGCCGGCGGTCACAACGGCTTAAAGGACATCATCGCCAAATGCGGCGGCGAATCCGGCGGCGGCGAGGGTTTTCCGCGCATAAAAATCGGGGTCGGCTCCCCGCCGCACCCCGATATGGATCTCGCCGATTACGTCCTCGGCGCGTATCACGACAAGGCCCTCGTCGAGATTCAGGCGACCTGCGCCCGCGCCGCCGACGCCGCCGAAGCGATAATCCGCGACGGCATTGACGCCGCAATGGGCAAATACAACTGAACCCCCGAAATGACCTATTCGTCCCCCCAAGCCGCCACGAGCTTCTCCGCCTCGCCGAGCGCGTCCTTGCTTTTCAGCGTCAGGCTCACGACCGGCTCCTGCCCCGCCTCGACGCGAATCCGCCCCTTGAATTCCGCCCGCGCGTACAG
>JAISJC010000015.1 GCA_031261745.1 Oscillospiraceae bacterium
GCGAGCGCGATTATCGACGCGCGCAAGCTGATTGTTGACGGCGCGGTCGGAATGGTCGAAATGGCCCTCGAAAAGCTCAACGAGCGGCAAATCGTCCACCTCGACGAGGAGCGCAAGGCTGCAATGGTCAGCAATCTGCTCGTCATTCTCTGCGGCAACAAGGACGCGCAGCCGATTGTCAATTCCGGCTCGATTTATTAATGCTATGGCAGAAAGCTCCGATAAAAAACAGATATTGCTGCGGCTTAACGCGCGGCTCGCGGCCGATTTGACCGCGTGGGCGGAGGACGAATTCCGCTCACTCAACGGGCAGATTGAGTTTCTGCTGCGCGAAGCCGTGCAGCGACGGCGCAAGACCGCCGCCGCACACGACGACGGGGAACCCTATGACGAGGATTCCGACACGCCGTAGCGGCAATTAAACGCCGCCGACAATTGTCGGCGGCGTTCTTCTGTTTTCTTACGCGAGAATCTTCGCCAAATCCGCCTCCGGCGTCGCGGTCGGCGCGATGCCGAAATTCTCGACGAGGTAGTTCAGCACGTTCGGCGAGACGAACGCCGGCAGGCTCGGTCCGAGCAGGATATTTTTGATTCCGAGGTGCAGCAGCGTCAGCAGAATGCTGACCGCCTTTTGCTCGTACCACGACAGAACGAGCGTCAGCGGCAGGTCGTTCACGCCGCACTCAAACGCCTCGGCGAGCGCGACCGCGACCTTAATCGCCGAAAACGCGTCGTTGCACTGCCCCATATCCATTATGCGCGGCAAACCGCCGATTTCACCGACGTCGAGGTCGTTGAAGCGGTACTTGCCGCAGCCGAGCGTGAGAATCACAGTGTCGGCGGGCGTCTGCTTCACGAAGTCCGTGTAGTAGCTGCGGCCCGGCTTCGCGCCGTCGCAGCCGCCGACGAGGAAAAAGTGCTTGATTGCGCCGGCCTTTACCGCGCCGATTACCGTGTCCGCGACGCCGAGAACCGCGCCGTGCGCGAAGCCCGTCGTGACCTCGCGACCGCCGTTAATGCCGGTCATCTCGCGCGTCGCGGCGTAGCCTCCAAGTTCGAGCGCGCGCTTGATTACGGGCGAAAAATCCTTGTCGTCGCCGATGTGCGGCGTGTCCGGGAAGCTCACGGCGGAGGTCGTGAACACGCGGTCGCGATAGCCGTCGCGTAGCGGCATCAGGCAGTTCGACGTGAACAGAATCGGCGCGGGAACGCCGTCAAACTCCGTCTGCTGGCTCTGCCACGCGGTTCCGAAATTGCCTTTGAGGTGCGCGTACTTTTTAAGCTCCGGATAGGCGTGCGCGGGCAGCATTTCGCCGTGCGTGTAGACGTTTACGCCCTTGCCCTCGGTCTGTTCGAGCAGCAGTTTCAGGTCGCGCAGGTCGTGGCCGCTGATGATGATGAACGGACCTTTTTCAACCGTTAGCGGGACTTTCGTAGGCACGGGCGCGCCGTACGCGCCTGTGTTCGCGCCGTCGAGCAGCTCCATACAGCGCAAATTGATACGGCCGACCTCCATTACGAGCGGCAGAAGCTCCGCCATTCCGTAGGTGTCGTTGCCGACAGCCGCGAGGCCCGTGTAGAGGAACGCGTCCGTCTCCGCGTCCGACGCGCCGATGGCGCGGGCGTGGTACGCGTAGGCGGCGATGCCGCGCACGCCGAGCAGAATCAGCGATTTGAGCGAGCGTATATCCTCGTCCGCGCCCCAGAGCTTCGCGAGGTCGTACTCAGCGTATCCGCCCGCCGCGTGAACGGCGTCGATGAGCGCGGAGACCGCACCGTCGTCGAAATTCACGTTCGTGAGCGTCGCGAAAAGTGCCTCTTCGACGAGGCGGTGCGTCGCCTCCGACGGGGATTTCGCCGCGAGCGAGAGACCGATGAGCGCGCCCGTGAGCTGGTCTTGCAACGCGGAGGTTCCCGCCTGCTTGCCGCAGACGCCGGCCGCGCCGGAACAGGACTTGCCGCCCGCCGTCTGCTCGCACTGATAACAGAACATATTAGCCATAATTTTTTCCTCCAAAAAGTTTAATGGTGAAATTTATGGTCTTAGAATACCATATCCGCGGCGAGTTATCCGTTGGATTTACAACGAAATGTTAAGAAATTTTGAAAATTCTTAACTTTTTTCCCACCTCGATTACGCGCTTTTGCGTGGTATTCTGCGTTTGAGGTGATAGTATGAAACGTTTGTGTACCATATGCGCGGTATTTGTTGTAATCGCGTTGCTTATTGCGCGTTACGCACCGGAGGATTCCCCGTCGGCGGACGGGGAATCGCACGCGTGGGAAACCGGCGTCGCGGCGGCGGCCGCGGCTTCGGGCGATTATTTGCTGCTCGTGAACGCGGACAATCCGCTGACCGACGGCGCGCCGGACTTTGAGATTGTTTCGGCGTATCGGGTCGTGCCGCTGCTTAATCGGAATATTGAGCTTGAAGCCGGCACCCTCGGCGCGCTCGCGCTGCTGTTTCGCGGCGCGCGGGACGCGGGCATTGAGAATCTGGTCGTGAACGACGGGTACCGCAGCCGCGCGGAGCAGCAGCGGATTTATGACGCCACCGAGGACAAGGCGTTTGTGCAGCCGCCCGATTGCAGCGAGCATCAGACGGGTCTCGCGGCGGATATCGCCGCGAGAGGCGTTGACCGCGACGAAATGGCCGGCTCCGCGGAGGGGCAATGGCTCGCCGAAAACGCTTGGAAATACGGCTTTATTCTGCGGTACCCGCCGGACAAAATCGACATTACGGGCATCTCCTACGAGCCGTGGCACTTCCGCTATGTCGGCACGGAAGCCGCGAAATATATGTTTGAGAACGGGCTGTGTTTGGAGGAATATGTTGACAAATCGGATTGATGTAGTAATATAAAATTGCGGTAATTATTCACGGATAAATCGGAAAAGGTATTTTGTGCGCTATGAAAACTGATAGAATTCTGCTCGTCGAAGATGACGCGATAATAGCCTCCGGACTTGTTTACGCCTTGGAGCAGGAGGGCTATGCCGTCACGCACTGTTCGTCAGCGCGCGAAGCGCGGGCGATTGCCGACCGCGAATCGGTGCGGCTCGCGCTGCTGGATATGCAGTTGCCGGACGGCACGGGGTTTGACGTTCGGGAGATGCTCGCGCCGGACACGTCGGTCATATTTTTGACCGTGGTTGACGACGAGGGCAACATCGTCAAGGCGTTTGAAAGCGGTGCGGACGACTACATCACGAAGCCGTTTCGGCTGCGCGAGCTTTTGGCGCGCGTAAAGCGCACGCTGAACATCCGTAACGCGGGCGAGCAAACCGCCGTATTGCAACTCGGCGAGGTGAGTATCGACACGGCGGCGGGCAAAGCCTATGTCGGCGAGCAAATGCTTGACCTGACCGCGCTTGAATACCGATTGTTGCTCACGTTCGCGCAGAACAGGGGGCAGGTTTTATCGCGTCCGCAGATTCTTGAAAGCATTTGGGACGCGGCGGGCAGTTTTGTTGAGGATAACACGCTGACCGTTTACATCAAGCGTCTGCGCGAGAAACTCGGCGAAAACGCGAATATCGAAACGGTTCGGGGGATTGGTTATCGTGCTGATTAGTAAGCGGGAGATTGAGCGGCTGTCCGCCGACGTCCGCAGGATTATCGACGGACAGGACATCGACCTGCGCGACAACCGCGAGGGCGTTTGGAGCATCCTGAAAAACGACATTTACACGCTCGCGACGCTTAAAAACGAGCAGGTGGACGCGCTCGGCGGCGAGCGCGATATGCTCAAAGAGACGCTCGCGGATATTTCGCACCAGATAAAAACGCCGCTCACGTCTATGCGTTTAATGACGGATTTGCTTGAAAACGCGCCGCCGGACAAGAAGGCGGAATTCATCGCGAATATTCGTTCGAGCCTGACCCGCACGGAATGGCTCGTTTCCGCGCTGCTCAAAATGGCGAAGCTCGAAGCCGGAGCGATAGAGTTTTCGCGGGCGGCGATAAGCTACGAAACGCTGATTGAACTCGCCTTGGAGCCGCTGCAAATAATGCTCGATATGAAGAATCAGCGGGCCGAAATCAGCGGAAGCGCGGAGCTGTTCTGCGACAGGCGGTGGACGGTTGAGGCGTTGACTAATGTGTTGAAAAACGCCTCCGGATATTCCCCCGACAACTCAACGCTCACCATTCGCGCGGGGTCGAACCCGATATGCGCGTGGGTCGGCGTCACGGACAGCGGCAGCGGCATTGCAAAATCGGAAACCGCGAATCTGTTCAAACGCTTTCAGGGGTCGCGGAGCGACACGGGCTACGGCATCGGTCTGCCGCTCGCGCTTGCGATTATGCGAAGTCAGAACGGCGACATTGAGGTGAGCGGCGGCGGAAACGGAACGGGCGCGACTTTCACGCTGAAATTCTTTAAGTGACTAAACTGTCACTTTCGCGGCGCAAAAAGTCACCGTAAAGTCACATTGGCCTGCTATAATGGCAACACTAAAACTCAGGAAGGGCAAGTCAATGGAAATTTTACAGGTCAAAAATCTAACCAAAATATACGGCAACGGCGACACGTCTGTCGCCGCCCTGGACGACGTATCGTTCAGCGTGGAAAAGGGCGAATTTGTCGCAATCGTCGGAGCGTCCGGTTCGGGGAAGTCCACGCTGCTGCACCTGCTCGGCGGCGTTGACAAGCCGACGTCGGGCGGCGTAACAATCGACGGCGTTGAGGTCAGCCGGCTGAACGAGAGCGAAATGGCGATTTTTCGCCGCCGCAATATCGGCATTGTCTATCAGTTCTACAATCTTATTCCGACGCTCACAGCCGAGGAAATCATCAGTCTGCCGCGCCTGCTCGATAACCGCAAGCCGGACGACGCGAAGCTCGCGGCGATTCTCGAAACCATCGGGCTGTCAGACCGCGCGAAGCATCTGCCGAACGAGCTTTCGGGCGGTCAGCAGCAGCGCGTTTCGGTCGGGCGGGCGTTAATCAACGACCCCGCCGTAATCCTTGCCGACGAGCCGACGGGCAACCTCGACAGCAGGGCGAGCCGCGAGGTTATCGACCTCTTAAAGCTGTCAAACAAGCGCGACGGACAGACGCTCATCATCATTACGCACGACGAGAATATCGCGCTCCAAGCCGACCGCGTTATCACCATCGGCGACGGCAAAATCCTCCGCGACGAGGTGGTGCGAAAATGAAGCTGACGGCAAAATTGGCGTTCAGTCAAATAAAGGTAAACCGCTCGCGCACAATGTGGACGCTTATGGGCATCGCGCTCTCGACCTCGATGATAACGGCAATCTGCGGCTTGCTCGCCAGCGCGAATAAGGCGTTTACGGCACTTTTGGGCGACAATTACTACGACAGAGGGCTGTATCTCAGTATGTTAATCGGAATCGGTGCCGTGCTGTGCCTGATTATAATTACCGCGTCGGTGATTGTGATTTCAAACGCGTTTCGCGTCAGCGCGGGCGTGCGGACACAGCAATTCGGCATATTAAAAAGCGTCGGCGCGACGAAAAAGCAAATCGCCGCAACCGTTATGTACGAGGGGCTTTGGCTCTCCGCAATCGGAATACCGGCGGGTATTGTCGTCGGCCTGCTGCTCGAATTTTTCTGCACGTCAATCGCAAATTACCTGCTCGCTGGAATTAACAAAATCAATAACGTGAAGGTCGAATTCAGTTTTGTCGTCGCGTGGCAGGCGTTAATAATCGCGGCGATTGCGGCGTTTGTGACCGTGCTGCTCTCGGCGTGGCTGCCGGCGCGCAAAGCGTCAAAAATTGCGGCGATAGACGCAATCCGCAATACCGGCGAGGTGAAGCTGTCCGCGAAGAAAATCAGGACAAACAAGCTGACCGCTAAATTATTCGGCGCGGAGGGGACCCTCGCGGCAAAATCGCTGAAACGCAACAAGCGAAACCTCCGCGCCACGGTGGTTTCACTGACTATAAGCATTGTGCTGTTTTTGGCGGCGAGCAGTCTGGGCGTGCAAATCGGTCAATTGACGCAGATTGTTTTCCCCACGATTAACGCAACGGCCGTCGCGACATTCTCCACAAGCGTCCACTATGCCTACGTCAGCGAGGACGGTCAAATCGGCGACGTAAGATATTCGGCGATTGACACCGCGACGCAGCAAAAAGTTACCGAAAGGCTCCAACAATTCGACGCGTCGCCGCTGTTTGCGGTCGGAAGTCTGCATTACGGCTTTGAAGTGACGGTTCCCGAAGAAATGGTCACGGAAGAAATGCGGCCAAAAACCGATTACCCGTTATCGCTGATAACCGTCGATTCCGCGCACTACGCGGAACTCTGCAAAAAGGCGGGCGTGCCGCTCGGCTCGAATATTCTGATTAACCACGAGAGCGCGACAATAGACAATAAAAAGTACGAATTTGAACCGTTTGTGTTCAACCACCAAACTCTGAACATACAAAAACACGACGGAACCACGCGGGAACTGACGCTTGACGGCGCGTTGACGGTCGGGGAAATTCCCGCCGAAATAATGATGGAGGCACGTGGGCTGTCGGTAATCGTTCCGGAAACGGAGGCACAGAACTTTTATTGGTTCACGGACACCGAAAACGCCGAGGGCTTTGCGGAATTCGCGGTGCCGGTTTTGAACGAGGAAATCCGCGAGTCCGGCGACATCGGAATCACCCGCGACGCGCTCGATATCCGCGCCGCAACGGAGGCGGTACGCTCGACCGTGCGCCTCATAATGGTGTTCATTTACAGCTTTGTCGGGATGCTGACGCTCATCGGTCTGACAAATGTCATCAGCACAATTTCGACGAATATACGCTCGCGCTCGCGCGAATTCGCGGTGCTGAAAAGCGTCGGAATGACGCAAAAGGGCGTGGGGCAAATGCTGAATTTAGAGAGTATTCTCTGCTCCGCAAAGGCGTTGCTGTACGGGCTTCCGCTCGGCATTATCGCGGCGGTTCTCGTGGGAAATGCGATATCCATTGCCGTGGAAGTCGTACACAGCAACCGTATCATCGGTCCGAACTCAATAATCCCGTGGCTCGCCGTGCTGGAATGCATTCTCGCGGTGTTCGTCATAACGTGGGTGACGATGCGTTATTCCGCGAGCCGGCTTAAAAAAGGGAGCATTGTGGACGCGATACGCGCGGAGAGCGGCGTCTGAAACCGACATTAAACAAAAACAAGGACAGTATTTAATACTGTCCTTGTTTTCGTTTGTTGCGTTTATTTCGCGTTTTTGGCGACCCACTCCGCGCCGTACTTGTTCATCTCGTCAATGGCGATGACTTCGTTCTTTTCGTACAGGCAGTTGATCGAGCCGATGCAGGGCAGGAAGTGACCGCCGGGGGCATAGGTGTCGATTGCGCGGCGCACTTCGGCGCGAATCTCTTCCTCGGACGCGAACTCGTTATCGACGATTGCGGATTCAAGACCGCCCATCATAAGCAGATTCAGACCCTTTTCGTCGAGCGTCTTTTGAATCGCGACGATGTCGTTCGTCGGGAGCGCGCCCTGCCACATATCGACGCTCATCTCCGCAAACTCGTGCGCGAACGGCGTGATATAGCAGTCGCAGTGGTGCTGGACAAGGACGCCGCGGCTGTGCGCGTAGTCATAGATTTTCTTGTAGCGGGGTTTGAGCATATCACGGTAGATCTGCGGCGAGAAGAAGAGCTTTTCTTTCGCGCCGAGGTCGTCGTGGCTGTGCAGCATATCGAAATCAAGGTTGTCGCAGAGGAGCTTGACGACTTCGAGCTTCCAGTCGGTGTACGCGTCGAAGAATTCCTCGCACTCGTCGGGATAGAGCATTAAATCTTCCATCACGTTCTCGAACGCACGGAGGGAATGCAGACGCTCAAACAGTCCGCGGAACGTCGGAATCATAATCAGCTCGCCGCGCTCGCGCGCCGCTTTACACTGCGCTTGGGCGTATGACCAGTCGAGGTCCTTCGGAATTTCGGGGAACTTGACGTAATCGCGCCAATGCTCCATATCCTGGATAACCTGATTCTTGGAGTCGGTCATCGGGATGATGCCGGGGTCCACGCCGACTATATACCGGTGCGTCACGCCCCAGAGGTCCTTGTAGCTCTCGCCGGAGAATTGCAGAATGTCCCAGTTGCTGATCGGATCGATAACCGCGTGGAAAAGCAGCTCCGCGCCGCCCGCCCCGAACACGACCCCCTGCGGGAACGCTTCAAACGCGTGTCCCATAAACTGCGTCGGCTTTTCGTTACGCAATACGGACAGAAATTGCTCTTTCTTGCTCATATGGTTGAAACCTCCTGTTTTTATTTAATAACTGTATTTAACAGGATAACATTATTTGGGTGTAATTGTCAAGATGTAAAACATTTTTTCAAATGTTGAAAAAACACTTGCTTTTTTGTTTTCGGCGTGTTATAATACCAGATAATTCAATAATGTGCTGCTTTGGTAATGCGGAATGGGGTGCGATTCCCCGCGAGAAGGTCACTGTGATGACGGCTTCGGCCGGATAAGTCAGATACGCAAAAGCGGCGCGTTTACCTGCCATATCCCGGGTAGCCGCAAATGAAGTGTTCTTTTCGTTCGTCTTTGTCTGTTCGGTTTATCCGCAGGCAGAGGCGTTTTTTACGTTTGAAATTGGATTACAAACCTCCTGTTCTGCCCCTCCGCCGCGCGGAGGGGACTTTTTTTTGAAATTTCCCGAAATTTTCTCTTGACAAACCGGTTGCGCGGTGTTATGATGCCGAATAAGTAAATATTCAAAGGCGATGATGGAGATTGCGCGTTGCACGCGTTTCAGAGAGCCGACGGTTGGTGGAAGTCGGTACGTTAAGGCAAATGCGCTCATCACTCCTGAGCCGGAACCCGAAAGTAGGGGCGCGCATTGCGCGTCCGATACAAGTAGACGTTCCCGTGTGGTTACGTTAAAGACCGAAACCTTGTCAGAGGTTGAGTGGCGCATATGCGCAATTTGAGTGGTACCGCGGGATTACATCTCGTCTCAAAGATTAAAATCTTTGGGGCGGGTATTTTTATTTGCCCCAAAAAACGGAGGTAAAAATTATGTCACCGACAAACACAACAACCACCGCGCTCGCGGACGTCGCCGCGAGAATCCGGGAGCTGCGCGAAATCGCGGGGCTGACGCAGGCCGCCGCCGCGGAGCAGACGGGCTTCACGCTCGACGAATACAAGGTCTACGAAGCCGGCGCGGAGGACCTGCCGTTCTCGTTCATTCACAAGTCTGCGCAGCTCTACGACGTCGATATGTCAGAGCTGCTCGTCGGCGCGAGCACCGAGCGTCTGACGCACTACGCCGTCACACGGCGCGGCGCGGGCCGCGTCACCGCGAGGGAGGACGGCATCGAGATTTCCGAGCTTGCGCCGATGTTCCGCGACAAGTTCGCGGAGCCGTACTGGGTCACGTACAAATACTCCGAGGAGCAGCAGTCGCAGCCGATCGCGCTGCACGCGCACGAGGGACACGAGTTCGACCTCATCATCTCCGGCAGCCTGAAAGTCCAAATCGGCGACCACATTGAGGTCCTCTCCGAGGGCGACAGTATCTACTATAACAGCACGGTGGACCACGGCGAAATCGCCGTCGGCGGGGCCGACTGCGTGTTCTGCGCCGTCGTACTGCCGGGCGCGCCCGCGACCGAGGAATTCGCGGACACCATCAAGCCTCTCGAAACGAAGCAGCCGCTGATTTACAACAACTTCATCGACACGGTGGAGGACGAAATCGGCGCGCCGCTCTCCGTGAAGTTCAAGAACATCGACAACTACAACTTCGCGTTCGACGTCGTGGACGTTCTCGCGGAGACGAAGCCCGCGAAGCTCGCGATGCTCCACGTGGACCGCGATTTCAACGAGCGGCGGT
>JAISJC010000043.1 GCA_031261745.1 Oscillospiraceae bacterium
AATTAATATGTAAAATGGTTGTGTATTGGAGGTGCATTGCCATTTTTGTTGTTGAAAAGCCCGAAAGCTCGAATAAGACCATTCGTATGCCGAACAAGATGATTGAACGGCTTGAAAAAATCGCGGCGGAGAATGACATCTCGTTCAATCAGCTCGTAATTCAATGCTGCGACTATGCGCTGAACGACATCACCGAGCATCGAGAGGAAAATATTGCGAATCCGGAACGATAAATTTTACAAAAAAAGAATGGACAAACCGCGAAATTAGCGGTATAATGTTTGGCAGTATAATTTTTCGGGCGTTTTCCATATTCGCACTATTTAATTTGGAGGGTTACTTATGAGCAGGAAACTGAAACGCGCGCTGTCGCTTATCATTGCGGTTGCAATGCTTTTCACGCTGTGTGCCTTTGCGGCGGCGGTTGAGGGCGATGAAACAGACGAGAGCGGCACCATTCCGGTCGCCGACGATAATGCCGAAGCGAATGAAGCGGCTGAAACCGACGAAACGGCTGAAACCGAGGAAGCCGCGGAAGCGGATGAAGTCGAAGAAACCGACGTAGCTGAGGAAGCGGTTGTTGACGACGCGGCCGAGGAACCGAAAAAAGAGTCGCAGCCCACGGCGGACGTTCAGATAAACGGCGAGATTATCGCCGAATATCCGAGCGGCGTTCTGCCGTACTACAACGCGGAAATCGGCAAGGTTTTCGTGCCGTTTCGCGACTTGCTGACGGCACTCGGCGCGGTTGTCTCCTACGACGAATATACGAGCGCGGCCATCGCCGTCCGCGAGGACCTGACCATCTCGTACGTTCTGGGCGCGGACGATTACAGCGTGAAAATCGACGGCGAAACACGCGTCATCTCGTCCGACGTTAAGCCGATTAATATCAACGGGCGCATCCTCGTCCCCGTGCGCTTCATCTCGGAATCGCTCGGCGCGAAAGTCGGCTGGGACAGCGCGGCGCAAACCGTGCTCATCGTTGACCCGTACTTAATCAAGGCGGCTAACACGGCGACATACGAGATTTTCGACAAGATTTACGACATTTCCGCGCCGACGGACAAGAACACCGAAGCGCACGCGGATATTGACTTCGGTTTCTCGCTGGTGGATTCGGAGGGTACGCTCGCGCTGCCCACGACGGCGACGGTGGACCTCGTCGCCTCCGACAAGGCCGTTGACGCGAAGATCAACGCCATCGTCGATGTGTCGAGCCTGCTCGGCGCGATTATCCCCGGCCTTACGGCGCAGATTGACCTGGACGCGGAGCTGATTTACAACATCGGAACCGGCACGTTCGCCATACAGTCCGACGGACTGTACGCGATCGCGGAGGAGTTCCTCGGCATCAACCTCGGTATTCAAAAAGGCGCGTGGGTGAAGCTCGACGTGGCGGAAATCCTTGCGGGAGCAGCCGGAATTACGGTACCCGATGACGCGGACGCGCTCGCGGATACAAAGACGATTGTTGATTATACGACCACGGCACTTGTGCAGTCGGCACCGCTCGCGTCGGTGAACGATTACGCGACGCTCTCGGAGATACTTGCGATTGTCAACGGCCTGTATGCCGACGACGGCTTTGTTAAATCGGGTAACGATTACGTCTCCAAGGTGACGGTTGACGAAGAGGACGCAAAAGGTACCTTTACGCTGACAATCAGGGCGGACGCGAACGGCAAGGCGACGGGCATCGCCCTTGACTTTGACATCGCGGGCGACGCGGATCAGTCGGTGACGTTGCACCTGGATACGGACGGCGCGAAGCTCGCGCTGGCGTTCACTTTCTCCGCGGACGGCACGGACATCTCCCTGAAACTCGACCTGACGAGCAAGGTGACGGACAAGGCTCCGCGCACGGACGTTCCGAAGGGCGCGACGGTCGTTGACCTCGGCGGTCTGATTTAACACTGTAATAAACAAAACGCGCCGCCCTTGTACAAAGGGCGGCGCGTTCGCTTTATCGCACCGGACAAAAAATTTGTCAATAGCATTATAAACCTCTTGACAAGCCGTAAAGTATCTGTTATAGTAAGCTAACTAAGTTAGAATGTGCTAACCAAAACGTTACAGAGAGGTTAATAGGGTGAAGATGATGCCGTTAACAATGGCGGGGACGGGCGAGATAAATTCCATCAAAAAGGTAGGCGGGAGCGCGGAGACGCGAAGATTCCTCGAAAACCTCGGCTTTGTGCCGGGCAGCCTTGTGACCGTCGTAACGAAAATAAGCGGCAACGTGATTGTAAGTATCAAGGAATCGCGCGTCGCAATCAGCCGCGAAATGGCGAATAAGATAATGGTATAATTTGCACTTTTGCACTATTATAATGTAGGGAGAGAAGATTATGGCAACATTGAAAACGGCGAATCCGGGCGACACAGTGCGCGTCGCAAAGGTCAGCGGCGCGGGTGCGGTGAAACGGCGGATAATGGATATGGGCATCACAAAGGGCGTTGAAATCTTTGTGCGCAAGGTCGCGCCGCTCGGCGACCCGATTGAGGTCACGGTGCGCGGGTACGAGCTTTCGCTCCGCCGCGGCGACGCGGAAATCATCGAGGTCGAATAACTCAAAAGCACGGGGACGCCCAGAAGAGGCGTCCCGAAAAAAACGAAAACGGTTAGTGATGACTAATTATTGGAGGAAAAGAAAATGTCAATCAAGATCGCGCTTGCCGGCAATCCGAACAGCGGCAAAACGACGCTGTTCAACGCCCTGACCGGCTCGAACCAGTTCGTCGGCAACTGGCCCGGCGTTACGGTTGAAAAGAAAGAGGGCAAGCTGAAAGGTCACAGGGACGTGGCGATTACGGACCTGCCGGGGATATACTCGCTGTCGCCGTACACGCCGGAGGAGGTCGTTTCGCGCAACTATCTAATCGACGAGCGGCCCGACGCGATAATCAACATCATAGACGGGACGAACCTGGAGCGCAACCTGTATTTGACGACGCAGCTGACGGAACTGGGGATTCCCGTCATCGTTGCCGTGAATATGATGGATATCGTAAAGCGCAACGGGGATAAAATCAACACGGAGAACCTCGCCAAAG
>JAISJC010000146.1 GCA_031261745.1 Oscillospiraceae bacterium
CGGCAAGCGCACCGGCTCGGTTATCCGCTGGAAACCGGATTTGGACGTGTTCACGGACATCGCCGTCCCCGCGGATTACTTCACCGACACGATGAAGCGTCAGGCGGTCGTCAATAAGGGCGTTACCTTCCGCTTCCGCAATCAGGTGAACGGCGAGTTTGAGACGACGGATTTCCTCTACGCGAACGGCATCGTCGATTACGTCAACGAGCTTGCGGGAATGGAAATCGCGCCTGTCGAAACCGACGGCGAGGATGACGCGGATTCCGAGATTGAGGAAATCCCCGCGGGCGAGGGTACGCTCACCAAGACGATTTTTGCCGAAACCGAAAGAAAGGGCAAAGACCGCGAGGACAAGCCGGAATATAAGGTCAAGCTCTCGGCGGCGTTCTGCTTCTCAAACCGCGTAACCGTAACGGAATACTACCACAATTCCTCGTGGCTTGAACACGGCGGCAGCCCCGAAAAGGCCGCGAAGTCGGCGTTCGTGTCGGAATTCGACGGGCTGCTCAAACGCGGCGGCAAGTACACGAAAAACGAGTCGAAAATCAGCTGGAACGACATCGCCGACTGCCTGATTCTCGTGACAAACTGCTTCTCGACGCAGACGAGCTACGAGAACCAGACGAAAAAAGCGATTACGAACAAGTTCATTCAGGAGGCAACGACGGAATTCCTGCGGCACCAACTCGAAGTGTTTTTCCTCGAAAACCCGCAGGAGGCGGCGCGCGCCGCCGACCAGATTCTCATCAACAAACGCAGCCGCGAGACCGCCGAAAAAGCGCGGCTTAACATCAAGAAAAAGCTCTCAGGTTCGCTCGACATCGCGAACCGCGTCGAAAAGTTCGTCGATTGCCGCACGCGCGACACGGAGCGGCGCGAGATTTACATCGTGGAGGGCGATTCCGCGCTCGGCGCGTGCAAACTCTCACGCGACGCGGAATTTCAGGGGATTATGCCCGTGCGCGGCAAGATTCTCAACTGTCTGAAAGCCGACTATAAAAAGATTTTCGACAGCCCGATTATCACACCGCTCATCAGGGTTCTCGGCTGCGGCGTGGAGATTCAAAACAAGCACTCGCGCGACCTCTCCGCATTCGATATCGACGCTTTGCGGTGGAAGCGCGTCATCATCTGCACCGACGCGGACGAGGACGGGTTCCACATTCGCACGCTGATTCTGACTATGATTTACCGCCTTATGCCCACGCTGATTGAGCGCGGCTTCGTCTACATCGCGGAATCCCCGCTGTTTGAAATCAACTGCGGCGTCAAGACGTACTTCGCATACTCGGAGCGCGAGAAGAACGAGATTGTCGGCGGCTTCGACGGCGCGAAACACACTATTTCGCGCTCCAAGGGACTCGGCGAGAACGACCCGGAGATGATGTGGCTGACGACAATGAACCCGGAAACGCGCCGCCTTATCAAGGTTATGCCGGAGGACGCGCGCCGCACCGCGGACACGTTTGACCTCCTCCTCGGCGACAATTTGCAGGGCCGCAAGGACCATATCGCGGACAACGGTTATAAATATTTGGACGTCGCGGACGTTTCATAATTATATTTACGGAGGTCAAAGCTATGCCAACCTTCACCGAGACCGCCGCGCGCGACGGCAAGTACTTACGCGCCGTTCCCGTTTCGCGCCTTGAAAATCTGAGGGAGAACGTCGCGAGCTTCGCGCGCAACAGCACACTCAACGATTTTCAGAAGATGTTCACCGAACGGTACGCCTTCGACCTGCCGGAGCTGCCTATCACGCCGCGTTCGGTTATTATCGCCGCGACGCCGTGTTACAGCTACGCGCCCGTGACGTTTCACCGCGACGGCCGCGAATACAGCCTTTTCTCCGCGCTTGTCAACGCCTACGACACGTCGGAAATGGACGCGTATGTGCGCGGATGCGCGGAAACGCTCGGCGGCACCGCCGTGAACGTCGCCGGCCTGTTCCCGTTGAAGCTCCTCGGCGTCTGCTCCGGACTCGCCGAGTACGGGCGCAACAACATCACGTACATTGACGGTCTCGGCAGCTATTTCGGTTACTCCGCGTATTTTTCGGATGTCGCGCCCGACACGGATTTCTGGCGTGATTTCGCCGTCGCGGAGGGCTGCGCCGCCTGCGGCGCGTGCGTGAAAAACTGTCAGACGGGCGCAATTGACGAGAACCGCTTCCTCATCGACACGGACCGCTGTTACTCCGGTATCAGCTCCCGCGCGGGCGATTTTCCCGCGTTCGTCCCCGCGTCGGCGCACCACACGATCTCGCGCTGTATGAAGTGCCAGTACGGCTGTCCGATGAACGCGGAGGCGAACCTGAACGCGTTCCCGCACGTTGAGTTTGACGAGGAGGAGACGGCGTTCGTCCTCTCCGGTGCCGCGTTTGACGGCGCGGCGGAGCCGTTGCGCGAAAAGGCGCGGGTTCTTGGGCTGGGGCTGTACCCCGCCGCGATTCCGCGCAATTTGCAGAAATGCTTTGAGCTTATTGACGGCGGCGCGACGCTCACATTAAAATAATCGAGGATAAAATGGCTAAGAAAAAACAACCGAACAACCAAAAGGTGAACAACCCCAACGTCATCGGGCTGCGCGCCGAGGTGTTGGAGCAGCCGATTACCGACACGCTCGAAACGAACTTTATGCCCTACGCGATGTCGGCGATTGTGTCGCGCGCAATTCCGGAGATTGACGGGTTCAAGCCGTCGCACCGCAAATTATTATACACAATGTATAAAATGGGTCTGCTGAACGGCGGGCGCACGAAGTCCGCGAACATCGTCGGACAGACGATGCGCCTGAATCCGCACGGCGACGCGGCGATTTACGACACGATGGTGCGGCTCTCGACGGGCTACGAGGCGTTGCTCAACCCGCTCGTGGACAGCAAGGGCAACTTCGGCAAGTCGTATTCCCGCGATATGTCCTGCGCTGCGAGCCGTTACACGGAGGCGAAGTTAGCTCCGATTTGCAGCGAAATCTTTCGCGACGTGGATCGCGACACCGTGGATTTTCAGGACAACTACGACAGCACAATGCTCGAACCCGTGCTGCTGCCGACCGCATTCCCGAACGTACTCGTCTCCGCTAACACGGGAATCGCCGTCGGAATGGCGTCGAACATCTGCGGTTTCAACCTCTCGGAGGTCTGCCGCGCGACAATCGCGTACCTGCGCGACGAGAACGCGGATATACTCTCTGTAATGCCCGCGCCCGATTTCCCGACGGGCGGTGAGTTGCTGTACAATCCGTCGGAGATGGCGGCGATTTATGAGACCGGCCGCGGCGGTATCAAGGTCCGCTCGCGGTGGAGCTATGTCAAAGAGGAAAACGTGATTGAAATCACGGAGATTCCGTACTCCACGACGGCGGAGCAGATAATCGACAAGGTTGCGGAGCTGATTAAGGTCGGCAAGCTCCGCGAGGTCTCCGATATGCGCGACGAAACCGGTCTTACCGGCTTGAAGCTCGCAATCGACTTGAAACGCGGTACGGATCCGGACAAGCTGATGGCAAAGCTGATGAAAGCTACGCCGCTTATGGACAGCTTCGCCTGCAATTTCAACATTTTAATCGCGGGCGCGCCGCGCGTAATGGGTGTGCGCGAGATTCTTAACGAGTGGTGCGCGTGGCGCGTCGAGTGCGTGAAACGCCGCGTCTTTTCAGAGTCCGAGAAGAAGAAAGCGAAGCTGCATTTGCTCTACGGTCTGGGCAAGATTCTCTTGGACATTGACAAGGCGATAAAAATAATCCGCGAAACCGAAAGTGAAGCGGACGTCATCCCGAATTTAATGATAGGTTTCGGCATCGACGAATTGCAAGCCGATTACATCGCGGAAATCCGCCTGCGGAACATCAACCGCGAATACATTCTCCGCCGCACGGAGGAAACGAGTGACCTCGAAAAAGAGATTGCCGACCTGGACGACATCCTCAAAAGGCCGGCGCGCGTAAAAGCGATCATCATTTCGGAGCTTGAAGCGATTGACAAAAAATTCGGCATACCGCGCAAAACCGGCATTATCGGTGCCTCCGAAATTGAAGAGGTCGCCGTTGATGACGACGACACGCCCGACTACCCGGTCACGGTTTTCCTCACGCGCGAGGGATATCTCAAAAAAATAACGCAGCAGTCGCTGCGAATGAACTCCGAGCAAAAGTACAAGGAATCCGACGGGTTGTTCCTCTCGTTTGAGACGCAGAACCGCAACGATTTGCTCGTGTTCACGGATAAACAGCAGTGCTACAAGGCGCGGCTGCGCGACTTTGAGGACACAAAGGCGTCGTCGCTCGGCACGTTTTTGCCGTCCGCGCTGTCGATGGACGACGGCGAGAACGTGATTTTCGCGCTCGACGCGGCGGACTACTCGGCGACGCTGCTGGTTTTCTTTGAGAACGGCAAGGCTGCGCGCGTTCCGCTGTCCGCCTACGCGACCAAGACAAACCGCAAAAAGCTGACCGGCGCGTATTCCGACAAGTCCCCCGCCGCCGCGATGCTCGTGCTGACCGGCGAGGCGGAGATCGCGCTGTATTCCAACGACGGGCGCGCGCTCGTGTTCTCCTCCGCGCAGCTCACGCCGAAAACGACGCGCAACACGCAGGGCGTTCAGGCGTTGTCCCTGCGGCGCAACACAAAACTGAAAGGCGCGGCGTTCCTCGCCGACACGGAAATCAAAAACCGCTCGCGCTATATCGCCAAGTCGCTCCCCGCCGCGGGCGCAAAGCTGAACGACGAGGACAGCGCGGAGCGGCAGTTGGAGCTAATTTAATCGCAGAACCCCCGCCCCGATAAATCGGCGCGGGGGTTCTTTTAACAAAATACAAGCATTCTGTCAATTTCTCTCGGTGTCATTGGAATGCTATACTCTTTTTTGATATATTCCTGTATATCATACAGTCTGGCTAAATGTTTTATGTACCTTGCATCGCCGCCTTGAAGTAATTTCTCAATTTTCTTATCTCCGGAAGATAATCCCGTTGCGCTTTTATCTGCATAACTATCGTAGATATAAAACATATTCGGCGCGTGGAAATGCAGATATTTTGACGCGAGCGATGTGTTCACTTGCCCTGTAACGGAATAAAAGCTGTCAACAAGCAATTTATGTGTTCGCGATATTTCGGGAAGTGATTTCGGTGTTATCTCATTGACTTGATTTAATTCCGCTATTCTGCCGTCCAATTCCGCACCGATTTCCAACATTTTCGGATATACAAATTCTTTGTAAAAGTCGTCTGCGGTTATATCCTTTGGTTTCCTTTTCGTGCGTACAATGTCTGCCGCATACGACCGCCCAATCAGCCAAATTTTCGACACAATCGCGTTTTTATCGGTATGTTCGGGGTATTCCTCGCACATTCGGTAGAGCGCATTATCTCCAATATCTCCTATATAAGTTTCACGCGCTTTTGAAACCAATTCCTTTGAGATTTCCTTTTTTATCACATTTTCTCCTTCTTTCGGTAACTATTTATATTATCCAATTCGACTTTTGCAAACCGGCTAACGGAATATGTCTGACCAACTTTGTTGCAAATTACTGTATGCTTCCCTTGAATCCTTTCTGTCTTTTAAGTATGTGCCAACAAACAACATTGCTGCAATCGCAATTATTGCTGCAAAAATAGTTATAGCTGTCAGCAATCCAACGATTATTCTCGAATTTTTCGCGATTTCTTCTTGACAAAATATTTCCTGCTGCTGTATTTCTTCTTCGTCATATAGCATAACATTGTCCTCCAATCATAATCTTTTATAATTATATACCAAAATGTTATAATTGTCAATATAACATTTTGTTTTGGATATATTTTGTGTATCCCCCAAAAAAGGAGAACACAAAATGTATCGTCGTATTCGCGACCTGCGCGAGGACAGGG
>JAISJC010000149.1 GCA_031261745.1 Oscillospiraceae bacterium
TCCGCGAAATTTACCCACATCTCGACCATTTCGGCGGGCGTTTTCACCGTCCCGCGTTTCGGCAGGTGGTACAGCCCGTCTTTTTCATCGAACCAGTCGGAGACGGCGGGGTCGAGCGCGATTTTGAAGTCAACGCCGGGCTTATAGCCCGCCTTTTCAATTGCTTCGACGAGTGCTTTCAGCGCGTCCTCGTCGTTATCAAGGTCCGGCGCGTAGCCGCCCTCGTCACCGACGCCGGAGGACGGCACGACCTTTTTGAGCGTGTGGAACACCTCGGCGGTCATACGAATCGCCTCGCGGAAAGACGGCGCGGAGACGGGCATAATCATAAATTCCTGAATATCGACGCTATTATTTGCGTGCGCGCCGCCGTTCAATACGTTGCACATAGGCACGGGGAGCGTGTGCGCGCCGACGCCGCCGATGTACTGGTACAGCGGCAGTCCGAGGGCTTCGGCGGCGGCTTTTGCCACGGCGAGCGACGCGCCGAGAATCGCGTTCGCGCCGAGGCGTGACTTGTTCGGCGTGCCGTCAAGCTCGATTAAAAGGCTGTCAATTTCGCGCTGTTCGAGAGCGTTTGAGCCGATTAGCGTGCCGGAGATATTGTCGTTGACGTGCTGAACGGCGGTCAGAACGCCCTTGCCGAGGTAGCGTTTTTTGTCGCCGTCGCGCAGCTCCGCGGCCTCAAACTTCCCCGTGGACGCGCCGGACGGCACCGCCGCGCGGCCGATTGTCCCGTCGGACAGCGTGACCTCGACCTCGACGGTCGGGTTGCCGCGCGAGTCGAGAATCTCGCGCCCGTAAACGTCCTCAATCGCTAAATATTTACGCATATGTGTAGTCCTCCAAAAGTTAGATTTTCTTCATTTTGCGTCTGCCTTTCAAGTGCAAAAACGCCGTATCCGCGTACTTTTCGTGCAGACTCAGGACGGTACCGCGGCTCCTTTTCGGGTAGTCCCATATCCATTTCAGAAACTCAAAATGGTCCTTGCTGAAAAACGGCGGCTCCTCAAGATAATCAGGTAAATCCGAACGCTTTGTGCCGCGCCTGCGCAGCTCGCGCCAAATGCAGACAACGCGTGGAACGTCGAGGAAAATCACCAAATCCGCCGCCGCGAACCGCAGTTCCATTGTGCCGTTGTAATTACCGTCGATAATCCACCTCTCGCCCGCGACAAGCCTTTCCTGCTTCGCAATCCATTCGGGGCGCGGCGTCGGAACCCAGTTCGGTTGGTGAAACTCCATATCGAGGTGAATCAGCGTGTGACCCGTCCGCGCCGCGAGCCGCCGCGCGAGCGTGCTTTTGCCGCTGCACGGCGAGCCGACGACGATTATGCGGTTGTATTCGCCGGGAGGTTTCATACAATAAGGCTCTCGCCGGTCATTTCCTCAGGCTGCTCAATCCCCAAAATATCGAGCAGCGTCGGCGCAATATCGCACAGCCGCCCCTCCGCGCGCAGCTCCGCCGCCGCGCCGATCAGGATAAACGGCACGGGGTTTGTCGTGTGCGCCGTGTGCGGAGTAACGCCGTCGTCGGCGCGCATTTGGTCCGCGTTGCCGTGATCCGCGGTGACGACCGCGACGCCGCCTGCCGCCCGAACAGCTTGCAGCGTAAGCCCGACGCAGTGATCAACCGCCTCAACCGCCGAAACCGCCGCGGAAATATTACCCGTGTGGCCGACCATATCGCAGTTCGCGTAATTGAGGATTATCACGTCGTATTTGCCGCTTTTTATGCGCGCCGTGACCTCGGCTGCAATCTCAAACGCGGACATTTCGGGTTTCAAATCGAACGTGGCGACGTCCGCCGTCGGGATGAGAACGCGCTCCTCACCCGCGAAAACCGTTTCCGCGCCGCCGTTGAAGAAGAACGTGACGTGCGCGTATTTCGTCGTTTCCGCAATGCGGAGCTGCGTCATTCCGAGACCGGAGATAAACTCACCGAACGTGTTTTTAAGGTTTTTCGGCGGAAACGCGACGGCGACGTTCGGCATCGCCGCGTCGTATTCCGTCATACATACGAAGCACACGCGCGGGAAATCCGAATCCACAAATTCGCGCGTCAGCTCCCGCGCTCGCTCGCCGCGGAAATTGAAGAAAATCACGGAGTCGTTTTCGCGCACCTCGGCTCCGCGTTCGCACACGACGGGGAGCATAAACTCGTCCGTCACGTCGTTGTCATAGCTCCGTTGCACCGCCGAAACGGCGTCGGAGATGAAGTCCGCGTGGCCGCCCCCCGTGAGCGCGTCAAACGCGAGCGCGAGCCGGTCGTACTTTTCGTCGCGGTCCATCGCGTAATAGCGTCCCGCTATTGTCGCGAGCTTCGCGCCGTACTTTTCGCATTGCGCCCGCGCCTCGCGGACAAATTCAAGTCCGGATTTCGGCGGAACGTCGCGCCCGTCAAGAAAGCAGTGCAGGTACACGCGCTCAACGCCGTGCCTCTGCGCCAGCTCCAAAAGCGCGAACGCGTGGGAATTGTGCGAATGCACGCCGCCGTCGGAGAGCAGCCCCATAATGTGTAGCGCGGAATTGTGCGTTTTCGCGTTCTCAACCGCCGCGAGTAACGCGGAATTCTCGAAGAAATCGCCGTCCGCGATTGACTTCGTAATGCGCGGCAAATCCTGATATACGACGCGCCCCGCGCCGATGTTCGTATGCCCGACTTCGCTGTTGCCGATTTGCCCGTCAGGCAGACCGACGTCCTCGCCGGACGCGGAGAGCCGGGCGTGCGGATACGACGCGAAAAGTCCGTCGAGAACGGGCGTGTCGGCGAGTGATATCGCGTTCGACGGCGACGCGGGCGCAAGCCCGTATCCGTCCAGAATAATCAAACAAAGCGGAGCTTTCAATACAAATACCTTCTAAAATTAAATTTATGCGGAGAGTTCGGCGGCAATCGCGATAATCCGCGAAAACGCGTCCGCGTCAAGCGACGCGCCGCCGATGAGCGCGCCGTCAATGTGCGCCTGCGAGAGAATTGATTCGGCGTTCGCGAGGGAGACGGAGCCGCCGTACAGCACCGGACAGCGAGCGATTTTACTTATCTCGGCGCACATAGCGTCCGCGTCCTCAGGCGCGGCGGCCAAGCCGGTGCCGATGGCCCAAATCGGCTCATACGCCGCTACGCAGCTTTCACGCTCCGCGTCGGAAAGCGAGCCGAACACCGCACCGATTTGCCGCGTTACGACCTCGACCGTGCGACCGGCTTCGCGCTCGGCGAGCGTTTCGCCGACGCAGACAATGGGGGACAGGCCGGCGCGAAGTGCCGCCTTTGTCTTGCGGTTTACAAGTTCGTCAACCTCGAAGTGGCTTGCGCGGCGTTCGCTGTGGCCGACGATTGCGTATTTAACCCCGAATACGGACAGCATAGCCGCCGAGGTCTCGCCCGTGTACGACCCGGAGTCGTGTTCCGAAACGTCCTGCGCGCCGACGGAGATAAAATCCGGAAAATCGGCGACGTAGGGGATAAACGGCGCGGGCGGACAGATGACCGCCGTGACACGTTCGGGCGCGGGGTTTTTCAACACCGCGCGGTATTCGTCCAGCGACGGCGGGATATTCATTTTCCAGTTGCCCGCAATGATGAACCGTTTCATATTGATGTGTCGTCCTTATCCAAGAGGCATTCAATGCCGGGGAGGGCGCGCCCTTCAAGAAATTCAAGCGTTGCGCCGCCGCCGGTTGAGACGTGCGTCACGCGCCCTTCGAGTCCGAATGAGCGCGTCGCCGCGGCGGAGTCGCCGCCGCCGACGATAGAGATAATGTGCGGATCCGTCATCGCGATTGCGACCATACGCGTGCCGTTGGAATATTTCTGGTTCTCATACAGCCCCATAGGACCGTTCCAGATGACCGTTCCCGCGTCCTTGATGATGGAAACAAACTCGTTCGCGGCCTTCGGCCCGATATCCAGCCCCATTTTACCCTCCGGGATATTAAAGCTCAAAACGACCTCCGGCGGGTTCGTGTCCTCCGGACTGTCCGCGATAAACGAGTCGGCGGGCAGCAGCAGACGTTTGCCGAGCTTTTCCGCCTTGACCGTGACGGCCCTGACGTATTCGAGCTTATCCTCTTCGCAAATCGACGCGCCGATGTCGCCGCCGCGCGCCTTGATGAACGTGTACGCCATTCCGCCGCCTATTATTAATGTATCCGCGCGTTCCAGCAGGTTTTCAATCAAACCGAGCTTGTCGGAAACCTTGGAGCCGCCGAGGACTGCGACGAACGGCGGTTTCGGGTTCAGCAACGCGCCGCCAATATGAAAAAGCTCTTTTTCGAGCAGGAACCCCGCGACGGCGGGGAGAAAGTGCGAAACACCCTCAATCGACGCGTGGGCGCGGTGGACGGAGCCGAACGCGTCCTCAACGAAAATATCGGCGAGGCTCGCAAGCTCGCGCGCAAATTCCGGATCGTTCTCCTCCTCTTCGGGGTGGAAGCGCAGATTTTCAAGCAGCATAATCTCGCCCGGTTTCAGCGCGCCCGCCAGGCGGCGCGCGTCCTCGCCGATCACGTCCATAGCGACCTTTACGGGCTTGCCGAGAAGCTCCGTCAGGCGGTCACCGACGACGCGGAGCGAAAATTCGGAGCTGCGCTTGCCGCCGGGACGGCCGAGGTGCGAGCAGGCGATGACCGCCGCCCCCTGGTCGAGCAGATAGCGGATTGTCGGCAGCGCGGAGATAATCCGCCCGTCGTCGGTGATCGCGCCGGTGTCCTTGTCAAGCGGTATATTGAAATCACAGCGGAGCAGTATCTTTTTATCGCGGACATTTATATCGGAAATGCTTTTCTTGTCATTTGACATAATTTACCTCCGTTAAGCTCATAGGTTTTCATTGTATAACGCCGTCGGGATAATTGCAAGAGAAAATTATACGAATAATTTGAAAATAACGCTTGACTAACGCGTCCGGAAATGTTAAAATAACAAGCCGCGTTGAATGGGTTCGGCAAGTGCGGGTGAAAATCCGCCGCCCACAAGAGCGAGTCTTAACTTATATGAGGTGTAAAATTTGACAGCAATCATCGAAACCGGCGGGAAGCAGTACCGCGTATCCGAGGGGGACACGCTGTTCATCGAAAAGCTCCCGAACGACGCGCAGGAAACCGTCACATTTGACAAAGTTCTCGCAATCCTCGGCGACACCACCACGTTCGGCGCGCCGCTTGTCGCGGGCGCGAGCGTCACGGGAACCGTCGAAAAGCAGGGCAGAGGCAAGAAAATTATCGTCTACAAGATGCGCCCGAAAAAGGGTTATCGCCGCAAGCAGGGTCACAGACAGCCCTACACGCGCGTTCGCATCGACAAGATAAGCGTATAGGAGGCGTACAGAAATGGCACATAAAAAAGGAATGGGCTCGACCAAAAACGGTCGTGACAGTAAATCCAAGCGACTCGGCGCAAAGCGCGCGGACGGCCAGTTTGTCCTCGCGGGGAACATTCTCGTGCGTCAGCGCGGGACGAAAATCCATCCGGGAACCAATGTCGGACGCGGTAGCGACGACACGCTCTTCGCGCTCACCGAGGGTACGGTTCGGTTCGAGCCTCTCGGCCGCGACCGCAAGCAGGTTTCCGTCTACGCAGAGTAATCACAAATCCCCCGCTTCGGCGGGGGATTTTCACCAATTTGGGAGGCGATTATATGTCGCGTTTTTCCGAACTTTTAGCTTCCGATAAGACAATATTCCTCGACGGCGCAATGGGTTCGCTGCTGCAAAAGCGCGGCCTGCCGAAGGGCGAGCGCAGCGACCTGATGAATTTCCGCGCGCCCGAAGCGGTCGAGGCAATCCACCGCCTGTACGTCGAGGCGGGGAGCGATATTATCCTCACAAATTCGCTCGGCGCGAACGCTCACGCGCTCAACGGCACGGAATATACGCCGCGCGACGTGATTAAAGCCGCGATTGAGAACGCGCGCCGCGCCGCCGGACCGGACACGCTCATCGCGCTCGATATCGGGCCCGTGGGTATTTTATTCGAGCCGGTCGGCGATAATCCGCTTGAAACCGCCTACGAACTGTTCGCGGAGCAGGTGCGAGCCGGCGCGGAGCTGGGCGCGGATTTGATTTTCATCGAGACGATGAGCGACCTCGCCGAAACGACGGCTGCAATCCGTGCCGCGCGCGAAAACAGTGACCTGCCCGTCCTCGCGGCGATGACGTTCGGCAAGGACGGCCGCACATATCTCGGCGTTTCGCCGACGGAGTTCGCCGCGGCTGCGGAGGCTCTCGGCGTCGCCGCCGTAGGGTTGAATTGTTCCTCCACGCCCGAATTTATGCTCGAAACGGCGCGCGAATTCCGCGCGGCGACGAGCCTGCCGCTGATTGTCAAGCTCAACGCGGGACTGCCGGACGCGGACGGTGAGTATTCCGTTACGCCTGAGGCTTACGCCGCGCAGTTGGAGCCGTATCGCGAGCTTGACGTGCACTTTCTCGGCTCGTGCTGCGGCAGCGACGAGCGGTTTATTCGACAGCTGAAACAAAACTTTTGAGGTAAAAAATGTTATTTAACCCCACGGAAATCCTGCTGCCGCAAGGCGTAGACCTGCAAAAATGGTCCGTCGTCGCCTGCGACCAGTTCTCGTCGGAGCGCGAATATTGGGACGGCGTGCGCGCGCGCGTCGGCGGCGCGCCGAGTGCGCTGAACATCATTCTGCCGGAGGCATATCTGAACGACGCGGAGCTTGACCGGCGCGAAGCCGAGGTCGGCAAAACAGCCGAAAAGTACCTGCAAAGCGGCATATTTACGGCGTACCCCGACGCATTTATCTACGTCGAGCGCACGCTGCGCGGCGGTACGGTTCGGCGCGGCATTGTCGGCGCGGTGGACTTGGATTCCTACGATTATTCGGGCAAGCCCGCACCGATTCGCGCGTCGGAGCAGACGGTCCCGTCGCGGCTCCCGCCGCGGGCGCGCGCGCGGCGCGGCAGTCCGCTTGAAACGCCGCACATAATGCTGCTGATTGACGACGCAGCAAAGCGCATTATCGAGCCGTTGCAGGGCGAGGTCCTGCAACGGCTGTATGACTTTGAGCTTATGGAGAACGGCGGGCGTCTGCGCGGTTGTCTGATTGACGGCGCGCGCGCGCGGGAGCTGGCGAAGCTGATCGCTGGCCTGCCCGGCGGAATCCTCGTCGGTGACGGGAACCATTCCCTCGCAGCCGCGAAAACCGTCTGGGAGGACGTCAAACCGACGCTGACCGCCGCGGAGCGCGCAAATCACCCCGCGCGGTTCGCGCTCGCGGAGCTGAACAATGTCTACGACGACGCAATTGAGTTTCACGCGATTCACCGCGTACTGTTCGGCGTTGACGCGGCGAAATTCACGGGCGGACTGGCCGCGGCCGCATCCGGCGACGGCGATTACGTTATCAAGTGCGTCGCCGACGGTTTTGGCCGCGAATTTTACGCGAAAAACGCCCCTATCGGCGAGATTATCGCTGACATTCAGGCGTATATTGACCGCCTCGGCGTCGAGGTGGACTACATTCACGGCAGGGACGCGTTCAAGTCGCTGTCCACCGCGCCGGGGAATGTCGGCGTTTATCTGCCGACGATGGACAAAGCGGATTTATTCAGAACAGTTGACACGCGCGGCGTGTTCCCGCGCAAGAGCTTTTCAATCGGCGAGGCGTGGGACAAGCGGTTCTACCTCGAATGCAGGAAAATAAAGGAGAATTAACGATGATTGCGTTAGGATGTGACCACGGCGGGTATAATCTTCTCGGCGAAATAAAGGCGATGCTCGACGAATCCTGCGTTGCGTATAAGGATTTCGGCACATTTTCCGAGGAATCCTGCGACTATCCGGACTACGCGAAGCTCGTCGCAGGCTCCGTCGCGAGCGGGGAGAGTGAGCGCGGAATCCTCGTCTGCGGAACGGGAATCGGGATGTCAATCGCGGCGAATAAGACGCGCGGAATCCGTGCCGCGCTCTGCGGCGACTGCTTTTCCGCGGAGATGACGCGACGGCACAACGACGCGAATATCCTCTGCCTCGGCGCGCGCGTCACGGGCGCGGGTCTCGCGCTGAAAATCGCGCAAATCTTCCTTGAAACGCCGTTCGACGGCGGCCGCCACGCCCGACGCGTGGAGAAAATCGAGGGATAATTAATGTCAAGATACATTCCGAACACCTATAATAATCACCGTGCCGCAAGACTTTTCGGCAGATTTGCCGTCGGTTTTGTAATTGCGGTCGTTCTGCTCGCAATCTCGCTGTTCTTCGGGCTGCGGAGATACATCGTCTACACGCCGGACGGCTTGAAGCTCGAAATTCCGTGGTTAGAGGAAGCGGCGGGGGAATAGAGCCGCAATCACCGCTTTGCAGTAGTAAACGCGTTTCCGACCATCACGGCGCACGGGCTGCCGCGGTCGTCGGCCACCTCAATTTCAAAAACGCTCATCGTACGTCCGGCTGAAACGCGCCGCGACTTTGCGATGAGCTTTTTGCCGCGCGGTGATTTCAGAAACGAAATCGAGCAGGACTGTCCGACCGTGATTCCAGCGTCGGAGCCGTTGAAAAGTCCGAGATTGCAATGCACCGCAAAACACAAATCCGCGAGCGTGAATATCGCGCCGCCCTGCACGGATCCGGCGGCGTTCATCAGCTGGGGCGTGACCTCAACCGAGCAGACGACGGTTTCCTCCGAAACCGCGTCGATGACGCAGCCCGCGCCGGCGGCGAAACGGTCATTTGCGAAGAAATCCGAAATTTGCTTCAAATCGTAGCTATGGCTCAATCTTTACGACCTCCGTATCGGGCAAATCCGCGCCGGCGTAAACGGTGAAGCGCGCGCGCCCGTTCTCTTTTGACTCATAGAGTGCGGAATCCGAGTTGTTGTAAAGCTCCTGAAATGTGGTTCCGTCGCGCGGGGAGAGCGCAATGCCGATGCTCGGAGTGACGGGCGCGTCGCCGCCCTCAGGAATTATCTCGCGCCAGGACATAATAATCTGCTGAGCCTTGCGTTCGGCAATGCGCGGACTGCTGATGCTCTTGCAGAAAACCGCGAATTCGTCGCCGCCTATCCGCGCGATAATGTCCGTGTCGCGCATTACAAGTTTCAGCGCGGACGCGCATTTTGCCAAAACCGCGTCGCCCGCCGCGTGACCGTAATTGTCGTTGACGTGCTTGAAATAATCAATATCAATCATCATAAACGCGTCGATGTAGCCGTCGTTACCGTAACCGTCGCGTTCGCGCTCCGCCAAATGAAATGAAATCTTTTGGGAAAACGTCTCGCGGTTATACAGTTTCGTAAGCGGGTCCGTTTCGGCTTTCGCGGTAACAATATTCAGCGTCATAAGATGCTCGTGAATTTTATGAATCATTGATTTGAGCGATTCCGACAGGCTTTGTAATTCATCGCCGGTTTTTATATCGAGTTGCGAAACGCTTGCCGATATGTCGTCACCGTTAATTTCGGATATGAGATAATCGTCGGCGGCGCGCGTCAGAATACCGATCGGCTTCACGATTTGGCGGCGCATAATCCACAGCGTAAATGCGACGCCCAACGCCGTAATCGGGAGCGTGACGGCGATGATAAGGAGCAAATATTCGTTGCGCGCCGTGATAATATCCTCCATTGAATAGTCCATAGCGATAAAGCACACCGTCTTGCCCGTTTCGTCCTTCAACGGCTCATAGAGCGAGAGATCCCAGCCGAATTCGGAAACGGATTCCACGGGATCGGGGCGTTCTCCGGCAACATATTGCCCGAACCACTTGTCAAAACCCTCCTGCAACGGGTCAAAGTAACCGAGCGGGAACCAGCCTTCATCGTCATAGCAATCGAAAATAAATATTGAACCGTCAGGATCCTGCGACGGAATGACGACGTAGAGGTACTTCATACCCGTTTCGCGCCGGACGTTCTTCAATCGGGCGAGAGCCTCGTAATACTTGTCGTCCGTTTCAAGCGTTTCGGCATAGCGGCTGACGTCGGATAAATCCACTATTTCACTCGCGATACGCAAAAGGGAATACCCGGTACGTATGTACTCGTCCGTCATATGCCGCGAATACGTGACGAAACCGACTGTTCCGACGGCAAAGGTCAGCGCGACGGAAGTGACGGTAACCAATAACGCAATTCGGAATCCGATGCGGTGTTTCGGTGTGTTTGTCATATTGACCCCTGTTAAGCAGCAGGGGACGGGTTGCCCCGCCCCCTTGGTTGAAGTACCGTGGAGTATTAAACTATTTGCTGTAATTCTCGCGTGACCGGATATAAAGCTCTTCCTTAAACGCCGGCGTCGCAAAGTGCGCCGCGTAGAAGTTGTAGAAGCTGGGCTTGCCCTTTACGCACACGCGGTCGGCGTAGTCGCGCGCGATTTGACGCTGCTGCTCCTCCGGCAGGGCGGCGAAAGCGGCACCCTTTTCGTTGTCGGAGGGGAGAGCCATAATCTCGGCGGGAATGTTCTGCGGGAACGTCGCAATCAGAATCTTGTCGCCGAAATCGTCGTAGATTTTGTACGAATCGTTCATCAGCTGCGGAGCCCACGCGTCCCAGCCGGCGGCGATGTAGTTGTGAACCTGCTTGTAGTTGTTGCCGCAGGAGTGAATCTCACAGAACTTGCCCTCGGAGTGCAGATAATCCGTGACGCGCTTCATATACGGTACAATCATCTCCTCCGCGACGTCGGGCGAAAAGAACGGGGCCTTCTGGGAACCCCAGTCGTCGTGGATAAAGAACGCGTGGAGGTTCGGGTACGCCTTGATGACGTGCTTGAAGATGTCAATATACAGGTCGGTGAGCTTCTCAAAGAACGCCTTAACGTCGTCCTGCGAATCCTCGTCGAAGATTGCCATAATCGCGTTCTCAAAGTCCATAAAGGAAATCAGACGCTCATACCAGCCGGTCTGGAACCACATCTGGTTGAAGTTTTCGGGCTTTAAGAAGTCCGCGTTCTGCTTCGCGGTGCCTTCCCAGTCCCATTTCTCGATGTCCGGCCAGACGATCTTCTCACGCCAGTCCGCGATATCTTCAAGGAACGGCTTGCCGGGGCGAACCATCGAGCCGCCGACCTGCCCGATATATTCCCACTCAATGCCGAACATATCGGGTTTGATGTCGTGGTCCTGCGCCTGATAGAACGCGCCGCCCTCAAAAACGAACGCGCGCGCGATGTTGTCGGGGATAATGGACGGCGCGAAGATCTGCGCGTCCGGTGTCGCCTGATACATCTGCCACCACGGCTCACCTTTGAATGTCGCTTCGCCGTTGTCGTGCAAGCTAATCGGATAGTTCAGCGTCTTTGTCGGGGGACCGAAGAAACTTGGGGTTTCGGTGTATTCCAATTCCTTGGGGTCGAATTTGCCAACTGCCATTTTTGATTTTCCTCACTTTCGTTAGTGGAGTGCCTGCCGGCAATCCGGCTGGTTCCATAGTTAAATTCGATTATACTACACATTCCCGAAAAATGGAATAGCTTTTTTTGCGATTTATGAATTTTTGTTTTCGCGCCGCGGATTGACAGCCCGTTCAATTTATTGTTGTCTACGCTCCGTAGTTATTGCCCCGAAAAGTCTACGAAACGTAGGTTGACAAAACCTGCAATTTGCGTTATATTTACGCATATTAAGTAATGATCGGGGGGCATATACATTGAGCGAAAATACATCTGTCGGGCTTGCTGCGCTGTTTGGAGATAGCAGCAGCAATGTTTTCCTGAGCGACGTTCTGCCGCTGCTCGCGCCGGATTCGCACGCGCGAATCGCGCATTGCGCCGCCGAAAACGCGGAAACCGCCGTCGAACGCGCGTTTTCTGAATTCGACGACGAGCTGCCGAGAAAACCATCTGCCGTCGCACTTTTTTTGACGTTTCCCGCGAACGATATTACGATTGAAGATGTTCAGCGCGCGGGCAACCGCCTGACGGAGCTGGCGTACCCCGGCGCACATATTGTTTACGACGCTCACACATCGCCCGAAATCGAAAAACCGACGGCGGTAATTATCGCCGCGAACTTCAAATAGCATAACCTAATCAAACAGCGCGAGCCAATCGGTTCGCGCTTTGTTTTTTGTCTACGCTCCGTAGTTATTGCCCCGAAATGTCTACGACACGTAGGTTGACATTCTCTAAAAGCGTGATATGCTTGTATCAAGAGGAAGAAGGTGCCGCCTATGATGTGCGCAAAACTGCGAATAACTTAATGCAAAGACACTTAAAGAAAATGACACAAAATAAGTATTATTTCGTCTATCAAGAAACCGGTGAAAGAAATTACTTTGATGTGGGTAGTAAGGTATAGCGACAGCATACACTGCACAAAATTTTAAGGACGGGTACATTTTGATGAATGGCTTATCAGATAAACAAAATGGCGGCGAGTATGAATACATCGGCGAATTCCGCGAGGGGCTTGCGCTCGTGAGAAATAGCTACGAGGAGGGCAAGGTCGGATTCATCAACGAAGCGGGCGAGGCGGTAATCCCGCTGAACTTTTACGGAATGCATCGAACAGGGGGAGAAATCGACAAATTCGTAAATTTTCCGCGTTTCAATGAGGGGCTTGTCGGGCTGATGAACGAAAGCGGGCAGTTCGGGTTCATCGACAAAACGGGCGCGACGGTAATCCCGTTCGAGTACGACGACGCGAAACAGTTTGAAAACGGACTTGCCTTGGTCAAAAAAGACGGAAAATGGGCTTCCATCAACGACAAAAACGAAGTCATAAAGCCGTTTGAGGATTATGGTAACATTGACCCATACTTTAACTTGCCAATCAAAGACCTGCCCGCAGAACAGTAAACAGCCTTAAACAACAAACGCGCCCGCACGGGTGCGTTTGTTTTTATTGCAATCCTCGCGGCGATGTGTTAAAATCGCATATTATGATTGACATTTCAGTACACAATGTAACAAAATCCTTCGTCGAGGGCGTGAATATTCTCGACGGCGTCTCCTTTGAAATCAACAGCGGGGAGCGCGTCGGCCTACTCGGAGCCAACGGAGCCGGAAAAACGACGCTGTTTCGCCTGATTGCCGGCGATATTGAAGCCGACGAGGGCGAAATCGTCCTGCCCGCCGACCGCAAGCTCGGTTTAATCTCGCAGATTCCCGTGTTTCCGGAGCATTATACCGCCGAGGACGTGCTGAAAGAGGCATTCAGCCGCCTTTACCGCGTGCGCGAGCGAATGATTGAGCTGGAAACCGCGATGGCGGAAAACGCCGCGACGGCGGAGCAGCTGCGCGAGTACGACGGACTCGCGGCGGACTACGAACGCTCCGGCGGGTACACGATGGACGTTGAGCGCAACCGCGTCGCAAACGGTCTGGAAATCCCGCAATTGCAGCGCGAACAGCTGTTTTCCACGCTGTCGGGCGGCGAGAAAACCCGCGTGAATCTCGCGCGGCTCATACTCGAAAACACGGACATTCTGCTGCTTGACGAGCCGACGAACCACCTCGATATGCGCGCCACGGAGTGGCTTGAAGGATACCTCGAAAAGTTCAAAGGCACCGTCCTCGCCATTTCGCACGACCGCTATTTTCTCGACCGCGCGGTCACGCGCACGATTGAAATCGCGGACGGCAAGATTGAGCTGTACGGAGGCAGTTACAGTTACTATATCGTCGAAAAACGGCGGAGATACGAGGAACAGCTCAGACGCTACGAGCGCGAGCAGTCGGAGGCAAAACGCCTTCAAGCCTCCGCTGACAGGATGCGGCAGTGGGGAACGCTCGACAAGGGCAGCGACGCGCTCGTCGTAAAAGCCCGCGCCATCGAGAAGCGCATAGAGCGGCTCACGAAAACCGACCGTCCGAAGGGCGACCGCAAGCTGAAAGCGCGCTTCGGCGAACAGGAATTCAAGGGCGACGAGGCGTTGGTGTTCAAAGGTTTAACCAAGAGTTTCGGCGACAAGACGCTGTTTTCGGACGTCGCCGCCGACGTGCGCGGCGGCGAGCGAATCGCGCTTATCGGCGACAACGGCAGCGGCAAAACCACATTAATCAAGATAATTATGGGCGAGGAGCGGCCGGACGCCGGGTTCGCGAAACGCGGCGCGGCGATTAAGCTCGCGCACCTGCCGCAGCTCGTGCAGTTCTCAAACGTCTACCGCTCCGCGCTCGACACCGTGATTTTTGAGACAAAATGCAGCCCGCAGACGGCGCGGAACCGTCTCGGCGCGTTCAAATTCAGCGGCACGGACGTGTTCAAAACCGTCGGCGACCTCTCCGGCGGCGAGCGTAGCCGCCTGCGGCTGTGCATTCTGATGGACGCGGAAATCAACTTCCTGATCCTCGACGAGCCGACGAACCACCTCGACATCGCGTCGCGCGAGTGGATTGAGGACGCGGTGTCGGACTTCGAGGGGACGCTGCTGTTCGTGTCGCACGATAGGTATTTCACGGAGAAATTCGCAACGCGCATTTGGGAATTAGAGAACGGCACGTTCTCGGATTACCCTTGCGGATTCAACGAATACCGCGCGTTAAAGGCCGCAAATATCGCGCCGCCGACGCCGAAAACCGCGGAGCAGAAGACCGAAAAGCAAAAGAAACAGACGCCGCGAAATTCGCAGCGTCTCATAGAAAAACTCGAACGCGAAATTGCGCAGATTGAAGAAAAAATCGCCGACGTCGCCGCCGCGCGCTACCTCGCCGCGTCTGATTTCGAGCGGCTGCTGGAACTCGACGACGAGGAACACCGGTTAAACGCGGAACTTGAAGCAAAAATCGATGAATGGGCGGAAATCAGCGATTAGAACGTTTCCGTCCTCTCGCCGTCGAATAAATGCGAATAATGCGCCGTCGCGCCCTGCAAATACAGGACGTGCGTGTTGTCGTCGTCCGCCTTGAACCAGTCAATCAGCAGCGGATTCGCGTCAATCATCGCCTGCTTCGCGCTCACGCGCTCGTCCGTGACGGCGGTCGCGGCGATGCGCAGCGTCCAGCCGTCCACCATCGCGCACAGCTCAATCTCAGGGTTCGCGATAAGCTGCTTCGACACGGATTTGACCTTGCCGGTCTGGATATAGAGCTTGTCCTCAAACAGATTTACGTTGGAAAACGGACGCACGCGCGCCGCGCCGCCGTCCACCGTCGCGAGGAACCACGTGTCCGCTTTTTTCAGGAAATCAAACGCCTCTTGCACAGCACTCATTATGTAACCTCCGAAAATTTGTTGTAAACACAGTATACCATAAAATTTCGGAGGTGCAATAGTTATTTGGAGCTATTCTTCTTGCTGTCCTTGCAATCGGTCGCCTGCGTCGAATTGTCAGCGGTCGAGTTGTCCGCCTGCGACGAGGAATTGCGGCTCTTGGAGGACGAATCCGCCTTGGAGCTTTGCTTTTTAGCCATTGTGCTGCACCCCCTTTGAAGTAAGTGATAGGGGTATTTTGTGCAAACTGAAAAGGTTTATACAAAAAACTTGTC
>JAISJC010000082.1 GCA_031261745.1 Oscillospiraceae bacterium
ACGAATTCCTCGTCCTCTTTGGCGGGGTTCGTGTCGTCCATTCGCAGGTTGCACTCGCCGCCGTATTTCAGCGCGGTGCCGAAGTCGATGGTCAACGCCTTGCAATGCCCGATATGCAGATAGCCGTTCGGCTCCGGCGGGAAGCGCGTGCGGATTTTCGCGCCCTCAAAGCGACCGCCGGGGGCGATATCCTCGTCTATAAACGCGTGGATAAAGTTGGTTGATTCTTCCATAATTTCTCCTTATTCGCGGACGCGCAATGCGCGCCCCTACAGGTTGTTATTTTTATAACCCTCTAAACGCTCCTCGTCCTTGTCTTCGAGGTCGTGTTCGCCGGCGAGGGATTCGAGGTGATGCGTAAACTCGTGAATCAACAGCTGTTTCAGCCGTGCGCGCATCTCCCGCGCCTCCATATACGGATAGTTTTCCGTGAGCGAACCGTAGTAGATGTTGATGTATCTCCCCATCGCATTGTGGCAGTATTCGCCGAGGACGTACAGGTCTCCGTTGCGCGATTCCTCGTGGTATTTCGCCACAGGCAGTAGGTTCACGCCGCCGTTCAGCTCGCGGTAAAAGTCCTGCGGCAGTTCCGCCGCAACCTCGTCGAGGATTTCGCCGATTTCGTCAAAGGTCAGCATTATCCTGCCCCCATTCGCGCGCGAACCTGTTCGAGCGTCGGGAGCGACGGAATCGCGCCGCGCGATTCGACGACGATACTCGCCGCCGCCGCGCCGAAGCGCGCGAATTCCGCAGCGTTTTCGGCGTTCAGGTCCTGCAAACGCGTTCCTGATTGCAGCAGCGAAAACAGAAAGCCCGTCCAGAACGTGTCGCCCGCGCCCGACGTGTCCACCGCGTTCGCGGGATACCCCGCGACGCGCGCGCCGCCGTTCCGCGTCCGCACATACGCGCCGCTCTCGCCGAGCGTGACCGCGACCGCGCTGATGTCAAACCGCGACATAAGCTCGGCGGCGGCAGCCTCCGGCGCGGCGATTCCCGTGAGGATTTGCGCCTCGCTCTCCGAGACTTTCAGCAAATCTACTAACGCCAATAATTCCGCGCTCCGTTGTCGGAATTCCTCCTCGCTCCGCCAGAGCGACGGGCGGTAATTCACGTCGCAGGATACGATTACGTTCGCGGCTTTCGCAATGCGTGCCGCACTCAACGTCGCGCTCCGCGACGGCTCCGCCGTGAGCGATAAAGTACCGAGCTGCAATATCTTTGAGCCGCGAATAAGCTCCGCGTCCAATTCGTCCGCGCGCAGCTTCACGTCGGCGGAGCCGTCGCGGTAGAAGCTGTACATACAATCTCCGTTTTCCGCGACCTCAACGAACGCGAGAGTCGTGAAGCAGTCGCCGTCCACAATCAGGTTGCGCGTGTCCACGTTTTCGGCTTCGAGGACGGATTTAAGATAGTGACCGTGCATATCGCCGCCGACCTTGCCGATAAACGCGGTTTTCAGCCCGAACCGCGCCCCCGCGACCGCGACGTTCGCGACCGCCCCGCCGGGGTTCTGCTCAAAAACGCGCATTCCCGACGCGGACTTGCCGATATGCGTGAAGTCGATTAAAAGCTCGCCGAGGGTTGTGATATCAAAGTTAGTTTCCATATTTCCCATACTCGTTGCACAGCAGGTACAATGGCTCCTCGTCCTCCTCAATCGTCGGGAACCGGCCCTGCGGCTCGTAAAAGCGGTTGTCAACATTGTCGTCGTTCACGCTCGAAACCTCGCCGACGAGGACGCGCCCCGTCCCCGGCTCCGCCCAAAAGTCGTGGTAAACGCCGGGTTCGAGCGTGACGCTCTGCCCCGGTTCAAGGCGCACGGTGTCGCCGCCGCTGACAGTCCGCCGCTCGCCGTCAAAGGAAACGGTGAACGCGTCGGACGATTTTTCGCCGTCGGGCGTTGAATTCCACAGCTCCATCAGAAGATTGCCGCCGCCGCGGTTGATGATGTCCTCGGTTTTTGAGAAATGGAAATGCATCGGACAGACCTGATTTTCCTCGGATATCAGCAGCTTTTCCGCGTATTTCTTCGTGTAGCGCGCGTCGGTCAGGCTTCCGTTGCGGATTGTGAACAGCGTCAGGCCGATTTCGCCGAAACGCCCCTGCCCGTAGTCCGTCACGTCCCAGCCGAGCATATTGTCGCGCACCTCGTCCCATTCGGCTCCGAGCGTGCGCCATTTTTCTGGCGCGAAATGCGCGAACGGCGGCAGCTTAAAGCCCATTTCCGCGATAAAGCCGTCAGCGCGGCGCAAAATTTCGTTGATTTCAGAGCGTTTCATTGTCCGAACCTCCGCAAAAGAAAATATTCTTATATTATAGACTAAATGTTTGTGTTTTTCAATCAAAATATGATATAATATGATAAATCGTTTTTACGAGGTAAAATATGTATGATATAATCATTATCGGCGCGGGTCCGGCGGGTCTTTCCGCCGCGATTACGGCGCGGTCGCGCGGGAAAAGCGCACTCGTCATCTCCGGTCCGTGCGCGGATTCGGGATTGTACAAAGCACCCGTAATCGACAACTACCCCGGCTTGCCCGGAATTTCCGGCGCGGAGCTGTCCGACAGGCTGGCTAAACACGCCGAGGACGCGGGCGCGGTGTTCGCCTCCGGCAAAGTCACGAGTGTTCTTACGTCGGACGGCGGCGTTTCCGTCGGATTCGGCAGCGAATTTGAGAGCGGACGCGCGTTAATCCTCGCGCTCGGAATAGTTCAGACGCAGGTTTTTCCGGGCGAGGCGGAGCTTCTCGGACGCGGCGTATCCTACTGCGCGACCTGCGACGGAATGCTGTACCGCAAGCGCAAAGTCGTCGTCGTCGCGCTCGCGCCCGACGCGCACGCGGAGGCGGAATATCTGCGCTCAATCGGCTGCGAGGTGACGGAGGTCACCTCAACGAAAATTAAAATCCTCGGCGACACCAATGTCACCGCCGTTGAAATTGACGGGGCGGCAGTCCCCTGCGACGGCGTGTTTATCCTGCGGAAATCCATTGCGCCCGCCGCGTTGCTCGCGGATTTGGATATCCGCGACGGGCATCTGGTCGTGGACGAGAACTTCGCGACGGCGGTTCCCGCCGTTTTCGCGTCGGGCGACTGCGTAGGAAAACCGTATCAAATCGCAAAGGCCGTCGGCGAGGGACAGCGCGCCGCGTTCTCGGCAATCGAATATATTGACAAGGGGGCAGACTGATGCCGACACAGGCCATTTACACCATTTCCGATATGCGGAACCTCGCGGAGGACGTCATCTCAATGACGTTCATCGCGCCTGAGATTGCGCGGAGCGCGGCGGCGGGGCAGTTCATACACATCAAGTGCGGACATTCGCGGCCGTTGCGCCGTCCGATTTCCATCTCAGACGTGTCGGGCGACAAGCTCACCGTCATTTTCGAGGTCCGCGGCGCGGGGACAAGGTGGCTCGCGAGCCGCGATATCGGGCGCAAGGTTGACATTCTCGGCCCGCTCGGACACGGCTTCGGCGACACGTTTTCCGGCGGAATTATCGTCGTAGGCGGCGGGATCGGCGCGGCTCCGATGCTGTTCGCGGCGAAAGCGGCAAAGCGCAAAGCTCACAGCGTCACGGCGGTTCTCGGCTTCCGCTCACAGGCGAACGTGATTCTCACGGATGAGTTTGACGCCGTCTGCGACGGGCTTGTCACGACGACGGACGACGGCACCGCGGGCTTGCGAGGCAACGTCTCCGCTCCGTTGGAGGAACTGCTGAACACCAAGAAATACGGCGCGGTCCTCGCCTGCGGACCGAAACCTATGCTCCGCGCAGTTGCGGAAATGTGCGCGATACATAAGATTCACTGCGAAATATCGCTCGAAGAGCGAATGGGCTGCGGCGTCGGCGCGTGCCTCGTCTGTGCGTGCCTGATGCACAACGGTGAGCGGATGAGCCGCGTCTGCAAAGACGGTCCCGTTTTTGACGCGAAGGAGGTGGTCTGGAATGGCTGATTTGCACGTCAGTTTTGCGGGGATCGCGTTTAAGAACCCTGTACTTACGGCCTCCGGAACCTTCGGCTTCGGGCGCGAATACGGCGAGTATTATGACCTGTCCGAACTCGGCGGGGTGTGCGTCAAGGGTCTGACCGCCGCGCCGCGGCTCGGCAATCCCGCGCCGCGCATAGCGGAAACCGCTATGGGAATGCTCAATTCCGTCGGGCTGCAAAACCCCGGTGTGGACGAATTTATCCGCGCGGAGCTGCCGTTTTTGCGGCGGTACGACACGCGCGTAATCGCGAATATCTCCGGCAACACGGTCTCGGAATACGGCGAAATGGCCGCAAAGCTCTCCGACGCGGGCGTGGATATTATTGAGGTCAACGTGTCCTGCCCGAACGTCCACGCGGGCGGAATGCAATTCGGCACCGACCCGCGCGCCGTCGCGGAGGTCACGCGCGAGGTGCGGCGAAATTCGCGCGTCCCCGTGATGATCAAGCTCTCGCCGAACGTCACGGATATCGCGGAGATTGCGCGCGCCGCCGAGGGCGCGGGCGCGGACGCGGTGAGCCTAATCAACACGCTTTTGGGAATGAAAATCGACGTCAACACGCGAAAACCCGTGCTGGCGAACAACACGGGCGGGCTTTCGGGCGCGGCGGTGCTGCCCGTCGCGGTGAAAATGGTGTGGCAGGTGCGGAACGCCGTGTCGATTCCGATTCTCGGAATGGGCGGAATTTTCACGGGCGAGGACGCGGTGGAAATGCTGCTCGCCGGTGCGGATATGGTCGCCGTCGGCACGGCTAATTTCACGTACCCCGACGCGCCGCTGCGCGTCCGCGACGGGATTGCGAAATACCTCGACGCGAAGAAAATCAGGAGCGTTACGGAGCTGTCAGGTGCCGTTGAAATGCACTGATAACGCCCGCCAAATGCTCGTAGTCCTCGTAATACATTCGGTCGTGGCCGACCTGTTTTCCGTCGGCGTGTAGGGCTACGCTGGCGACCGTCGCGTCGTTGTACTGCGTCTTTTCCTTGACGGTTATGTCTTTAATCCTCTCATACGCGACCTGAAACGGCCCCGACTGATAAAACTCGTCACAGAAGATGATAACAGACGTGTAGTGCTTGCCATAGCCGGTAATTAAATTTATCCACACTCCGAAATACCCTATTAATGCAGCCAGCGGAAGAAAAAGATTCACGTTCCTGTCGGTCGGTATTTTTCCCGTGAGTTTCGCGATTGCGATGACTATAGTCACAATCATCATAACGGCATACGCGGCGAACGCGGCGATTTGCAGCGCATTTAACAGCGGAAGCTCCTTAATGGTCTTTTCGTGCGCGGGAACGCGGATATCTCCGCCGTTCGCGAGCGCGGCGGCGCAGTCGCGGCGCATTTCAAAGGTTGAGTACAGCCCGCCCGTGCGCTTTTGCGTGACGCGAACGCTTGCGTCATACGCCCGCGTCGCGGTGGCGGTTTTCACGGGGTCATACGGTTTCGGCTGTTTCCGGTTCATTTTCTTTACCTCCGCGAGCGTCAATTATTGCCGCCAAATGCTCGTAATCCTCGAAATACATTCTGTCGTGACCGACCTGCTCGTCGCCATTGAACAGCGTTATCGTCGCGTAGGTCACGTCGGTGTATTCGTCCTTTTCTTTCAAAACGACGCCCGTGATTTTATCATACGCGATGGAAAACCCGCCGGATATGTACCTGTCGTCGCAGAATATCAGCAGCTCCGTGCCGTATTTCGTGCTGCCGAATTTCAGGGAACTGCCGCTGTTCATCATATTCATAAAGAATATGATATAAAAGAAGGTATCGCGCATTCCGTTGCGGGACAGTATGATAGTGGCGACAGCCAGAGCAAAGTATACGCCCGCCATTACGACCGGCCATACAATCCGCGCGGGACGGCGGTCAAACTCTTTTTTCATTTTTTCGTTGTTTATAAGTCCGCCGTTTTCTACGATGCCGCGGTAAATCATTATCAGCTTGCGGTAGTCGAGGGTATTGAAAAAGATAGATACGGACATACCCAACGTGAGCGCGGCCCAACCGACGGCTATATTGTGAATATCGAGGATTGCGTCAACGATATACACGACAAGCGCAGCTGCGAATATGCCGAGTGTCACCTTGCTTTTCCGCTTCGATTTGACATAATATTCCGCAACGGCGGCATACGGCGCGAGAACCTCCGGCTTGTAGCCGCGCGGCGACTTCGGGAAAACTCTGTTCGGGTTGTACGGTTTCGGCTGTTTCATTGACAATCCCTCCCGCATATTTGCCGAAATTATATCACATAACATATTTAGCTGTCTATTGCATTTTCACCGAAAAAGTGATATTATGTTAAAAAAGACAACTCTCGGAGGCGAATAATTGGGAAACGCACTGCTTGAAATCAACGCGCTTGAAAAATCCTTCGGCGAAACACGCGTATTAAACGGCATCTCGCTGACCGCGGAGGCGGGGCAATTCGTGACGCTGCTCGGC
>JAISJC010000098.1 GCA_031261745.1 Oscillospiraceae bacterium
GTCGGCAAGCGCGCCGCGCTCTGGCTCAACGACTTAATGTCCGACGCCGCGGAGGTCGGTTATCGCATCAACACCCTGCAACTGCTCGGTTCCAAGGGGACGACAGGCACGCAGGCGAGCTTTATGGAGCTGTTTGACGGCGACCACGAAAAGGTCAAGGCACTCGAAGAGATTATCGCGCGGGAAATGGGCTTTCCGAACGGCTCCGTACCGGTTTCGGGACAGACGTACTCGCGCAAGACGGACTATTTCGTCCTCTCGACGCTCTCCGGTATCGCGCAGTCGGCGGCGAAATTCGCGACGGATATGCGGCTGCTCTCGCACTTAAAAGAGTGCGAGGAGCCGTTTGAGGAGAACCAGATCGGCTCCTCGGCGATGCCGTACAAGCGCAATCCTATGCGGTCGGAGCGCATCTGCTCCCTCGCGCGGTACGTCGTCGCGGACGTCGCCAACGCCGCAAATACAGCGTCCGCGCAGTGGTTTGAGCGCACGCTCGACGACTCCGCGAACAAGCGCATCTCCGTGCCGGAGGCGTTCCTCGCCGTGGACGCGATTCTGAACATCTACCTGAATATCGCTTCCGGTATCAAGGTTTATCCCAAGGTCATCGCGCGGCATATCGCTGACGAGCTGCCGTTTATGGCGACGGAAAATATTATGATGAAGGCTGTCCTGAAAGGCGGCGACAGGCAGGAGCTGCACGAGGCAATCCGCGTCCACTCCGTCGCGGCGGGTGCCGCCGTCAAGGAGCGCGGTCTGCCGAACGACCTGATTTCGCGGATTGCCGCCGACCCGCTCTTCGGGCTGACGGAGGAGGAGATTCGCGCCGAACTCGACGCGTCGCGCTTCATCGGCCGCGCACCGGAGCAGGTCACGGAATTCCTCGAATCCGTCCGCGCACGCTTGGAGATTTACGACATATTTGACAAAAAGCGCGGCGGCGGTGACGACACGGCGACGGAATTAAAGGTATAATTTATTCTTTTAACTTGACAAATCTCCCCAAGACCATACGTCTTGGGGAGATGATGCGGCAAAACATTAAATGACGGCAGTCTTTTCCGTCGGGATTACAGTGTCTCCGCACGCTTGCCGCCCATTATGAAGCCGACAATGCAAATTACAAGACTCAGCGCAATGCCCGCGAAAAGGCCGTCAAACGGAATAAGATTTTTCAGTGCAGGGACAATTCCGATGAGTGCGACCGCAATCGGTGCCGCGATTATTGAGACCAGTATCGCCGTGTGGTTCACTTTCCCCTTTGCGAACAGCGCAAAGGCGAGCGGCAGGAGCATCACCGAGCCGCGCAGTCCCATAGACATATACGCGAAGCTCTGAATCGTCTCTTTACCCAGCAGTGACGACAGTGCCACGCCCAAGACCAGAACCACCGCTATCCAGACCTGCAACAGCCGAAATTCGCTCTGTAGGTTGAGCTTCTTTTTCAGGGTGCCTCTTATGATGTCGTTGTTAATCATCATACTGATACCGAGCGCGAGGCCCGCGCCCGTACCCACCGCCGCGAATATCAGCGTCGCGAGCATCGCTCCGCCGAGCAGCGGGGGCGTGTGCAGGCGGATGAACTCCGTCAACGCCGTAAGCGCGGCCTGGCTCTCGGTCGCGCCCGCGAGCGGCTGTGTGCGCATATACAGACCGACCAGTATTCCGCAGATACCGACGGGCGGAACCATAACCGCGCTGACGAGCGCACCGACCTTCGCGCTGCGGTCGCTTCTGCCGGACAGAATGGCCTGCCCATAGGTTTGCGTTGTGAGAATGCCGAATATGAGCGACAGGCCCGCGCCCACATCCATACCGACGCCGCGTGAGAACAGCCCCCAGTTCAGATTGCCGGCCTTGTTCGGGTTTACTCTGATGTAGTCCAGAATGTGCGTCAGTCCTCCGTCCGGCAGATGAAGCACCGTAATCGCGCAAAATATAACGGTGAAATAGAGCAATATCAGCTTCAAAACGCCGACCATTCCGGCACCTCTGATGCCGCCGAACGCGACATACACGAACATAAGCACCGCCGACGCGAGTATCGCCGGCAACATTCCGAGCGTTGGCGCGATTACAAGTATCGCCGCCGCGCTCGCCAGCAGCTGTGAGAGAATGTTGATAAAAATACCGACCGACGACATAATCGTCGCGAGCACTCCCGCCTTTCGCCCGTATTCGTTGGACACAATGCACACTAAGGTCAGCGAGCCGCTGTTGCGCAGTGGGCGCACGAACGTGAGCGCGAGAATAAGACAGCCGATTCCACCGCCGAGCGTGAACCACCACGCGGACATACCGTACTGGTACGCGAGCTGCGCCGTTCCGACCGTGGACGAGCCGCCGACCAGCGTCCCCATTATCGCGCCCGCTATAATCATCGCGCTCGTTCTCGGCGCGCCCGCCGAAGCCAGGCGCGCTTTTTTTGCGCGGAACCCGGCGTATACGCTTATCGCGATGAAGATTGCGAGCGTTATCACAATCCCGATGTAATGCTGACTGTTCATTTTTTCGCCCTTCCAAACATTATGTTGCCCGCGCCGTTAGACGCGAGCAACATAATGTTGTTTGTTATTTCAGAATTTTACTCTCTTTAATTCACAATGTCAATACTTAATTTTTATTTTTTTAATCAATCCGTTTGTCGCCCCAGGTGAACACCGCAACGGTGCCGACGCCCGTGTGCGAGCCGATTGTCGTACCGATATTGTTAATCATAACGTCGCCCTTGATGTTCGGCATCGCTTTTTTCAGTGCCGCCGCCATTGCGACAGCGTCGTCCATACACGCCGAGTGGCACAGGAAGCATTTGCCGTCGTAATTTTCGCGCCCCTCCGCGTTCGCGACGACGTTGCGTACAAGCTCGTCAATCGCGTTCTTCTTGCCGCGCGCCTTTGTGCGCGGGGTCAGCTTGCCCTCGTGATTCATATTCATAATCGGGCAGATATTCAGGATTGTTCCGACGACCGCTGTCGCGCCGGAGATGCGTCCGCCGCGCTTCAAGTGGTGCAAATCGGTCGCGAAGAACCAGTGGTTGAGTTTCAGTTTATTAGCCTCCGCCCACTCGTAAATCTCGCCGATGCTCTTCCCCTCGTCGCGCATATCCAGCAGCTTATCCATCAGCAGTCCGTAGCCCGACGACGCCGCGAGCGAATCGACGACGTACAGCTTGCGCTCCGGATACTTCGCCTGCAGGTCCGCCTGCGCAATCTTCGCGGAGCCGTAGGAACCGGAAATCCCGCTCGACAGCGTGACGTGAAGAACGTCCGTCCCCTCTTTGAGAAATTGCTCAAACAGCAGCGTGTACTCCGCGACGTTGACCTGCGTCGTCACAGGCTGCGCCCCGCCCGCCACGCGCGCAAAAAAATCTTCCGACGTCATTGATTCGCCGAGGTCGTCAACGTACGTCGTGCCGTCTATCGTGTACTTGAAGTACGCGAGCGACACGTTACGCTCGGCAAAGTACTCCCGCGGCAGGTCCGCCGTTGAGCAGCAGGTGATTACAAAATCCGCCATAAGTCAGTTACCCTCCGTTGCTTTTTTTATTGATACCCAGATTGTATGGATTATAACCCAAAAACGCAACCTACCAAACGCAACCACCGCTCTACTCACAGTAGAGTTGACATTTTGCAGCTGTTGTGGTAGTATCATTTTCAGAAACGAGGTACACCGATTTGCAATTCACCCACATTGACCAGGACGCGCTGTACGAGCGCATCGCCGCGAATATCGCATATTACCGCAAGCTGACGGGGCTGACGCAGTCGCAGCTCGCGGAGCGCATCAACTACTCCGACAAGTCCGTCTCCAAGTGGGAGCGCGCCGCCGCCGCGCCGGATATATTTGTTCTCACGTCGATTGCGGAGCTGTTCGGCATCACCGTCAACGACTTAATAAGCGAAAACGCGCCGTCTCCCCAACCCGACCCAGGTCTGAGGCAGAAACGCCGCGTTGTCGTGTGTTCTCAGTTTGTCGCGCTCGTCTGGCTGCTCGCCACGACGATTTTCACCGTGCTTGTCCTCGCGTTCCCCGATGTGCCGTACCCGTGGAGCGTGTTCATCTTCGCCGTCCCCGCGTCCGCCGCCGTCTGCGTCGTGTTCTCGGCAATGTGGTGGGGGCATAACGCGCGGTTGCTGTCCGTCTCCGCGCTCGCGTGGGCGACCGCCGCCTGCGTATTTCTGCTGATGTTGCAGCATAAATTCGCCTTTTTGATTTTCACCGTCTGCGCCGCCACGCAGATAATCGTGCTCCTGTGGTACTTCCACAACAGGCTCAAAGAGAAACGCTGACGGCAACTGCGGTGCTACCGCACCTGACCGCTGCCGTAAATTATGAATTTGCCGGTCGTGAGCTGTTCCAGCCCCATCGGACCGCGCGCGTGCGTTTTCTGCGTCGAGATTCCGATCTCCGCGCCGAGACCGAATTCGCCGCCGTCCGTGAACCTCGTGGACGCGTTGACGTACACCGCCGCCGCGTCAATCTCTTCAAGAAACCGCTGCGACGCCGCGTAATCGTTCGTCACAATCGCCTCGGAATGCCCCGTGCCGTACTTAGAAATATGCTCAATCGCCTCGTCCAAACCGCCGACGACCTTCACCGCGAGAATATAGTCGCCGTACTCGGTTTCCCAATCCTCCTCCGTCGCCGCAACGACGCCGGGGAGGATTTTTTGCGTCTCCGCGCACCCGCGCAGCTCCGTGTTCTTCGTGTCGAGCAATTTTTTCGCGAGCGGCAGAAATTCCGCCGCGATTGCGCGGTCCACAAGCAGCGTTTCAGCGGCGTTGCAGACCGACGGGCGCGAGGTTTTCGCGTTGAAAATAATCTCCGCTCCCATCTGCAAATCCGCGCTTTTCTCGACGTAAACGTGGCAATTCCCGACGCCCGTCTGGACGACCGGCACCTTGGCATTCGCGCAGACGTGGGCAATCAGCCCCGCGCCGCCGCGCGGAATCAGCAGGTCGATTACGCCCGTGAGGTTCATCAGCGCGTTCACGCTCTCGCGCGTAGTGTCGGCGACGAGATTGACGCAATCCGCGGGCAGACCCGCAGCCGCGACGGCCTCGCGCATCAGCTCCGTGAACGCGGCGTTTGAGTTGACCGCCTCCTTGCCGCCGCGTAAAATCACGGCGTTTCCAGATTTCAGGCAGAGCGCGGCAGCGTCCACCGTGACGTTCGGGCGCGCCTCGTAGATGAACGCAATCACGCCGAGCGGCACGCGTTTCCGTCCTATTTGCAGACCGTTCGGGCGCGTCGTGAAGTTCTCAATCCGCCCCGTTGGGTCGGGCAGCGCGATTATTTCCTCCACGCCCGCCGCGATTCCCGCAATCCGCGCCTCGGTCAGCTCCAAGCGGTCGAGCAGCGATTCGCGCATTCCCGATTCCCGCGCCGCGCCCATATCGAGCGCGTTAGCCGCGAGGATTTTCGCCGTATTCGCGCGCAGAGCCGCCGCGACGACCGCGAGCGCGGCGTTCTTCGCCGCCGTACCCGTCCGCGCGAGGACGCGCGACGCGGCCTTCGCCGCCAAGCCCTGGGTTTCAATAGGTGTCATAAATTTTCCCCCTCAATACCGCCGGTCCACGCCCGGCGGGGCGAACCAGCGGAAATTCTCCATATCGACGCGCCCGTCGGCGAGGAATTCGACGCCCTCGTCCTCCAGCATTGCGCGGCGCATTTCGGCAAAGTCGCCGCCCACAACGCTGCCGTCGGCCTTGACGACGCGGTGCCACGGGATATTTTCGTATTTTTCCTCATTTTTGCCGCGCAGCGCGCCCATTGCCCAACCGACGACCTGCGCGCCGCGCGGGCGCAGCAGCCATTTCGCGATATCGCCGTAGCAGACGACGGAGCCGTACGGAATCTGCATAACGAGGTCGTAGACCTGCTCGTAAAAGGTGTTCATCTCTTCCCCCGAAACAGCGTTCCGACGGCCTCGCCGCGCACAGCCTTGTAGATGTTTTCCGCTATCGCGCCGTGCGTAATCACCATATCCGCGCCCGCCGCCGTTGCAATCCGCGCCGCCGCGAGCTTAGTCACCATTCCGCCCGTGCCGAGCGCGGAGCCGACGCCACCCGCGAGGGCCTCAATCCGCGCGTCAATCTCGTCCACGACGGAAATCAGCCGTGCGTCGGGATTTTTGTGCGGGTCCGCGTCGTAAAGCCCGTCAATGTCCGACAGAATCACGAGCAAATCCGCGCCGACAAGCTCCGCGACAATCGCGGACAGCGTGTCGTTGTCGCCGAAAATCTTGTGCTCACTCTCAATCTCCTCAAAACCCACGCTGTCGTTCTCGTTCACGACGGGGATTACGCCGAGCGCGAGCAGGGACTCAAACGTCCCAAGCAGGTTCTGGCGCACCGTCGGGCGTTCTATATCGTCTTTTGTGAGCAGAATCTGCCCGACGGTCGCGCCGTATTCGCCGAAAAACTTGTCGTAGATGTGTATCAGCTCGCACTG
>JAISJC010000148.1 GCA_031261745.1 Oscillospiraceae bacterium
GTGACAATCGCCTGCAAAACGCGCGGCACCATACTGCTGACCTGCTGCACCTGTCCCGCGTAACGCTCCTGCGCGTAGGAGAACATCGTGAAATATTCGGGGTTGTCGTACCACTTGAAATCCGTGTGGAGCGCGCGTGTGTTGACCTCTTCGAGGATTTTGACCTGAACCTTCATCTGCGCTATGTTCATAAAAACCATCTGCATCAGCTGCTGAATGACATTTACGACGATAATAATCGCGGTGAAGCCGCCGATAATCGTGAGCGTCTGCGCGGTGGTTTTGTGCTGCATAACCGCGTCAATCGCATACTTGGGCAGCAGCGTGGATACGACCTGCGAGAGCGGCTGGAACGCGACGCTCATTATCAGCGTCATAATCATATACGCTTTGCCGTACCTCCACATCGGCTTGAACAGGAACCAGATGTACTTTAACTTTGCGAGACCTCTCATATGTGATATCCTCGTCTTTCTGTCTTTGTATAGGCATTTTATCACATATCTCGCGGCTATGCAACACTTTAATTGTTGAATTCTCACAACCCGCGGTTGAATTTCGCAATAATCCGTAAAAACCCACCGCCCCGTGAGGGGCGGTGGGTTTTGGAGGTTTACGGAGCTGTTGGGGTTATAAGAATTTCGACTTCATTAGATTTTATTTCGCCGTTATAGGTAATGGTTGCTGTAATCTTCACTATCGTTTCAACCGTGAAAGAGTTGTCAGCTACGACAGTTATTCCGAGACCCACACCGGTTGATAAGAATGTGATTCCGGCTCCGCCGCCTGTATTATCCCAAATGATAGTACTCGATGCCTGGTCAATGGCGTATTGATTCGGACCTATTGTAGCGATGAACGAAACCTGACCGCCGGGAGCGATGTTTGTCGCAGATGTTGCTGCAATCGAGATTGTCGGCGTTACATCGGTGACATTGATTGTTACTGACGCTTTTAAGAATCCGCTGTTGGCAATCGGAATTTCAGCCTCAATGATTGCTTGCCCAACGGATACCGGCGTTACAAGTCCGCTGTTGCTGACAGTGGCGACGGCAGTGTTCAGACTTGACCACGTAACAACTGCGGTTGTAGGATTCTTTGTTGCGGTAAGTTGAAGAGTGCTACCCAATTGCAGATTTTGAGTTGACGCACCATTTATTGTAATCGAATCACCCTGCCGTACCGTCACATTCACCGGTGCGGCCTGGACATACCCGCCGTAGCCGCTGCGCGTCATTCGCACGGTGATCACCGTGCTGCCGCCGGTAACAGCGGTTATAAGGCCGGTGTTCGCGCCGACGGTTGCAACGGCGGGGTTGCTGCTGGTGTATGTGTAGGTAATGCCGTAAGGATTGGCGACGTTCGGGTTGCCGATTACAAGCTGCGCGGTCTTGTTCGTCGCCGTGTCAAGCTGCGAAAGGTCCTTCGCGCTCGTAACCGTGAACATAGGCTCGACCGTTACCGTCGTTGTCGCGGTCAGGGTCGTGTTGCTGCTGTCCTTTGCCGTTGCGGTGATGACTGTTGCACCCGCCTTTTTGCCCGTGACAATGCCGCTTGCCGCGACGACCGTTGCGTTAGCGGTTGTTCCGGACTTGTACGAAAGGCTTGTCAGCACGGAGTTGTTGGTAGCCGCGCGCACGGTTATATCCTGATTGACGCCGACGATGTAATTCGCGTAATCGAACGAGAAAACCGTTCCGACGCCAAACACCGCAGTCACGATGTCGGTGTAGTAGTTTGTGGCCTTCGCGCCGGTGGACGCGCCGATACCGACGACGTTCACACCGGTGGAGAGAATTGCGGTGCGGTAGGCCGCGGTTTCAATCAGGTCGTCGAGGTAGTCGAACGGATTGGTCTCGTTGTTGGAGATCATACCGGAAACGGAGCCGCTGAATCCGGCCGCAATCGCGCGTTTTGCGTATGTGTTATTCGCCGTCGAACCCGCGTCATCGAAGCGGTCATACTTGATGAGATCCGCGGAGTGACTGCGCGCCGAGGTTGCGAGTTTCGTGTCGGTTGTCAGGGGCAGATACCCGTTGATGCCGCGGTAGGCGTTGATCAGCTCGAACAGGAAGGATTCAAAACCGGCGACAGTCAGCGTGCGGTCCTGTCCGGCAGTGGAATTGATGTCATAGAGGAACGCGGCGTATGCGGAGGAGTTGCTGCGCGAGTCATCGTAGGTTTCAAGCGCGATGTCGGCGTTGCGGTTCACCTCCGTTGAGGTGAGCTTCTTTGCAGAGGTAGTCAGCCCGTCCCGCAGATAGTTCTGCCAGCCGTCAACCATTGTGTAAATGCCGATGACCTTGTTTGACTTCACGGCAACCGCTATGAAATTCTGAATCGAATTGGTCGTGTAGTTGCTCGATGAGGTTGCGAGGCTGTAATACAGGCTCCACGACTCGCCGGACGCGAGTGAAACAGACGTTTTCGGCGAGGTTTGAAGCGTATTTGTGACCTCGGTGAGCGTCATACCGAGCTTGATGTTGTGCAGATAGACCTCGCTCGTCACATAGTTCGCGTTGCGTACGCGAAGCGTAAATGCTTTCGTGCCGGACTGTGAACCGGTGCCGAAGCTCGCGGTCAGCGTAGCCGTGAGTTCTGTCGAGTTATTCGGGACGCTGACGAGTCCCTTGTCGGTGACGACGGACGCGTTATTCGTCCGCCAGGTCACGGGCAGACCGAGGACTGTATTCGGGAGGAACACATCGTCCGTTACGCGGTCAATATTGTCGTCAGGATTGCGGAAGCCGAGTTCAAGAGCGGCTCTCGCGTTTGCCATAATCAGTGAATCGCCGGTAAGCGTGGTCGTCGTCAGAATGAACGACTTCGTTTTCGTCGCGTTGGCGAGCCTTACCGTCGCGGTGAGCGTGACTTCTCTGTTGCCGGAGGTGACATTTCCGTAAGCGTCAATGACGCTCGGACTCGACGAGTACCAGGTAACGGTCGCGCCGCCGAGCGCGCTCGCCGGCAGAATAACGTTCCGCGATACGCCGGACTGAATGTCTCCGTAGGCGTAACCGATTTCGAGATTCTCCGTCGCCTTATCAAGCAGCGCGGCGTTGGACAGGCCGGAATTTATTTTATTCTGCGACTTGTCATAGCTGCGGAGAACAACCGCGACGCATTCCTCGGCCGAAATGTCGTTGAGCGGATTGAAGTTATTGACGTCGTCGCCGTAGAACATACCGTTTGCAACGGCGGATTTAACCGGCTCGACGGCATAATCGTTGATTTTAGCCTTGTCCTTAAAAGCGAGGTCCGGCAGCGGGGGATCAAGCAGCGTGCGCCGCGTGTCAATCTCCATCTGCTTATAGGCGCGGATCATCATAGCCGCGATCTGCTGGCGCGAAACGGGGTCATTCGGCGAGAACGTCGTATTACTTGTCCCGTTGACGATGCCGGTGCCGAAGCTGGTTTTGCCGTACAGATACGCCTTTTGAACATACTCGCTGTTTGTGTCGGTGAACGGATTTGCAGAGGGAAGCGCAAGCTCCCGACCGATAATTTTCTCGGTCAAAAGCACGACGATTTCGCAAAATTCATCGCGCGTCAGCTTGCGGCTGAAATTTTTCGCGGCGTTAGCCGTGAGCAGGCCCGATGCGGAAGCCTCCGGGAATTCGTTGGAAAACCACGCGCCGGGAGTGGTTGACGCGAGAGCCGCGCCGGGAATCATCGCCGCAGCAATCGCTGCGACAATAAGTACGGATATGAATCGTTTTAATTTCAAGCTCATTGTAAATTTCCTTTCAGTATGCATCCTCATTATTAGATTACAATCCCTTTATTGATTATAACCCATATTTGGTGGAATTACAAGAAGATTTTGCAAAAAAACAACACGATTTAGAAAATATTCAGTTAAAATTCATATTTTTTGGATAAATATTGACAAACGGTACAATTAGTGCTATGATATAGTTTGAAATTTGCCGAAGGGATATGGTCGTTATGAAGGCGGGCGCAGTTATCCGAAAAATTGATGAGTTGGGCAGAATTGTCATTCCCGCAGATATGCGGCGACAGCTTGAAATCGTTGCGCGCGATTCTTTGGAGATATATTTGTCAGGAAACAAAGTTTGCGTGAAAAAAATCGGTGAGGAACCGCCGGTCGCAATGCGGCGCAAGCGCAAAAGCGTTCGCGCTATTCGTAAAACTCTCACTTAAAAAACGATGTTAAATTTCAACGCCCCTTAGGAGGGGCGTTTTTGTGTTTTTTGTATTAAATTTCATTCACGGCGTTTTCGAGCCGCTCCATTGCGGCGGCAAGGGTTGACCGCGCGCACGCGATATTGAATCGCTCAAAGCCCGCCCCCGTGTCGCCGAAGATGTGACCGCCGTCCAACCAGAGCTTTGCGCGGTTCAGTATGAAGTTTTCAAGTTCGTCCCGCCCAAGTCCGAGTCCGCGGCAGTCGAGCCACGTCAGATACGTCCCCTCCGGATCAATCAACGTGAGACGCGGCAACCGCTCCGCGACGAATTCACGCTGGAACGCGAGATTGTCGGCGAGATGCAGTTTCAGTGCGTCGAGCCATTCTCCACCCGTTTCGTATGCGGCACGGCACGCAGCCAGCCCGATTGTATTCAGTTGCGAATAGCCGGTGCGGTCAATCTCCCGCCTGAACTGCGCGCGCAGTTCGGGGTTTGCGATGAAGATATTGGAGATTTGAAGCCCCGCGAGGTTGAACGTCTTGCTCGGCGCGGTGGCGATGACGGAATTCTGCGCGAAATCCGGCGAAATTGACGCGAAAACCGTATGCGTGTGACCGGAATATGTGAAGTCGCAGTGAATCTCGTCGGAGACGACGATTACGCCGTGCTTGACGCATATCTCGCCGAGTTTTGTCAGTTCCCCGCGCGTCCAGACGCGCCCGACGGGGTTGTGAGGACTGCACAGCAAAAACAGTTTTACGCTGTTTTGCGTGATTTTCCGCTCAAAGTCGTCGAAATCTATCACATATCTGCCGTTTTCAAGCACCAAATCGGAACTTATGAGTTTGCGCTCGTTTACGAGAATTACCTCCGAAAACGGATAATAAACCGGTTGTTGGATTAAAACCGCGTCGCCCTTTTCCGTGAACGCGCGGACGGCCGCCGCGAGCGAGTACACGATGCCCGGCGTTTTCACGAGCCATTCCGGTTCCGTTGCGTAGCCGAAACGACTGCGGAACCACGCGGAAACGGCGGCGAAATAGTTACCCTTTGCCTCCGTATAGCCGTAGATTCCGTGTTCGACGACATTTTTAATCGCGGCAGTCACGCCCTCCGGAACGCGGAAATCCATATCCGCGACCCACATCGAAATCAGCCCGCCGGGGCGTCCGCGTTCGGCTGCGAAGTCGTATTTGAGCGAGTCGGTACCCGTGCGGTCAATTATTTCATCGAAATTATAGTAAGGCATTTTTCAAGTCCTCAATCAAATCCTCGGCATTTTCAATCCCGACGGAAAGGCGCAGCAGCCTGTCGGTGATTCCGCGCGCGTTGCGCTGATCCTCCGGCACGTCGGCGTGCGTTTGAAGCAGGGGATAGGTGATAAGCGATTCCACGCCGCCGAGACTCTCCGCGTAGTAAATCAGCTTCACGCGCTCCAAAACCGCGACGGCGGTCTCCGGCGCGTCCACCTCAAACGAGATCATCGCGCTCACGCCCGGAAAATACACGGCGGTGACCTTTTTCTGCGTTTTCAGCCACTCGGCGATGGCGGCGGCGTTCGCGGACGATTTGTCCATCCGGACGGCGAGGGTTTTCAGACCGCGCTCGATGAGAAACGCGTCGAACGGCGCGAGAACCGCGCCCGTCGTCTTTTGAATGAACCGCAGCTTGTCGTCAAGTTCCTGCGTCGCGGTGACGATAAATCCCGCGAGCGTGTCGTTGTGACCGCCGAGGTACTTTGTGCCGCTGTGGATAACGATGTCCGCGCCGAGCTCAATAGGGCGGCACAGGTACGGCGTCAGGAACGTATTGTCCGCGACGAGAATCGCATTGCGCCCGCGCAGCAAGTCCGCGACGGCGCGAATGTCCGTGATATGCATCATCGGGTTCGTCGGCGTTTCGATGAACACAAGCGCGGTTTCCGGCCGCAGCGCGGCCTTCACGGCGTCAAGGTCACCCGTGTTGATGTAGGTCGCGGAGACGCCGTTCTTCGCCAGAATATGGTCGAAAAGGCGAATCGTGCCGCCGTACAGGTCGTCGGACGCGACTACGTGGTCACCCGGCTTTAAGAGCTGCACAAGCGCGTCCACCGCGCTCATTCCGGACGAGAACGCGAGCGCGCCGAAGCCGCATTCGAGCGCGGCGAGCTTTTGTTCCAAATGCTCACGCGTCGGATTCTGGGAGCGCGTATAGTCGTAGCCGGTGGATCTGCCGACGCCAGGATGCGCGAATGTCGAGGACTGGTAAATCGGAAAAGCGATTGCGCCGGTGGCCTCGCCGCGCCTTTCGGAGCCGTGGATTACAATTGTGTCGATTTTCATCGGAAATCTCCTATGAATTATATATGTATTTAGCAATGTAAAGCAAACGGACAAAAAAGTCAAGTGTTTCTTCAAAAAAGCAATTATTTGAAAAAACTCTTGACACTGCGAGTTGCTTGGTGTAAAATATTTTACGCTTGCACGTCGGGGTGTGGCGAAGTTTGGTATCGCGCTTGGTTCGGGACCAAGAGGCCCCGAGTTCGAATCTCGGCACTCCGACCAATCGCATTAAATCCGAACGTCTCACCATTCGTAAGGCTGGCGGGGCGTTCGGTTTTATGCTTTAAGGGGAGACTAATATGGAAAAATCAAAAAAAATTAACCGCTCGCTGAGCCGCCGGCTGACGGGCTTAATAATCTTTATGATTGTTGCAATAAGCGGCGTTATGATGACTATCGGGTATTTGAGATTTTACCAGTCAACAGAGGAATATTATTGGCGGCTCGGCGAGACAACCGCCGGCATTATCGCGCTGGTCGTTGATCCGGACTCTCTTGAAATATACCTTGAAACATCGGTAATAGACGAAGAATACGAGGAAACTATCGGGGTGTTGCACAAGGCGCGCGCGGAGTGCGAAGCCCAGACGCTGTACGTGTTTACGATTGCCGAAAACAAGGACGGCATCCACTATATTTACGACACCGACACCTCGGATATGGTTGCCGAGCTGGGGGATTTCGATCCGTTTATGTACGAGGATGAGGACGGCGAGCTTGCGCCGCTGTACCCCAAAACCACGGAAAATCAGTTGCTTGCCGGCGGAAAAGTCGATACGATTATGGGGATTACCCAGTACGGCTGGACGATAACGGTAAACGAACCGCTTTACGGCAGCGACGGAACCGTCAAGGGTTACGTCGGCATTGATTTTGACGTAAACAAGGTTGTCGCCGAGCGCACGGCGTACGTTTGGCAGCTTGCGACCGTAATTCTCATATTCACTGCGGTTTTCGCGGCTATATACCTGTTCATCATTCGCAAAGCCATTATTAATCCGATCAACATTATGGCAAAAGCGGCGGACAGCTTCGTCGTCAGCGGCGCGGTGAACGGAGAATCCAATGACGAAGCGGGTATTTTAGCCATAGAAATCAATACGCGGGACGAGATACAGAGCCTCGCCGAATCCCTGAAATCTATGGTTCGGCAGATTGACAGGCATCTCACGAGCCTGCACCTCGCCACTGTCAAATCGGAAACAGACACGCTTACGGGGCTGTGCAACAGGGGCGCGTTTGAACAGCGCGTGACCGCGATTCAGCACCTGCGTCCTGAGGACGGACAGCTCAACTGCTTTATGATGATTGATGTTGATTTTTTCAAAACCGTAAACGATACCTACGGCCACGCCGCCGGTGACGAAGTTCTTGTGAAGTGCGCGGAGGCTCTGCGGTCGGTTATGCGTGAGTCGGACGTCGTCGGACGGCTTGGCGGCGACGAATTTGCGGTGTTCTGCAAGGGCATCGGCTCCGTCGAAACCGCTGCGGAAAAGGCGCGGCTGATCCGCGAGGAATGGGCAAAAATTATCCCTCCCGGCGGGGATAAGGGCATAACCGGCAGTATCGGCATTTCCTTCTCGCCGCAGGACGGGACGGAATATCAGGAACTGTTCAACATAGCCGACGAAGCCCTTTACAAAATCAAGGAATCCGGACGCGACGGCTACGCGTTGTCATCGGCTATCGATCTTTAAGTTTTATTCGCTGGTACTCGCGGTCCAGAAAAATCTCCGCGACGAAATCGTACGCCGGCGGATAGAGCCGCCTGTTCAGCGTGTCCGCAACAAAGACAATGGCGACCGCGTAGACGATTATCAGCATAATCATCCCTATATTCGCGCGAATCACGGCGGGGAGCGCGAGCTGCTCCAAGGAACCGGTGTAAACCGAGTACATTCGGTAGGTGAGATAAGCGATTCCGGAAACCGCGCCGCCGAATTCCATTCCGACGAGAAACTTTTGCCAGGTAAACCGCCAGACGCTCACGATAAATGCAAGCGCAGCGGCAATGCCGAGGATTATCAGAAACTCAACCGGATTAAGCTCCGTGAAAATCTCGCCGTGTGAGATAATGCCCATAACGACGAAGAACAGGACGAAGCACGCCGCAAAGAAGCAGGTCTGCGGCGCGGACAGGTGCTTTTTGTACTTGAAGCGCATAAGCTCCGTCATCTCGGCGGCGTCGCCCATATTGTACACGGCGGCGCGCACGGCCTCGTTCTCCGCCGCGCCGTTTTCAATCGCAAGCTCGTAATATGATTTCGCCTTTTCGACAAGCTCCGCACGCGCGCGCGTACGGAGCTTGTCGCTTTTCAGCGGCGCGACAACCGCATCGGCGTAGTCAATAAATGCCTGCTCCATCAGAACATACTCCGTTTCTGCGCTTTGAAAATCATCTTTTCAATGACCTCGCGCTCCGCAACCGGCTTTACGACAGGGAGCCGCACGAGCATCACAAGCAGGAAAAGCGCGGCTCCGACGGCGAGAACGGGGATAGCGGTGACGGGCTTCGCGACGTCAATCAGAGTCAACTGTCCGAGGGAACCGCGCCGCACGCGAAGATATGCGTAGTAGTACACTACGCGGAACGCCGCGTAGCCGACGCCAGAGGCGACAGAGCCGAGCATAAGACCGTTTATAACGTCCCGCAGTTTGAACCCGCGCGCATATACGACGCAGTACGCGGCTGCGGCGGCGACGGCCAGTGCGACGACAAAGACGTAGTTTTTCACAGAAAGCTCCGCAAAAAGCCCCGTAATTGCGGAGATGACGGCGCAGACGACAAGTATTGCCGCCGCCGTGATAATCGCGGGGTATCCGACGTGATTGCGCGTCTTTTTATCCAGCGCGGCGGCAAGCTCGGCCGGTTCGCCGAGCAGTTTTACGGCGTATTTTGCCGCGCCGTTCTCGTCGGTGTGCTTTAACTCGGCGTTATAAACCTCCGTGAGCTGTTCCGTCAGTTCGCGTCGCACCGCGTCGCCGTTTTTTACGGCGGCGGCGATTTTACCGATAAATTCGTTAAGAAGTTCGTTCATTGTAAATACCTCCGATATTATTTGTCACTTTCTTATTTGCCTAACAGCATACGTGAGCGGACCTCAACCGCCTCCTCGCGCGTCGCCGCGGGATAGCACACATATGAACCGTCGGAAAGCGTAACGGAGAATTGGTGCAGGTCGCCCAGAACGGTCATTAGACCGCCGTTGGCCGTTTCGCGTGAACGCTTAATCCACGGCAGAACCGCGCGCGTGTAAACGCCGTCGATGCTCACGTCCAGCACCTCCGCGAGGGTCGGGTCGTCGGGATTCCACCGCACGGCGGTGCCGGCGCGGGTCACTTGGTTTGCGGTCGCGGCGGAATTTGCGTAGAGTGCCGTCGCCGTGACACCCGCGGCGGCGATTACAACAAACGCAAGCACTCCTATTATTATTGTCCGTGTTCTGTTTTTCATTGCGGTACCTCCTCCTTTTTGCGCTATTTCTTCTCGTTGATGTAAAGACTCACCCTGCTCTGAATGACCTTTGCCGTTTCCTCGGCGGTTTTCACGCCCGCATAGAACGCGCCGCACTCCTCGATGATGATGTTCTGAACCGTCATATCGAAGCCGCCGCCGCCCGTTGCGGTCTCAACCACGGAGCGCGCCTGCGCGATTTCGGCTTCCGTAACATCGGACGGGAGAAGTGCAATCCCGTTCTCAAAGGACGCGCGGTTAATTGTCAGCGTGTTAGGATTGATTAGCGCGAAAGCCGGTTGAAGCGTTGAGGACAGGAATTTCCAAGCCGCGTCCTTGTTCTTCGACGCGGAGTTAATGGCGAGTTCGCAGCTTGAGGACAGCATATATTTCCCGGAATCGGGGTAGTGGATATAGGTTATCGCCTCGCCGAAGGTCTGCTCGTTGTACAAAACCGCGTCGGGCGAGATTACGGCGGTCGTCGTCAGCAGGATTTTTCCGTTTTTGTAGCCCTCCTGCATATCGGTGACGTAGGTGGCGGGGTCGATATTCGCCCAGTCGTACTCGATAGGTATTTTCTTTGAAAATTCAAGCGCGGCAATGAATTTCGGGCTGTCATAGTGCGCGGTGAACGTCGCCAGGTCGACGAATTCAGACATCAGGGTTCGCGCGTACATATTTATCCAGTCCTGTGCCGTGGTGTAGAACATATAATGCGAATCGGGGTGCGCGGCGAGGATTTCGGCAAGCTCGTCGAGCGTGTAGTCCGTTTTCGGGAAGGTTGACGCTTTGCCGACGAGCGAGGCGGGGGTGAAAACCGGCATAAGGCGGTAGAGCTTGCCGTCCCGCGAACCGGCTTCGAGGACATTTTCAAACAAGTCGGCGCGGTCAACGCTCGCGTCCGCGTCGAGGTACGGGTTCAAATCTTCAAGCATCCCCTTGGTGATGTAACTTTCGGGTTGAGTGCCGCTGCCGACTACGAAGGACAGAATATCGGGGGCGGTTCCCGCGAGCAGGTCCATATTCATTCGCTCGGAGCCGCCGAACGGGTTACTTGCCGTGCTGTACAGGCTGTAGTCGGTTATGGAAATACGCGTGTCGGGCGAGGTGCGGTTAAAGGCGAGGACTGCCGATTTTACCGTCCCGTCGAGCCACTGCGTTCCGAGGGTAATCAGCGTCTTGCCGCCGAGCGTCGCGTCGGGGTTGTGCGTCAGGCGCGAGAAGCCGACGACCGCGCCGGTTTCGTAATCAATGCGCGCGATGATGAACGTGCCGTCCCGCGCCGCCGCGAACGCGCCGAGCGAAGCAAAGTCGAGGTCGGAGTTGAGGAAATTGACGACCTCCGTGTCAGCTCCGGTCTTTGCGCTCACGCCCAAAATTCCGTCGCCCGACGTGCGGTAATAGAACGCGTAGTCGCCGCTGCCGCGAATCATTTCACCGTATGCGCCGCTCAGCGCAATCTCATTCACGCCCGTTTTGGCGGCGAAATCGACGGTTTTCATCGTTTCCTTAACGCTGTAATAATTCGGGTTCAGCGGGTCCTGCGTGGACACGGAGGTACAGTAGATGAGCCGTCCGTCCGCGCCTGCGGCGAACATAGAGATGTGGTCGATTAGCGCAAACGCCTTTTCGCCGGTCGCCGCGTCATACGCGGCAAGTCCGGTCTGACTAAAGAAATACACGCCATAGTCGTCCGCGGCGAGCAAACCGGGCCCGTTGGGACTCACCTCGGCGGTTATGTCCGCGGAAAACAGCTCTTTGCCGTCAATCGTGAACTTCGAGAGCGTGTATGTAGGCGCAACATCTGGCGCGGGGGCGAAAACCGTGATAACGTAAAAATTCCCGTAGTCGTCGGCGGTGAAAAGCACCATTCCGACGTCTTCGGGCTTTGTCCACGCGACTTTTGCGTCGTTGCCTTCAAGGCTCGACGAGAAAACCGCGGTTTCGGTTTCTGACGTGACGTCATAATAAAGACGTTCACCCGCAACGGTAAACGACGTGTTGCCTACGGGATTAATCGGCAAATCCGTCATCACATAGACGTGTTCAAGCGGCAAATCGGGTGCCGCGCTCGGCTCCTCAACGGGAGCCTTAGGCGCGCAGGCCGCGAGAGATATGAGCGTCGCGAGGGTAAGAACTGTACATACTAATCGTTTTAACGTGTTTGTCATTGTCGTTTCCCCCAAGTTTATATTTTTATAATTATATTATAAACCCGGAAGATTAAAGCAAGATTAGTCTAACATTAAAATCAGATTAAATTTTTGTATTCCTCGTATATCACCGGCGTTTCGCCCGACGTGTCAATGATATTGTCGCCGATTGCGTCAAGCGATTTCTCATTTATGCTCTCAATCAGAAGCTCCGCGTCAAGCCCCACCGGTGTTTCCCCGCGCAGCAGCGCGGACAATAAATTGCGTTCGGATTCGCTGAAATTCGCAATCCCCGTATCCACCGGCGCACCGGCCCCCTTCCCAAGGGGGGTGTCGGCGGAGCCGACGGGGAGTTGTTCTTCGTCGCTTTCTGCGCCGAGGGTTTGCTCTTCGTCGATATTCAGTTTCTCCGCTGTCGCCTCGTGTTCCGCGCGAATGCGGTCGAGCTGCGTGAAGTCAATGTCCACGCGCCGCGCCGCAATCTCGTTTTCCCCGCGCAGGAACGCCGCGATTGCGCCGTCGAGGGTTTCAATAAACGCCTTGCGTTTAAGCAGACCGTACGCCTGCTTTTTCCACGGCTGCAACCGAACCAGCGCGTCCGCGAATTCGGAGCGCAGAAACGCGTTTTTCATCTGCGTTGTTTCGGGAAGTTTCAGCGGCTTCGCAAAGCCGAACGCATCGCGCATACGCGCGTCGAGCGTCTTGAAAATGAACCCGACGACGGGCTTATAGACCTCAAAGCTGTAAAATTCACGCCTGTACACGTTCCCCGTGACGACAATATTCTCATATTTGCCGAGCTGAATCTCGCGCCTTTTCGCGCCCCTGACCGGCACAAATATCGCACCCTGGAAGAGTGAATTGTTCGGCTCGACGCGCTTCTCGATAAACAGCCGCCGAAAGTCAAGCTGTTCTTTTGCGAACAGCTCGTCAACCGCGCGGATTGCCGACAGCGCGCACCTGTAAAGCTGCGTCAAATCGCCCTTTTTGAAGAACTGACCGTTCGTGAGCTTGTACGACGACGAGCCTTCGAGCAGCACCAAATCGTCGAGGTATTCGTCGGAGAGCATACGTTCGACGTCGCCCGTCACGTCCGCGTACGGCAGCGGCAGCCGCGCGTTGAAGTCCGCAAACTGCTCCGCAAGCTCGTTCGCGAGGCAGTAATCCAGCGCCCAGCGGCGAAATTGCGGGTCAAGCCGCTCGTCCTTAGCGCGGAACGCGGTCCACAGAGCTATGAGCTTTGTCAAATTTTCCGCGGGCGTCGCGTCGCCGACGTTATTGATAAGCTCGTAGCAATAGCAGAGCGCGTACGGCGCGCCGATCGGGTCGATGTGTCCGCGCCGCAGCTGCGTGCGCCACGTGAAGTACGTGCGGAGCTGCGCGTCGTTCATCTGCTGAAACGTCGGGTAAGCGGAGTAAAATTCCGCAACGTCCTCGCAGTCGTCCTCAAAGTCGCTCATAAATTCCGCCTGCTTCACGAAAATCTCCGGCGAGGCGGCGGAATAGCCGTAGTTAAAACCGTTGATGTACGCGGGATTCGGCGCGAGTCTCCGCATCTTCCGGAACGTCGCGTACGGTTCGGCAAGCTCCCGCGCTCCGCGCGGCGCGAGCTTTTCGGCCTGATAACCGGGAGTGTTTTTCACCTCAGTGTTGCGCGTGCCGGGCGAATTTTCAACGGCAAGCTGCTGGAAATATTTAATCCAGTCCTTAATATCGCGCGGCATAACACACCTCCGTTTATCCGCGTTGAGCGAACGCCCGCCAAAGGCGGGCGTTCGTCGTTAATCTTTCGTTATTTACCGGCGGCGTCGCGGAACGCCGTCCAGATGAGTTCGTGCTTTTGCAGTGCCTCGTCGCTGACATTGCCGATCATTTCGGTTTCGCCGAATTCGGCGGGCAGCGTCAGAAACGGCTTATACTCGTCGGAGATGTATGCGTCGGAAGCCGAGAATGTGCTGTAATAGCCGAGCCACTCGAAGCATTCCGCGCCGCGTTGCGCGTCGAGAATGTAGTCGAGGAACTTATACGCCGCCTCCGCGTTCGGAGCCTGCGACGGAATGAAGCTGCCCATAACGCCGAAGCCGATACCCTCGGCGGGGTAAACTACCGCGAGGTCGGGACGTTCAAGCAACGCCGCCGTGACCTGCGAGGTGTACATAACCGCGGCGGTAATTTCGCCTGAAATCAGGTCGTTTTCAAGGCTGTCGTCCTTGATTACGCGGATATTCGGAGCGAGTTCGAGGAGCTTCGCGCCCGCCGCGTCAATCTCGTCGAGGTTCTCGGTGTTGTAGCTGTAACCGAGGATTTTCAGCGCGAGACCGTTGATAACGCGGTAGTTGCCGATGACGCCGACGCTGTCCTTAAAGGACGGGTCGAGCAAATCCGCATAGCCCGAAACGGGAATATCAACAAAATTCGGGTCAAATACTATCGTCTGCACGCCCGCGCCGTAGGGGACGGTGTACTCGTCGGCGGGGTCATAGAACTGCCCCTGATAAATCGGGTTGATGTTGCCGTAGTTCGAGAGCTTGGACTTGTCGAGCTTTTGAACAAGCCCCGCGCCGACGGCAAGCTCAATGATGTAATCGTCCGCGATGACGAGGTCGTAGTCTCCGCCCTTTGCGGTTTCGAGCTTTGTGAGCATTGTTTCGTCCGTATCAAAAACGGCATAGTTGACCGTTATGCCCGTTTCGGCCTCAAAGCCGGCGATAATTTCCTCAGGGAACATTCCCTCCCAGGTGTAGAGGGTCAGCGTGCCGCCCGCTTCGGGAGGCGTGGGGTCGGAAGCATCCGGCGACACGGCGGGTTCCGTCGGCTTCGGCGCGCAGCCGACGGCGAGCGCGGCGATGAGCGCGAGCGAGAGAATGAGTGCAAGTACCTTTTTCAATGATTATTCCTCCGTTTTTTTGTTCTTTTGCCGCTTTCCCCCGCGTGAGGCGATTACGCTCAAAAAACCGAGCAGAACCGTCGCCGCGAACAGGAGCGAGCAAAGCGCGTTTGTCTTGGGCGTCACGCCCGTCTTGATTTGCGAGTAGATTTTTATCGGCAGCGTGTTTGTGTTTACGCCGGTCACGAACACGCTAATGATAACGTCGTCAAAGCTCATCGCGAACGAGAGCAGCATACCCGAAAGTATGGCGGGGAAAATCAGCGGCAGGGTGATGTCGAGGAATGTCCGAACCTCGCCCGCGCCGAGGTCGCGCGCCGCGTCGTAAAGGCTGTTGTCAAAACCCGCGAGCCGCGCCTTAACCATAAGGAACACATACGGAATGTTGAACGCCGTGTGCGCGATAATCAGCGTCGTCATTCCGAACGGCAGCCCGATAAGCGAGAAGAACGCGAGAAACACCATTCCGAGGATAATCTCCGGTATCATAATCGGCAGCATTGACAGGTATTCCATAGAACCGGAAAACGGCAGCTTGACGCGTGACGCGCCGAATGCGCCGAGCGTCCCGATTACCGCCGCCGCACAGCTCGAAACCGTTGCGAGAACGAGGGAATTGCGCAACGCCTCAAACATATCGCGGTCGCGGAACAGCGCGCGGTACCAGTTAAGTGTCGTCCCCGTCCAGACGGACGAGAGCTTGCTCACGTTAAACGAATAGATGACGACCAAAACAATCGGCAGGTACATCGCCAGCAGCAAAAACACGAGATACGCCTTCGGAAGTCCCATTCGCTTTTTCATACAAGGCCCTCCAAATCGGACTTCGTAATCCTGCGGTAAGCGAACAGAAATATGCTCGTCAGCAAGAGCAGAACGACGGAAATCGCCGCCGCGAACGGCCAGTCGTGGATCTTCATAAGCTGCTCGTAAATCAGATTCCCGACGAGAATCGTCTTGTTCCCGCCGAGGATATCCGCGAGAAAATACAGTCCCATTGACGGCACGAACGTTAGAATCACGCCGGAGAAAATCCCCGGCGCGGTCAGCGGCAGCGAGACCGTGCGGAACGCGCCGAACCGCGACGCGCCGAGGTCGCGCGCCGCCTCAACGAGCCGCCAGTCGAGCTTTTCCGCGCTCGCGTAGACGGAATAAATCATAAACGGAAGCAGGACGTAGACCATTCCGACGACGACGGAGGGATAGCTGTACAGCAGTTTCAGCGGTCTGTCAATAAGTCCGATTTTCATCAGCAGCGTATCAAGAACGCCGTTCGCGCGGAAGAAAATAATCCAGCCGTAAAGCCGCATAAGCGCGCTCGTCCAGAACGGAATAATCAACAGGAGCATACATACGCTCCGCCATTTTTTACTCAGCCGCGCCATAAAATACCCGAACGGATACCCGATTAACAGCACGAAAACCGTCGAAATCAGAGCGAGCTTCGTCGAGTTCCAAAAGGTTTTCATAAACAGCGGCTCCGCAATGCGCGTGTAGTTGCGGAGCGTGAAATCGGCGGTCACGCCCCACTGTCCGCTGCGGCTCTCAAAGCTCAAAAACAGCATATAAATCAGCGGTCCGAGGACAAACGCGAGCGTGAACAGGTACATCGGCAAAACAGCGATGACCGAAGAACGCCGCCGCCCCCTATTCATTTTCGCCCTCAACCGCAACCGCTCTGGATGCGTCCCAGCTCACGACAACGCGGTCGCCGACGCGCAGGGGGGAGTCGATTCCGTGGCGGCTCTCGGTAATCTCCGTGCCGTCGGGGAGCGTCGCCGAAACGCGCAGCTGACCGCCCGCGAAACGCTTGTCGCTCACCGTCCCGACGAGCGCGCCGGACGCCGTTTCACCGCCGGCGGGTTCGATATTCACATATTCGCTGCGGACGGCGACGGTCGCGCCGTTTGCCGTGACGATATTCGCGTTACCGACGAATTTCGCGACGTAGGCGGTTTTCGGCGCGTCATAAATCTCGCTCACGGTGCCGAGTTGTTCAAACCGTCCGCCGCGCATAACCGCGATAACGTCGGACATATTCAATGCCTCTTCCTGGTCGTGCGTTATGTAGATGAACGTGATTCCGAGCTGCTGCTGCAAGCGTTTCAGCTCAATCTGCATAGCGCGGCGGAGCTGGTAATCGAGCGCGCCGAGCGGCTCGTCAAGCAGTAACAGCTTGGGGTTCCCGATTACGGCGCGTGCGATTGCGACGCGCTGCGACTGACCGCCCGAAAGCTCCGACGGCAGACGCTTTTCAAAGCCGTCGAGCTGTACGAGCGCGAGCGCGTCGGTGACGGCTTTCTTAATCTCATTTTTCGTTTTGCGTTTGAGTTTCAGCCCGTAGCCGACATTCTGCTCCACGGTCATATGCGGGAACAGCGCGTAGGACTGGAACACGGTGTTCACGTCGCGCCTGTTCGGCTCCGCGCGTGTCACGTCTGTCCCGTCGAGGAAAATCGTTCCGCTGTCTGGGGATTCCAGACCCGCGATTATGCGGAGCGTCGTCGTTTTCCCGCAGCCGGACGCGCCGAGCAGCGTCACGAATTGCCCCGCCTCCGCGGTCAGCGAGATGCCGTTTAATACGCGTGTTTCGCCGAAGGATTTTTCAAGCGCGTTGATTTCAAGCAGTGCGTTTCCCAATTATT
>JAISJC010000023.1 GCA_031261745.1 Oscillospiraceae bacterium
AAAGGTGTTCAAAAAAATCCCGACGGGCGTTCTCCGTCGGGCGTTCGCGCTGTTATTGGTTTACGGCGGGATTAGGAGCGTGTTCAAATGAAATTCGCGATTGCCGTCCTCGCCGGCGCACTCACCGGCGTCGTTTCCGCGTGGGGTATCGGCGGCGGGACGCTACTCGTCATCTATATGTCCGCGTTCGCCAAGGTCCCGCAGCAGTCCGCGCAGGGCATAAATCTGCTCTACTTTCTCCCGACGGCCGCCGCCGCGCTCATCACGCACATCAAAAATAAGCTCGTCGATTGGGAAGCCGTAATCCCGACGGTCGTCGCGGGCGTTCCCGCCGCGATTGCCGCGTCATTGCTCGCAATGCACCTCGAAACGGACATAATGCGCAAAATCTTCGGCTGGTTCGTCATCGCCGTCGGCGTCTCGGAATTTTTCCGCAAGACTAAACCGAAAAAGGACGACGCTTAGAGCTTTTTGTCGCAGTACCCGCAGCCGCCGTCGGCATTTAATCTTTTCGGCAGGTACAGCTCCGTTTTTGTTACGCACTTGGGGTTACCGCACTCGTGTTCGCCCTCGTGCGCGGGGTATTCTATTCCGCGCGGTTGGTGCGTGAAGTCCAGCAGCAAAGCCATTCGGATAAACATTCCGAACCGCGCCTGTTCAAAGTATTTCGCCCGCGGGTCCGCGTCCACGGCTCGCTCAATCTCATTCACGCGCGGCAGCGGGTGCAGCACCGTCAAATCTGATTTCGCGCGTTTCATCAGCTCCGCCGTCAGCGTGAATTTCGACATCAGCGCGTCAACATTTTCCTCCGCCCCGTCGAACCGCTCGCGCTGAATCCGCGTCATATACAGCACGTCCAGGTCGCCGATCGCGCTTTCCAGCGAATCCGCAACCGCGTATTCCATAAGGTGCGCGCGCATAAACGCCGTCATATATTCCGGCATTTTCAGCGCGTCCGGCGCGATCAGCACAAACCGCACATTCGGGAATTTCGCGAGCGCGGTCACGAGCGAATGTACCGTCCGCCCGTACTTCAAATCCCCGCACAGCCCGACGGTGACGTTCCCGATTACCCCGCGCGTCTGCGCGATAGTCGTGAGGTCAGTCAGCGTCTGCGTCGGGTGCAGATGTCCGCCGTCGCCCGCGTTAATTACGGGGACCTCGGAATACAGGCTCGCCGCCAATGCCGCCCCCTCCTGCGGATTTCGCATTACTATTGTGTCCGCGTAAGAGCTTGTCATACGAATCGTGTCCGCGAGGGATTCGCCCTTGGATATGGACGTGTCCGCCGGGTTTGAAAACCCGAAAAGGCTCCCGCCGAGGCGCAGCATCGCCGCCTGAAACGAGAACCGCGTCCGCGTGGACGACTCAAAAAACAGCGACGCCAGAAGTTTTCCGCGGCACGCATCCCGATAGTCGTCCGGCCGCGCCATAATCTCCGTACAGGATTTATACAGCCCGTCCCACCACGCAACGGAAACATCGTCAAAGCTGATTAAGTTACGAACAGGCATACCGTTACCCCCTTACGCCAAAATAAGGAGTGCGCCGCACTCCTTATTTCCTTATGCAGTTACTATTCCTCAAAGTCGGACGTGATAAGATTGTAAATCGTCTCAACGGCTTCGTTTTCGTCCGTGCCGTCGCCGATAATCTTGATTTCCTCGTTCTGTCCGACGCCGAGGGAGAGAACGCCGAGCAAGCTCTTCGCGTTCACGCGCCGCTCGTCCTTCTCCAACCAGATACCCGCCGAGTATTCGTTTGCTTTCTGAATCAGGAACGTCGCGGGGCGGGCGTGCAACCCGACCTTGTTGGTAATTACCGCTGTTTTTATGTACATCGAAAGACCTCCCGATTTTTTCATTAAAACTTCACTATTTCCTTATTTATATCATATCAAATTAATTCCGATCAGTCAATACCACATTTGCACAAATATTAAAGAATTTGTAATGGTTTTATTTAGCATTGTAAAATCAGACAATTTGTGTTATGATATGACATCCTCAGGAGGTACTTACATAATGAAAACGCTCAAAAAACGCATTGCCGCCGCCGTCGGCGCGGCATCAATCCTCGCGTCGCTCGCCGTTTCCGCCGCCGCTCTCGGTGCGGGCGGGGCGAAATACATCCACACGACGCCGCTCGCGTCTAATCTCAACTACATCAACACCGTCTACTGGAACGGCGATTACGGCCGCGAGGAGAGCTATATACTGCGCTACACGCCCGGCGGGGACGCGTTTCCGCTCATAATCAAGGACGACACGGTTTACGGGCGCGTGGACCTCGGCGCGGCACTTACATATGCGGAACAGACACGCGGACGCAATCTTCTCGCCGCCTCCAACGCGGATTTTTTCGCCGCTTCGACCGGTATTCCGCTCGGAATGTTCATCGAGGACGGCATCTATAAGTCCAGCACCGAGACCGAAAACGCCATAGTCATCCGCGGGGACGGAACGGTGTCCGTCTCCGAGTCGCCGCGCGTTACAATCAATCTGCAAAACGAGACGACCGGCACGGCGACCACGATCAATCACCTCAACAAAAACCGTTACGTCTCCGGCGTACCGTACCTGTTCAGTTCGGCGTTCTCCACCGTTTCAACCCGCGCGTCCGGTGCGGGCTGGTTCGTGCGTTTCCGCATCCTCGAAGGCTCCCTCGCTATCGGCGGGACAATGCGCCTCGAAGTCTCCGAAGCTGCCGAGGCCGACGGCGCGGTGCCTATCGGCGACGAATTTCTCGTCCTGACGGGCAGCGGAGCCGGCGGCGCGGAATACGCGAGCTTCGCCGTCGGAGACGCGGTCACGCTCACCGTGAACACGTCCGACGCAAATTTAATCGGCGCAAAATTCGCGGCAGGCGCAGGCGATTTGCTCGTGCGCGGCGGCGCGGTCACGGGCGAAGATTTGTGGGACAAGGATTTGCTCATCCGCAGCCCGAAAACCGCGCTCGGCGTCACCGCATCGGGCGAGGTCATCGTTTTCGTCATTGACGGGCGCGACGCGACCTACGGCAACGGCATTAAACTCATCGACCTCGCGGCCGAGATGAAATCCCTCGGCTGCGTAACCGCCGTGAATCTCGACGGCGGCGGCTCGTCCGTAATGGCAGTGCGAATCCCCGGACGTTCCGCCGCGGCGGTCGTCAACCGCCCGTCTGACGGCGAGCCGCGCAAGGTCAGTACATACATCGCTTTCGCGACGGACAACGTCTCCGACGGCAGACCGCACAACCTCACATTGTCAAACGACGGTGAGGTCGTCCTCGCGGGTTCGTACACCAAGCTGAATTACGACGCGACCGACCTCGCGTACCGCCCCGTGGACGCGCCGGTTGACGCCACCGCCGAAACCTACGGCGACGGTTCGGTCGCCGACGGCTATATCTACACGGCGGGGACGACGCCGGGCGCGGACAGGCTCTCCCTGCGCTCCGAGAGTACGGGAGCCGTCGGTACGGGTGAGATTTTCGTCGTCACCTCGCCGACCTCCGTCACCGCGCAGGACGACAAGGGCAATGTTCTGACCGAGGTCGGGCTTTCGCCCGGACAGTCTCTCACGCTCTCGCCGATTGCGACGTTTTACCGTAAGACTGTTACGGCGCAGGCTCATTCGTTCACGTACTCCGTCACGGAGGCCATCGGTACCGTCACCGAGGACGGCATTTTCACCGCGTCAACGCGCGGCAACCGCTCCGGCGAGGTCATCGTCACGGCAGGAACCGCCGAGGCGCGTTTTAAGGTCACAATCAGCGGCTTCGAGGATACAATCGACCACTGGGGTCTCGCGTTTATCAACGACCTCTACGGCAAAGGTATCGTCAACGGTACGACGGCCGTGACGTACTCGCCGGAGAACAACATCAAGCGCGGCGACTTTGTGCTGATGCTCTACCGCGCGGTCGAGGAACCCGCTCCGCTTGAAATCAACGCGTTCGCTGACGTTTCGCCCGACGCGTATTACGCCACCGCCATTGCTTGGGCGAAGGAATCCGGCATCACAAACGGCGTCGGCGAAGGTAAATTCGCGCCCGACGAGCCGCTGACGCGCGAACAGGCGTTCACGTTTGTGTACCGCGCGATGAACGCGCTCGGTATAACACTGCCGGAGGACTTCGCGCCCGAACTGACGGGCTTCGCCGACTCTGACGAGGTCGCGGAATACGCGGCGGACGCGACGGCCGCACTGACCGCGCTCCAAATCGTCGGCGGCTCCGACGGCAAGCTGATGCCGAGAAGTCCGCTGACGCGCGCGCAGATGGCTAAAATCCTCTCCGTTACGCTCACGTTCCGTGGCAAAGAGATAGAGATCATTGTCCCGCAGCCGGACGTCCCGACGGAAACCCCCGCCGAAACCGAGACCCCTGTCGAAACCGAATCCCCGGAAGATGAAATCCCAGAGGACGTCACCCCGCCCGACGTCGTCGCAGTCGGATAAATCGTACAACAGAAAGAGAGTAAATGATGTTCGTAGATAAAGCTAATATTTCGGTCCGTGCGGGCGACGGCGGCAACGGCGTCGTGTCGTTCCACCGCGAAAAGTACGTCGCCGCGGGCGGCCCGGACGGCGGCGACGGCGGCCGCGGCGGCAATATCGTCCTGCAAACCGACAGGCATATGTCCACGCTTATGGACTTCCGCTACAAGCGCAAGTACGCCGCGCCAAGCGGAGCTGACGGCTCCGGCGCGCTTAAAACCGGCAAATCCGGCGCGGATCTCGTCATCAAGGTGCCGAACGGCACCGTCGTCCGCGACCGCGAGACGAACGCCGTAATAAAGGATATGACGGGTGACGAGCCGTTTGTCCTCGCCAAGGGCGGCAACGGCGGCTGGGGCAACAAGCATTTTGCGACCCCGACGCGTCAGGCTCCGCGCTTCGCGAAGTCCGGTCTGTCCGGTGAGGCGCGCGACATTGTGCTGGAACTGAAACTGCTCGCCGACGTCGGTCTCGTCGGCTTCCCGAACGTCGGGAAATCCACGCTGCTCTCCGTCGTCTCCAAGGCGCACCCGAAGATTGCGGACTACCACTTCACGACGCTGTACCCGAACCTCGGTCTCGTCTACATTGACGAGGGCGAATCCTTTGTTATGGCGGACATTCCGGGGATTATCGAGGGCGCGTCGGACGGCGCGGGGCTGGGTCACGACTTTCTGCGGCACATCGACCGCTGCCGCCTTATTATCCACGTCGTGGACGCGTCCGGCAGCGAGGGGCGCGACCCGATTGAGGACTTCGAGACGATCAACGAGGAGCTTCGCCGCTACAATCCTGAGCTTGCGTCCCGCCCGCAGATCGTCGCCGCGAACAAGTGCGATATCGCGCCGGAGGGCGAATCGCTCGTCGCTTTCCGCGAGTATATCGCGGAAAAAGGTCTGCCGCTGTATGAGATTTCCGCAGCGGCGCACACGAACGTGAATACGCTCGTCCGTGCGGCGAACACGCGTCTGCGCGAGCTGCCGCCGATCATCGAGTACGCGACGGAATATGTGCCGGTCATCACGCTCCCCGGCTCGCCTGAGGATACGCTGATAACGCGCGAGGACGACCTGTGGTTCCTCGAAGGCAAGTGGCTGGAACGCTTGGTGCGCAACACAAATTTCACCGACAACGAGTCGCGCGGCTACTTCAACCGCGCGCTTGAAAACGGCGGCGTGTTCGCCCGCCTCGAAGAGATGGGCATCGCCGAGGGCGACACCGTGAGCGTATATAATTTGGAGTTTGAATGGGAGAAATAGCGAAAATCCGGCACCTCACCGACATTCGGCCGATTGACTATCACTCAGTAAACGAACTATTCACCTGCCGCTCCGCCGCGCACGGCGACGCGGTTCTCAAACGCTGCAACACCTCCGACGCGGAATTTGCGGCGGAGCTGAACACGCTGCGCGAGTACGGCGGAAGGCGTTTTTGCCGCGTCCTTGAATACGATTCCGACAACAAAATTATGCTGCTCGAACGCGTAACCCCTGGTACGCGGCTGAAAGCCGAACCGTCCTTGGAGCGGCGGCTCGACGCGTTCGCGTCGCTGTTTCAGGGTCTGCATATTGAGCCGAAAAACGCCGCGCCGTATCCGTCCTGCGCGGACCGCATCTGCCGCGCCGCGGATTTTCTGCTCAACCGCAGTGACTGTCGCGGGCTGCACGGCTACGCGTACGCGCTGCGCGCCAAGGAACTGTGCCTGTCGCTGTCGGAGCGATACCCGAAAAAAGTGCTGCTGCACGGGGATTTGCACTTCGACAACATCCTGAAAAACAGCGCGGGCGGGTACACGATTATCGACCCGCACGGCGTAATCGGCGACCCGATTTTCGACGTGCCGCGCTACATCTTAAACGAATTTTGGGACTACCGCGGCACGTTTCCGGCGGTCATCGGCGGTCTGTCCCGCCGCCTGAATATTTCTGAGGACGTTCTGCGGCAGGGCTTTTTCATCGAGGCGGTATTAAGCACCTCGTGGGATATCGAGGACGGCAATTTCAAGAATACTGACGATATCGCGTTCGCCGCGTCGCTGTTGGAGGGTTAATTTTCTTTTCAACTGACAAATTTTTCTTGACAAACTTATAATATCGTGTTAATATTGATTTGATATCAAAATGATATCAAATCAATATTACTTTACGGAGGAATGGGCAATGGAAGAGCAACAGGAAAAAAGACAGCTCCAATATGACGAACTCGCGCCTCACTATAAGAGCGGAATGGCGATGCTTTTGCTGAACATCGTGACTACGCTCGCCTCGCTCGCGCTCATCGTGGTCTGCATTTATGCGGCGGAGCAGAAAATTCCGGTACCGAACACCGAATACTATGTCCAGTCGGGCTACGGCCTCATCCGCATTCTCTCAATCATAATCGGCGCGGCTTACGCGTTCATCGTGGGACCGATGCTGTTCGGCGGGCTGAAAATCCTCAAACCGAACGAGGCACTCGTCCTCACGCTGTTCGGCAAATACATCGGCACGCTGAAAGGCGCGGGCTATTTCTGGGTCAACCCGTTCGCCACGGCGGTGAACGCGGCGCGCGGTCCGCTTTCAACCGGAGCCGTCGTCGGCACAGACCAGGTCTCCGTCGCTGTGAGCAACGCCGCGGCAGTCGCCGCGCTGAACAACAAGAAAATCTCGCTCAAAGCGATGACGCTGAACAACAACCAGCAGAAAATCAACGACCAGCTCGGCAACCCGATAATCATCGGCGTAATCGTAATCTGGCGCGTCGTGAACACGGCAATGGCGGTGTTCAACGTCGATAATTACAAGGAATTTCTGTCGATTCAGTGCGACTCCGCGCTGCGGAATATCGTGCGGCTGTACCCCTACGACGTGGCGGGCGACGACGACGAAAAGACGCTCCGCAGCAGCAGCCAGGAGATTGCGGAGCGGCTGCGCGACGAGATTCAGGAAAAGACGGCTATCGCCGGACTTGAAATTATCGAGGCGCGGATTACGAACCTCGCCTACGCGCCGGAAATCGCGTCGGCAATGCTGCAACGCCAGCAGGCGAGCGCGATTATCGACGCGCGCAAGCTGATTGTTGACGGCGCGGTCGGAATGGTCGAAATGGCCCTCGAAAAGCTCAACGAGCGGCAAATCGTCCACCTCGACGAGGAGCGCAAGGC
>JAISJC010000052.1 GCA_031261745.1 Oscillospiraceae bacterium
TATGTCCCTGTTCGGCTCTTTCGTCTCGCGGTCTGTAACCAGCTCCATTCCGAGCATAGCGCCGAGTCCGCGAACGTCTCCGACGACGTCGTATTTCGCCTGTATCTCGCGCAGACGCGATATCAGGTACTCGCCGAGGGCGCGCGCCTTGGCGTTCAAATCGCATTTTTCCACGATGCCGAGTACAGCGAGCGCCGCCGCGCACGCCACGGGGTTTCCAGCGAACGTGCCGCCGATACCGCCGACCTGCGGCGCTTCCATGATATCCGCGCGCCCGATAACTGCCGACAGCGGCAGTCCCGCCGCGAGCGACTTCGAGCTCGTGAGCAAATCGGGCTCTACGCCGTATTGCTCGATTGCGAACAGCGTCCCCGTGCGCGCTATGCCGGACTGAATCTCGTCGATTATCAGTACGATGCCGTTCGCGTCGCAGATTTCACGTATGCGTCTGATGTACGGCACGGGCATCGGGATGAAGCCGCCCTCGCCCTGCACAGGCTCGATTATCACGCACGCGACCATCTCCGGCGATAGACTCGTGCGCAGCAAAAACGCGAATTCGTCGGCGCATTTCAGCGCGAACTCATCGTCGGACAGTCCCGTGTCGTTGCGATAGAGGTTCGGACACGGGATTTTGTACGTGTCGGATACGAACGGACCGAAACCGTCCTTGTACGGCTTGACCTTCGTCGTGAGCGACATTGTGAGCAGCGTGCGCCCGTGAAAGCTGCCGTCAACGGTCACGATGCCCGTGCGTCCGGTGAACTTTTTTGCGATTTTCACGGCGTTTTCAACGGCCTCCGCGCCTGAGTTCACAAACATCGTTTTCGCGTCCGGAACCGGCGCGAGGGCGTTCAGCCGCTCCGCAAGCTCGACATACGGCTCGTAGGGCGCGACGTTGATTGACGTGTGAATGTAGCTTGCGGACTGCGCGTTTATCGCCGCGACGACCTCGTCCGCGCAGTGACCGGTGTTTATTACGCCGATGCCCGCCGCGAAGTCGATGAACGTGTTTCCGTCAACGTCTTTTATCAGCGCGCCCTTTGCCTCCGCCGCGAAAATCTCCGTCGAGTGTGACACCCCGCGCGGCACGGCGGCGGTGCGTCGCGCGAGCAGCGCGAGCGACTTCGGTCCCGGCACTGCGGTGACGATATTCGCTGTGGTTTCAGTCATTTTTGCCGTCCTCCTAAACGCCGAACTCGGCTTCGGTGTCGGCTAACGCCTCGTCCATCCGCGCGACCACCTTGTCAAAGTCCCCGTAGCTCATCGTGAGCGGCGGCTCAATGCGGATTGTGGACGCGTTGTTGAGCGTTCCCGCCGTCATCACGTTGCGCGCGAACAGACCTTTCGCGACGGAATAGCCCATATCGGACTTGAAGAACTCGACGCCGATAATCAGTCCGACGCCGCGGATTTCCTTGATGATTTTCGGGTGTTTTTCCTGCAATTTTGCAAGTTTTGCGAGCAGATACTCGCCCTTTTCCTTCGCCTGCTTCGGCGTGTCGTGCGCAACCATATATTTGAGCGCGGCGAGTGCCGCGGAACACGCGAGCGGGTTCCCGCCGAACGTGGGCGAACCGAGAATCCACGGGTTTTCGACGAGCGCGTCCGTCCACAGGTGCGGGCGCGCGATTATGCCCGTAATCGGCATAATTCCGCCGCCGAACGCCTTTCCGTAGGTCATAATGTCCGGCACGACGCCCTCCGCCTCGCAGCGGAAGTACGAGCCGGTGCGACCCATACCAGTCTGTATCTCGTCGAGAATCAGGATAATCCCGTACTCGTCGCACAGCTCGCGCACCGCTTTCAGATAGCCCGGCGGCGGCACGATGACGCCCGCCTCGCCCTGAACGGGTTCCATAATCACGGCGGCGACCTCCTCGCCGACTTTTACGAGCTTATCGACCGTCTTGCGCAGGTCGTCAATGTCGCCGTAAATCGTGTGCGCGACCTGCTGGACAATCGGCAGGTACGGCACGCGGTACGTCGCCTTGCCGCCGACGGATATCGCGCCCATACTCTTGCCGTGGAACCCGCCGACGGTGCTGATTGTCCACCGTTTGCCCGACGCGATACGCGCGAGTTTCAGTGCCATCTCGACGGCTTCCGCGCCGCCGTTTGTGAAAAAGCAGTACTGCAGGTCGCCCGGCGTAATCTCCGCCATCGCGTGCGCGAGGTAGCCGCGCAGCGGGTCGAGCAGCTCCTGCGAGTGCAGTGCCTGACGCGCGAGCTGCGCCTGAACGTATTTGAGAATCTCCGGATTGCGGTGTCCGAAGTTGTATATGCCGAATCCGCCGAGGCAGTCAATAAATTCCTCGCCGTAAACGTCTGTGAAGTACGAGTCGTGGTCCTCCCACTCGACAAACGCCTCGTTTGTCGAGACGGACTTGCGGTATTTCAGCCAGCCGGGGTTCACAAAGCCGTTGTAGTTTTCGATGCTGTCGTCCACGAGTGCCTTTTTGTCGGCTTCGCCGAGCTTGTCGGACTCTATAAAGCCGAGGATTTTATCAAGGATTTCCGTCGCTTTCTGAATACTCATTTATTCGTATTCCTTTCGATATTCAAGTTAATTTTCAAACCAGCCGACCGCGCCGGGGGCGAGATTGATGTTTATCTGCTTGACCTCTGTGTATTCCTCGAAGCCGTAGGTTCCGAGCTCGCGCCCTATCCCGCTCTGCTTATAGCCGCCCCACGGTGCCTGCGTAAACGTCGGGTGGTACGCGTTGACCCACGTGATTCCCGCGCGGAACGCGCGCACGACGCGCAGGGCGCGCGTGATGTCGTTTGAGAAAACACCCGCCGCAAGGCCGTAATCCGTGCCGTTTGCCAGCTCAATCGCCTCGTCCTCGGTGCTGAACCGCTGCACCGCGAGGACGGGTCCGAACACCTCCTGCCGCACAATCGCCATATCGGGCGCGCAGTCGGCAAAAATCGTCGGCGCGACAAAATATCCCTTCGCGAACTCGCCGTCCGTGAGCCGGTACCCGCCGGTCAGCAGGCGCGCACCCTCGCGCTTCGCCGTCTCGATGTGCGCGAGGACGGTGTTCATATGCTCCTCGGAGACGAGCGGACCCATCTCCGCGCCTGCGGCGTCGCCGCGCGCGACCTTGATTTTCGCGGCGCGGGCGGCGAGCTTTGTGAGAAACTCGTCGTAGATTGTGTCCTGTAAAATCAGGCGCGAACCCGCCGAACACACCTCGCCCTGGTTGCAGAATATCGCGAATAACGCCCAGTCCACGCCGACGTCGATGTCCGTGTCGTCGAAAATCACGCACGGCGACTTGCCGCC
>JAISJC010000111.1 GCA_031261745.1 Oscillospiraceae bacterium
ATGAACGGCCGCCGGATTATCTATATGGACGGCAACGAGGCAAACGGCTTTCTGCCGCTGCCGGACGCGGGCGTTCGGGCGGATATCGTCTATCTCTGCTCGCCGAACAACCCGACGGGTGCGGTGTATAACCGCGAGCAGCTGAAAAAATGGGTCGATTACGCGAATTCCGTCGGTGCGGTCATCTTCTTTGATGCGGCGTATGAGGCGTTTGTCGGTGATAAAAACCTGCCGACAAGCATTTTTGAGATTGAGGGCGCGCGGACCTGCGCGATTGAAATCTGCTCGCTGTCCAAGATTGCGGGCTTTACGGGTGTGCGCTGCGGGTACACGATTGTCCCGCGCGAGCTTGAAAGCGGCGACGGGAAGAGCCTGCTCGCGATGTGGAAGCGGCGGCAGACGACGAAGTTCAACGGCGTTTCCTACATAACCCAGCGCGGGGCAGAGGCCGTGTTTTCACCCGATGGGCTGGCGCAGTGCCGCGAGAATATCGCGTACTATTTGGAGAACGCGAAAATCATCGGCGAGGCGTTGACCTCGTTCGGCATTTGGTACCGCGGCGGCGAAAATTCGCCGTACATCTGGCTCAAAGCTCCGAACGGGCAGGGGAGCTGGGATTACTTCGATTATCTGCTCAACGAGAAGAATATCGTCGGAACGCCCGGCGCGGGTTTCGGCAAGAACGGCGACGGATTCCTGCGTCTGACGGCGTTCGGGACGCGCGAAAACACGCTCGAAGCGGTTGCGCGGCTGAAAAAATAAAAATAATAGTTGACAACACCATACATTATAATGTAAAATGAATTTCCGCGAAAAAGGAGGTCAGTTATTATGAAGAGAACATACCAACCGAAAAAACGCCATCGCGCCAAGGAGCACGGCTTCCGCAAGAGAATGGCGACGAAGAACGGACGCAAGGTTCTTGCCCGCCGCCGCGCAAAGGGCCGCGATCAGCTGAGTGCGTAGGAATGATGAATACGTTTTATGGGCGGGAGACTTCCGCCCTATGCGTGTTTGCTAAATGAGGTTTTCAGTCTCGTTAAAGCGGAATCACGAGTTCCGCAGACTTTACAATAAGGGGACAAGCTCCGCCACGCCGTCAATGGTTATCTATTGCCGACGCAACGGAAAAACGGAGAACCGCCTCGGACTGACCGTCAGCACAAAGCTCGGAAACGCCGTGCGGCGCAACAGGATTCGCCGTCGGCTGAAAGAAGCCTACCGGCTCAACGAGGACAGGATCAAATGCGGGTTTGACGTCGTGATTGTCGCGCGTTCGGGCGCGTATTCCGCGCCGTGGACCGCGCTGAACGGCGAGTTTCGCAGGATTTGCGGAAAATTGGGACTACTACTGTGAAAAAGTTTCTGCTGCGCGGCATTTCATTCTACCGCAGGCACATTTCCCCCGCGACGCCGCCGTCCTGCCGCTTTACCCCGACCTGCTCGCAGTACGCGTTCGAGGCGATTGAGAAGTACGGCGCGGCAAAGGGCAGCTACCTCGCAATTCGGCGTTTGCTGAAATGCCACCCGTTCCACAAGGGCGGATTTGACCCCGTCCCGTAAGCGATGATTGGAGATAATTAATGTTTAACGCAATTGCGAAGCCTTTCGGCGTATTGTTGATGCTCTTATACGATTTTTGCAGTAATTACGGCATTGCCGTACTACTTTTCGCAATTATCGTAAAGCTCATAATGCTTCCGTTCCAGATGAAATCCAAGCGCGGTATGATGCAGCAGCAGCGTCTTATTCCTCGGCAAAAGGAGCTTGAAAAAAAGCACGGCGCGAACAAGGTCAAGTATCAGCAGGAGCTGACGGCTATGTACAAGGAGGAGGGCGTGAATCCCGCGTCCGGCTGCCTCTGGGGGTTCCTGCCGTTGCCCATTGTGATAGCGTTGTATCAGGCGGTTCGCAACCCGCTGACGATAATGATGGGCGTCGGTGCGGAGCTGCTCGCCGAGGGCGGCGCAATTTTGACAAAGCTGACGGAGCTCGGTTTTGTACCCGCCGCGAAGGCCACATACGACCAAATCGCACAGACGCAGTTTATCTCACGACCCGAAAATATCGGTATTTTTCAACAAATTTCAAGCAACATACGGCAGATTGACTATTCGTTCCTCGGAATGGATCTCGGTGCGACGCCGCAGTGGAAAGTCTGGAATTTCACCGGACTGACGGATTGGATGCTGTTCGTTATTCCGGTCATCGCAGCGATTTTATCGTTTTCGCAGATGATGATTTCGCAGAAGATGAACCCGCAGGTCGCCGACCCGAACAACCCGGCGGCGTCAACGTCAAAAATGATGATGTTTGTCGGGCCGCTTATGTCGCTGTATATCGGTTTTATTATGCCCGCCGCGCTCGGACTTTACTGGGGAATCGGCGCGTTGCTTGACCTGCTTCGTGAGGTTTGGCTCACCAAGCACTATACGAAGATTATTGACGCCGAGGACAAGGTACGCAACGAGGCGCGCCGCATAAAGGAAGCGGAGCTTGAACGCAAGCGCGCCGAAACAGAGCGGCTGAAATCCGAAAACAGGACGACCGTAAACCCGAATACCTCGAAGGAAAAGCAAAAGCTAGCGGAGAAGATAGAGCGCGAGGCACGCGCCGCCGAGTACGAAAAGGCGCACTCCGACCAAAAGGACGCGCCGGAGGATCCGGCGCGCGAGGGCAACCGCAGATATGCCCGCGGCCGCGCGTACAACCCAGAGCGGTTCGGCGAGGACGGAGAGGAAATAACGGACGAGCAGGACGCCGACAGCGGCGAAACGGACGAATAAGCTCCTTAAAGGAGGAACACCAATGATAAAAGTATTACAGAAATCCGCAAAAACGGAGGAGGAGGCCGTTCGCCTCGCACTCGAAGAGCTGGGGCTGTCGCGCGACGACGTTTCGGTCGAGATAATTGAGCGCGCGAAGTCGGGCGTGTTCGGAATAGGCGGGAAACTCGCCGTCGTCGCGGTGAGTTATGAGGCACCTGACGAGAAGCCGGCGAAGCCGGAGCCGTCCGCGCGCCCAGCGAAGGCGGATAAACCGGAAAAAGCCGAAAAAGCTGAAAAACCGGCTGCGCGTTCCTCGAAGCCCTCGGTGGGAACGGGCGAGGTTCACGACTTTTTGGACGGGCTGCTCACGCGATTCGGCGTTCCGGCGGAGATTGTCGTGTCGGACGAGGTTGACGGAACGGTGAACGTCGTACTCAACGCGTCCGAGGCAGGTGCACTCATCGGCCGCCGCGGCGAAACGCTCGACGCGATTCAGCACCTTGCGAATTACGCCGTGAACCGCGGCGACGGCAAGCACCTGCGCGTGAATATCGACACGGAAAACTACCGCGAGCGTCGCGGGGAGACGCTCGAAGCTCTCGCGGCAAAGACGGCGGCCAAGGTTGTAAAATACCGCCGCAACCTCACGCTCGACCCGATGAACGCCTACGAGCGGCACGTTATTCACACGGCATTGCAGGATCACGAGCTTGTGTCCACGCATTCCGTCGGCTCCGAGCCGAACCGGCGCGTGGTTGTGACTTACGGCAAAAACTCGGACTCATCGCGTGAATTTTCACGCGGAAACAGCGGGAGAGGACCGTGGCCGAACCGCGATTCGCGTCCGCCGCGCGAGGAAGCACCGCAACCGGAACCCGTCACACGCGACGAGGCATCGAACGCGCCCGTGCCGGCGGAGAACCCGTCGGTTCGCGAGTGGTCATAATTACGGAGGTAAATTGAAATGGTTTTTGAAAAGATTCGCAAGGCACTCGCGACGCAGTTTGAGCGCGACATTGACGATATAACGGAGAACACGGACATCGCGCTCGACCTCGGCGCGGACTCGCTCGACCTCGTGGAGCTGATTACGGAACTCGAAAGTGAGTACAATATAACCGTCACGGATGAGAGCATTTACACCTGCAAGACCGTCGGCGAGCTGACGGAATATGTTGAGGGATTGCTCGGTTAGTCTTGACAGCGGCGCGGGAATTGTGTATAATAATTACCGCGCACAAATCGGGAGGCTTAGCTCAGCTGGTTAGAGCGCCTGCTTCACACGCAGGAGGTCGTTGGTTCGAGCCCAATAGTCTCCACCATTGAAAGTCCTTGCTATGCAAGGA
>JAISJC010000141.1 GCA_031261745.1 Oscillospiraceae bacterium
GCCTCGGACTTTTTGCGGCGTTTTACGCTCGGACTCTGGTAATATTCTTTCTTCCTCAAATCAGAGAGAACTCCCGCCTTAGCGCAGTTGCGCTTAAAACGCTTTAACGCGCTGTCCAAAGACTCGTTATCCTTAATCTGGACTTGTGACATTCTGTTTCCCTCCCTTCATTGAGCTGTTAACTCTCTTATTATACCCCATCAAGTAGGTTTTGTCAACAGCTAAATTTTTATTAACGTAACTGTCGCCTTGAACAAATCGCCGTCAACGGACAGCTCAAACCGCCCGCCCATTGCCTCCGTGAGGGATTTTGCTATTGCAAGACCTAAGCCGCTCCCCTCTCCGCCGCGCGCCTCGTCGCCGCGCCGAAAGCGTTCGAGCAGGTCCTCCGCTGGAATATTCAGCGCATTTTCAGAGATGTTTTTGATTGACAGCGACGCGTAGCTCTCGTCCGCGCTCGTTTCGACGTACACGCGCGAGCCGGCCATTGCGTACTTGAACACGTTCGACAGCAGATTTTCGACGACGCGCCAGAGCAGCCGGCCGTCGGCGGACACAAATTCCGGCTCGCCGGGGAGCGTGACGCGGAAGTCCAAGCCCGATTCGCGGATTTTCGCATCCATTTCGCCCAAACCCTGCGTGACAAGTTCGTTGAGGTCAACGCGCTCAATCGCGACGGGGATATTGCCGCTCGCGGCCTTTGACGCCTCGAAAAGGTCGTCGGTGAGCTGCTTTAACCGCTGCGACTTCGACGCGATGACGTCGATATAGCCGCGCGCCTTTTCGTTCTCCAGCTCCTCGCCGCGCAGCAGCTCAACGTAGGTGATTACGCTCGTCAGCGGCGTGCGAATGTCGTGCGACACGTTGGAAATCAGCTCCGTGCGGAGCCGCTCCGCGCGCAGGCGGCGCGACATCTCCGCGTTGACAAGCCCCTCCTGCACGGTCGTGAGCTTTGAGAGGGCTTTCACGGCGAGCCAGACGGACACCGGCACCGTCGCGAGGCCGATTGTTGCCAGCACAGCCGAAAAGCCGCTGTTGCCGTAGAATGCGAAAACAAAGAACGCACCCGCGAGGTAAATCGCGGTTCCGAGGCCGATTACGGCGGCGACGACCCTTTTCGTCATCGGCGCGGTCCTGAACAGCCCCGCGATTGCGCGGAAACCGCGCGTGAATATCGCGTAGAGCAGCGAATGACTTATAATCGTACCGTCTTTTAGCCGCCGCACGAGCGACAGCAGGAACGCCAGCTCCAATGACGCGAGCAACGCTAAGACGCAGCCCGTCATAATCGAGTTGTAAATGAACACATCGCCCCTGTTGTAGTTGTAGAAAACGTCGTGCAGACCTATCGCGGGGAAGATGGCGAGGAACATAAGCAACAGAATAAATTCAGTGAAAAGCCTGTCGAGCCAGACGAGCCGAATCGTTTTGTCCGCCGTGGCGCGCCCCGCCGCGAAGATGATATACGCCAAGCTCAGGAGGAACAGCACCGCGAACACGATGATGAGCGTAATCGCGGACAGCATCACGCTGCGGAAACGGGCGAAATCCTCCTCCATTTCGGTGATGTAAGACTGGCGGAATGCGGCGGCCGCGCCGTCACGCAAATAATTGAATTCTGTTTCGTTGTGCGTAAAATTCTCGTGTATCCAGTCGGGCGTCGCGCCCGGCATATTCGTGAACACCTTGTCGGAATTCGTCGCCTTGACGTAGTAGACAAGGCCGTCCACGCCGTTCAGATAGTTCAGGTCGGCTTTGAGGTTCTCCTCGACGGCGCGAATGCCGTTCCAGCCGTTCCAATAGTAATTCGTGATTAGGTTCTCATAGTATTCGTCCGGCACGTGTGCCGGAGCCGTTTCGGACGCGCTTCGGTCCATCGGAGGCGGTATATCGCGGCCTGTGTACATCTCGCCGTAGCTCGGCGTTGTCGTGAATTGCGGCGTCAGCTCCGGCGTCGGGGTATCCGCGTTTTCATTTTCTTCCCGCAAGGCGGCCTCCTTTGAGGCGATTTTCGCTTCGTTTCTCGCGTCCTGCTGCGCCGAATAGACCTCGTACAGCTCTATATATTCGTTCAGCCGCTGGACGTTGTCGAGGTTGTTCAGAACGTTGAACATCACGTTGCGATAGTTATTTGACTGCGTAAAGGACTTGGCGAAAATCGCGTCCTGAAAGTTATAGACGCCCTTGAAGCCGGAATACCTGTCCGCCACAAAAACGGTGGCGAACACGCCGCCGAACGACACGCACGCGAGGATAAACGCGACGGCTTTCAGTAATCTGCCGTATCTTTTCAGTCTGATGTCCATTGATTGCCTTTCTGTGGGATTTTCTCCACCTTATAGCCTATTCCCCAAACAACTTTCAGGTATTTCGGGTCCTTCGGATTGATTTCGATTTTCTCGCGGATATTGCGGATATGCACGGCGACGGTGTTGTCGGAATTGTACGGCGTTTCGTTCCAGACGCGCTCGTAAATCTCGTCGATTGAGAACACGCGTCCGAGGTTCCGCGTCAGCAGCAGCAAAATCTTGTACTGCACGGGCGTGAGCCGCACGTCCTCGCCGTCCACGGTGACGGTCTTGCGCTCGTCGTCAATCTCCAAGCCGCCTGTTTTGTAGACGTTCTGGCGCGTTTCCGCGCCTCCCAGCTCCGTGTACCGCCGCAGCTGCGACTTCACGCGCGCCAAAAGTTCAAGCGGGTTGAACGGCTTCGTAACGTAGTCGTCGGCTCCGAGCGACAGGCCGGAGATTTTGTCCGTGTCCTCGGACTTCGCCGAGAGCAGGATTACGGGAATGTTGCGCTCCTCGCGGATTTTCAGCATCGCGCGCACGCCGTCCAGCCGCGGCATCATAATGTCGAGGATTACGAGGTCAACCTCGCTCTCGCTTATATGCTCGACCGCCTGAACTCCGTCGTAGGCTTTTACGACGTTGTAGCCGTCGTTCTTCAAGTAGATTTCAATCGCGTCCACGATTTCCTTGTCGTCGTCACACACTAAAATTGTCAAATTAATAACCTCCGCAAACCCCTTAATGCCTATACTAAGCCGTAAAAGTTAAGGCAAAAAGGGGTGAATTATGAATGTTTTATTAATAAACCGAAATTTTCGGCATTTTTCCGTAGTCAGATTTTGGTTCTGTCGCGTTCAGCTCCGCAATCACCGCCGCGTCAATGATTTCGCCGGGGACGAGGAGCGGCACACCCGGCGGGTACGCCCAGACATACTCGCGCGAGATTTTACCGGCCGCGGCGCGGTAATGCGTAAACTCGCCGCGCTGTTGACGGGCTTCCTTCGGCGAACAGGCGCGGCGTGGTATGTGGTACCGTGTCTCGGCCGGCGGCGTTCCGACGACCCGTTCATTCAAAACCGCAGCCGCCAACGCGTCGAAATTCGCGTCCGTGTCCGCGATTGACGTCATCGCGAGCGCGTAATCCGGTCCGCACATTTCGAGTTCGATGTTATATTGTTCGCGGAATATTTTCATTAATGCCCTGCCGTTCGCGGCGGGAATCACGATTTTGCCGATATCATCGGCGGTCGATAAGCCCGTGCGCGCATAAAAACGCCGCAGCCGCCGCTCATACGCCGCGAACAGCTCCGCTCCGCGCGATTCGAGCAGACGCAGACACCGCGCGACTGATTCGAGCAGGACATACGACGGGCTGGACGTTTCAAACACGCGCAGCTGAATTTCAAGTTCCTTTGCGGGTATTAAGCCGCCGCTGACGAGCGCGAGCGAGGACTGCGTGAGCGCGGGCAGCGTCTTGTGCAGACTTACGATTTCGACGTCCGCGCCGATCCGCGACGCGTTGCGCGGGAAGCCGTCCGAGAAGCCGAAATGCGCGCCGTGCGCCGCGTCAACAATCAGCGGCACTCCCCTTTTATGCGCGGCTTCGGCGGTCGCCGCAACATCCGCGACACGCCCAAGGTATGTCGGCGACGTGATGAGGACGCAGCGCAGGTCGGGAATGTCTGCAATTTCAGCGTTTTCGAGGTAAACCGGCATTAAATCGCACAGCTCAACCGCATTGTAAACGCTCTTATGCGCTTCACGCGTGAGCGCGATAGTCCCGCCGCTTTTGCCGTTCACGGCGGCGCGAACGGCAGCGAGAATGCCGCCCGTAGACCCGTTTACCATCGGAAACGCCGCGTCCGCGCCGTAGAGCCGTGCCGCGAGCGCGGACAACTCCGCGAGGCGGCCGGACATATCGTGCAAATTGTCCGCGCCGTCAATCTCCGTGATGTCAATCGCGTAGGGCAAATCGCCGCCGAGCAGTTCAAGATTGCGCTTATGCCCCGGCATATGGAACGGAATACGGGTGTAATCAGGCATTTTTCGGCTCCGATTTGTCGGTTTTTGCGCGCTTTTGGGGCGCGACAGTCATTGTAAACGTGAACTTCGTGAGCCCGTCGGCGGACGTGACGAAGATGTCCTCATTGTGGTGGTCGAGGATTGTTTTCACGATGTAGAGTCCCAGCCCGATGCCGTCGCGATCCACGCCGCGCGAACGGTCCGTCTTGTGGAAACGCTCAAAAATCAGCGGCAGCTCGTCCTCCGGAATCGTCAGTCCCTCGTCCTCAATGCTGACGAACGCGCGTTCGCCCTGCTTCCACAGCGCGATTTTCAGCTCCGAACCCGCGTTCGCGAACTTCACGGCGTTGTCAAGCAGGTTGTACACGACCTGCGTAATCGAGTCCTTGTTGCCGAGGACAACGACGGGTTCCTCCGGCAGTTCCGGTACGGCTTCGATTTGCTTGCTTTCGAGCTTCGCGAACATTCCGACGAGCGTCACGCGGATGAGTTCCGCAATGTCAAAAGACTCGCCGCGCGTTATCGCAGCCTGAGGCGAATTGAGCTGCGACATATCCAGAAGCGAACGAACGAGCCGCGACAGCCGCCGCGTTTCGGACGAGATAACGCCGAGGTATTTCGCCTCGCTCTCCGGCGGGATTGTGCCGTCGAGAATGCCGTCGGCGAAGCCGGCGATAACCGTCATCGGGGTTTTAAGCTCGTGCGAGACGTTGGCAATAAGCTCACGGCGGCGCGTTTCCGCCTTCTCCATCGCGTCCGCCATACTGTTGAACGCCTGCGCCAGCTCGCCGATCTCGTCGTCGCTTGTTACATCGGAGACGCGGACCGCGAAGTCCCCGCGGGCGAATTTGCGCGCGGCGCGCGCCATATCGTTGAGCGGCTCCGCCTGACGCTTCGTCGTCAGGAAGGAGACGATGAACGTAATTCCCAGCACCATAAGCGCGAGGAACATAAATATTGACGAGAATTGCTTCCACATATCCGCGAGTTCCTCGGTGCCGACCGACACAAACAAATAGCCGAGTACATAAGTGCCGTGCGCGTCCTCACCGGGGATAATTACGCCGACAAAATACCGCTCCTCGCCGTAGACCTCCGATTTGCTTGCGGCATCATATCCGTGTCCCGCAAGCATTGTATCCACCGCTTCGCGGCTAATACGTTTGCCGATGTGCGCACAGATCAGCTCCTCGTCGGAGCAGGAGATGACGACGCCGTCCGCGTTTGTGATGATGATGTCGAAGCCAGAGGCGCGGGAAATCATCGACAACGCCATTCGTATCTCAAAACCTTCAAGTTCCGAGCCGTAATACATACTCTGCGCCGTGACGTAACGCAGCGTTTCGCGCGCGGCGGAGGTCATTGACTCGCGGCGGTTCCCGACGATTGAGCGATAGCTCCACGCCGAAAATAGCCCCCCAAGCACAACAAATGAAAGGAGGACTATTCCGGCGGTCGTTCTGAAATTCTTAAAATAGATAGAGCGTTTCATTTAGTTTTCCGTAACCTCAAACTTATATCCGACACCCCAGACGGTTTTCAGGCTCCACTTTTCGGACACGCCCTCTAACTTCTCACGTAAACGCTTGACGTGGACGTCAACCGTCCGCGAATCGCCGAAATAATCGAAGCCCCAAACCTCGTCGAGCAGCTGGTTCCGCGTATAAACGCGGTTCGGCGAGGACGCGAGGTGGAACAGCAGTTCCATTTCCTTCGGCGGTGCCTCGACCTTTTTCCCGGCGATCAGCAGCTCAAACGAATCCATATCAATAACGAGTTTGTCGAACGAGAGTACGCGCGACGGCGCTTCCGGCGGCTCCGTCCGGCGCATAACGGCGTGGACGCGCGCGAGCAGTTCGCGAACCTCAAACGGCTTCGTTATATAGTCGTCCGCGCCGAGTTCGAGACCCGTTACCTTGTCGGTCGTCTCGCCTTTCGCTGTGAGCATTATTATCGGCGTTTTGGACACGGCGCGAAGCTCACGGCAGACCGCCCAGCCGTCCATAACGGGCAGCATAATGTCAAGCAGGACAATATCGGGCGCGACGCGCTCAAACTCCGAGATGCCGACCGCGCCGTTTGCCGCCGCCGCAACCTCGAACCCGTCCTTTTCCAAGTACAGGCGCAAAAGCTCCGCGATGTTGTCGTCGTCTTCAATTATGAGTGCTTTTTTAGACATTTTGTTCTCCAATTGCCGCCTGGTATGTGTGCCACGGCAGGACGGCGCACTTCACGCGCGCGGGCATCTTCGACACGCCTTGCAGCGCAATCGCTTCATCGAGTTCTTCCAGTTCGGCGGCGTCCGTCACGTCGCCTTTGATCATTCCGAGGAACAGCTCCGCGAGCTTGTCCGCCTCCGCGACGGTTCTGCCCCGCAGAATGTCCGACATCATCGACGCGGACGCCTGCGAAATCGCGCAGCCGGAGCCGGTGAACGCCGCGTCGGCAATCTTGCCGTCCTCGACGCGCAGTTCGAGCGTCAGCTCGTCGCCGCACGACGGATTTACGCCGTGGTGCGTGTGGTTCGCGCCCTCAACATTGCGGCGGTTGCGCTTGTCGCGCGAATGTTCGGTAATCAGCTCCGTGTAAATTGAATCAATCGACAAAATTCATTCTCCTCCTGACTTCGGGAATTGTCGCGAGCAGTTTTTCAATGTCCTCTTCCGTGTTGTAGATGCCCAAACTTGCGCGGCAGCAGGCCTTAAACTCCACGTCGAGGTACGATAAAAGCGGGTGCGCGCAGTGCTTTCCCGCGCGGATTGCGATGCCGTAATCGTTCAAAATCGTCGCCGCGTCGTGCGGATGAACGCCGTCGATATTAAACGCCGCGACGCCGTAGCGGCGCGCGTCGGGGTCGTTGTTGCCGATAACCGTGACGTTCGGCAGGGCGTTCAGGCCCGCAATCAGCCGCGTCATCAACGCTTTTTCGTGCTTTTCAATCGCGTCCCAGCCGATGGATTCGATATAATTCACCGCGGCTGCAATGCCGACGGCTCCCCCGCCGTTCTGCGTCCCCGCCTCGAACTTCGACGGCGGCGGCAGGAAATCCGTCTCCTGCTCGCGTACATCCTCAATCATATCCCCGCCGTAGAGGAATGGCGGCATTTCTTCCAAGAGTTTTCGCTTGCCGTACAGCACGCCGATGCCCATCGGGCCGTACATTTTATGCCCCGAAAACGCCGCGAAATCCACGTCAAGCGCGTGCAAATCGAGCTTCATATGCGGGACGGACTGCGCGACGTCGGCGACCGTGATTGCTCCGACGGCTTTTGCCGCCGCGACGAGCTTTTCGAGCGGAAACATTACGCCGAGGACGTTAGAAACGTGGGCGAACGCGACGATTTTTGTGTTTTTGTCAATCTTCGCCGCAATCTCACTGTCGGGAATCGCGCCCGTGGACTTGTCCACATAGAGGTACCGTAGCTCCGCGCCGTGGCTCTTGCACAGCACCTGCCACGGGACGAGATTTGAGTGGTGTTCGGAGATTGGAATTACGATATTCGAGCCTTTTGTGAGGACGAGCGGCGCGTAGCAGTACGCGATCATATTCAACGATTCGGACGCGTTTCGCGTGAAAATCGTCTCCTCATAGTCCGCGCCGATGAACTTCGCGACGACGGCGCGTGAGCCGTCGTAGGCCTCCGTTGACCGCTGCGCGAGGTCGTACAGCCCGCGGTGCGGGTTCGCGCCCTCTTTCTTATAGAAGTCGTCAATCGCCTGCAACACGGCGACGGGGCGCATACTCGTCGCGCCGCTGTCGAGATAGACGAGCCTGTTCCCGTTGACAGTCTGATTGAGGACCGGAAAATCGTCGGCAATTTTGTGTGGCATATTTTTCTCACTTTCCCCAGCGGTAGCCGTTTTCACGCATAACCGCTTTGATTATAGAAATTTCATCAGCGTCAATATCGGCAAGGCTCGACATCTCATCCTGACTGATACCCGTTAAATCGCGCAGCACACGCACATCCTTGAATTTTGCGCTGAGCGCGTCGCGCGCTTTCGGCGAAAGACGTTGATAAAGTGCTTCAATCGGCGTCCAAACAGGCGGTTCCTTCGGCGTGAAGTTCTTTTCAAAATCCGCAAGCTCCTCTTCGCCGAGCGAGTGGTACACCTTGTCCTCGTAAAACCGACCGGAAACACCGTCCAGTGCGCCGTCGTACAGCGGCAACGCCATAAACGCGTCAAAAGTCTCGCCGTCCGGCGTCGTAAGCCCGAATTCCGCCGCGCGGCGGAAACCCGATCGCGGATAGTAATCCGGATGTCCGAAAATCACGACCGCGCGGTAGCCGAGCCGCTTCGCTTCGGATATTGTCCGGCGTATCAACGCCTTGCCGACGCCGAGGTTCTGAAACTTCGGCAAAACGGACAGCGGTCCGAACGTCAGGACTTCGGTTTCAATGCCTGAATCTGAAACAATTTTGGACTTTGAGTACAGAATGTTTCCCGCGAGTTCGCCGTCAATTTCCGCGACGTAATCAAGTTCGGGTACAAATCCCGATATTTTACGCAGCTTGTGCGCGAGCAGATGTTCGTCGCACGAACCGCTGTCCGCGCCGAACGCCTCGCGCGTCAGCTCCTCAACGGCGCGGTAGTCGCGCGGCTCTTCAAGGCGCAGTGTAATCCCGCTCATCTAAATCCTCTCGCCGAGAAGTCCGCGCAGCCTCTCGCGCTCCTCCTCCGGAATATTCTTCATCGCGGTTTCCATCAGCGCGGAAACCATCAGCCGCTTAGCCTCCGCCTCGGAAAGTCCGCGCGATTGCAGGTAGTATAATTTGTTCGCGTCAATGCGCCCGACGGACGCGGCGTGGCTGCCCTCGACGTTCTCCTCACCACATAATATCAGAGGTGCGGAGCGATTGCGTGAATTTTCCGAAAACAATAGCGTATTTTCCGCTTCCGCGCCCTTGGCCTCGGACGCGCCGGCGACGAAATCAATCGTGCCGCGGTAAGTCTTTTCGCAATAGCCGAACAGCGCGCCGGACGCATTCATATCGCTGCGCGACGATTTGCCGAGGTGCTTTGCGACGTAGTTGAAGTCCAATTTGCGGTCCCCGTCGCCGAAATAGAACGTGTCGGTGCCGCACTCGGCCTTGTCGCCTTCGAGCTTCATATGGCAGCCCGCGTAGACGGATTTCCCGCCCAGCTCGATGCGCGACAGCTCGACGCGCGCGCCGTTCGCGATTACGGCCGAGAAGTCCGAGAAATGCTGCGTATTCGCGCCGAGCGTGTTGATTTGCGCGACCCTGACAACGGCGCAGTTTTCCGCGATTACGCGCGTAATCCCGCTGTGAAAGGTCCCGTCGCCGTCGTAAATCATCACGAGCGTTACCTCGCTGTGCGCCTCGGCGAAGATGACGTTGTTGTCCGTGAGCGTCGGGCTGTCCGCGCCGAGCGCGTACCGCGCGACAATCGGCTCGGCGGCCTTTACGCCCTTTTTCACGCGGATTTGCACGCCCGTGTTCGCGTGGACGCGCGTGAACGCCGCAAGCTCGGAATTGAGCGCGCTCGTGAACTCCGCGCAGACGAGAACGCTCTCGTGCGCGCGCGTCACGCCTTGCGGCAGAACGGTTTTCGGTGTGTCAAAGCGTCCCGGCTCCGGAAAGTCAATGGTCAGCGTTTCGCCGTTGACACCGAGCCGCCGCCAGGTCCGCACGGGTAGCTTGTTGATGTTTTTGATTGTTGTAGGCATAGATTTTACCTCTTTAGATTTTCATAGCGTTCACGCGTCAGCACGAGCAGAATGTCCGATTCGCGGACAAAGCCGATTTTCGCGAAAACGCGCTCCGCCGCGCGGCGCAGCTCGTCAGCAGGAAAAGTGTCGATGATTTTATCGTACCCGCGCTCGTAAAACGCGATGTCCGCAAGCAACCGCAACGCCGGCTCAGAGAACCCGCGCCCGCGGTGCCGCGCCTCGATTGTGATGCCGATAAGCTGCTCTTGATATTCAAAGTCAAAGTGAATATTCACCTCGCCGACCGGCTCGTCCGTCGCCGCGTCGATGATGTACGCGTAGTA
>JAISJC010000017.1 GCA_031261745.1 Oscillospiraceae bacterium
CGGGGCGCATTCCGCCCTGCTCGCTGCCGACGACGGGGGACAGGTCGGCATAATATATATCGCCGCGCTTGATGTTACTGTTACTTATCACCGGTTTCACTCTCCGATAAATCAGTTTCACCCGTTATGTATTCGGGATACACTAATTCTTTCACAAAGAGCTGTAAATTATACAAACTCCGGTGATATTATATGTAGATTCTCGGTACGCGGTGCGCGATATTGCACAAGACCTCGTAGCTGATTGTATTGCGGAGATTCGCCATATCCTCGGCGGTGAAGCCGGATTCGCGCCCGAAAACCGTTGCGACGTCACCCGCTTTCACGCCGGGAATATCCGTCACGTCAAGCATACACATATCCATACAGATTGTGCCGACCTGCGGCGCGGCGCGGCCGTTGAGCAGCACCGAAAATCGGCCGGACAGTCCGCGCGACAGCCCGTCGCCGTAGCCGACGGGCAGGACGGCGATTTTCGTCGGACGAGTTGCGGTGAAGCGGCGGCCGTAGCTGACGGTTTCGCCGGCGCGGACCGAATGAACGTCCGAGACGCGGGATTTCAGCTCCATTACGGGCGTGAGATTTGTGGACTGCGGGTAGCCGTAGAGCATTATGCCGGGGCGAACCATATCGAGGTGCGCTTCGGGGTAGTTGAGCGTCGCGCCCGTGTTCGCGGCGTGGCGGAGCGCGAATTTCCGCCCCGCTCCGCGCTCAATCTCCGCAACGGCCGACGAAAAACGCTCATACTGTAACCGCGTAAACTCCGCTCCGTCCGGCGCGTCGGACACGGCGAAGTGCGTGAAAACGCCCTCAACGTCGAGATTCGGCAGACGCACGGCGGCGACGGCGGCGTTCACGTCCGCGAAACCGAGGCGACCCATTCCCGTGTCGAGTTTCAGGTGGCACCTGAGGGTTTTGCCGAGGTTGCGGGCGATATCTGAATACGCCTCGGCGGTTTCGGCGTCCGCGACGGTCGGCGTGACGTTGTAGTACAGCAAATCCGAGACGAAAAGGCGGTCCGGCGGGGTCACGCCGAGGACGAGAACCGGCGCGTCAATGCCGGCCTCGCGCAGCTCGATAGCCTCGGCGAGCATTGCGACGGCGAGATAGCGCGCGCCCTCGCGCGCGAGGATTTTTGCCGCCCGAACCGCGCCGTGGCCGTAGGCGTTCGCCTTGACGACGCCCATTAGCGCGGCGGAGCCTGCGCGGGCTTTTATGGCGTTGATGTTGGACACGAGGGCGGATTCGGAGACCTCGGCCCAGGTTCTCATTTGTTTGATGTGCATATTTGCTCCTTTGTGACAAACCCCCGCCGCCGTAGGCGGCACCCCCTTTCTGAAAGGGGGCGGCGTGCGCGCCGAGGCGGGTTACGTCAGCGTGACGTTTTCAAATACGACCGTCAAAATTACGCGGCCGGCGGAGGTGATTTCCGTGCGGACGGGCAGGCGCGACGACAGGTCGAAGCGCGTGGTCTGGCGCGCGTCAGCCGTGAGGGCGGACCGCATAACCAGTTCCGCGCGCCCGCCCGTTGTGACGAGCGACAGCGAATCGGGGAAGCCGGAACGCCACTCCGCGAGCAGGCGCGGGATGATTCCCGCGGGGGAAATTCCGTCGCCGAGGGAACCCGTGTCGAGCGCGGCACCGTCGAATTTCAGCGTTCCCGCGTTGTCGGCGACGCGCGCGGTGATGCCGAGCAGACTCTCCGGCGCGAGAATCGTAATCTCACCCGCGCCGTCCGCGCCCTGATATTTTATGCGGAAGTCAAAGACGCGCTCGCCGTAATCGGCGGTGACGGCGGCGGTCGCGGTGACGTTCGCGGCGGCGGCGAGATGTTCTCGCAGCTGCGCGAACTCCGTTACGGCGCGGTCGGTTTTCGGTGCGCAGGACGCGAGCGCGAGCAGCGCGGCGAGGATAATCGGCAATGTTTTTTTCAAGTGAAGCCCTCCTTGTCCGTTACGTACTGTATATTCGCGGACGGGGGAGCTTATGTATTGTACCGCAAAAAATGCGGGGAGTCAATAACGAAGGTGAGGGGCGGCGCGGGACTAATAATCGACCCTACGGCGTGAATTTATCTCTAAACGATAAATATTCCGCCTCCATTGCCTTCCATTTACGGTCAGCCGCCATAAAGCGGTCAAGCTCGGCTGCCATTTCGGGCGCGGAATAGTCAACGCCGTTTTCCGCGAGCCGACGCAGCCGCGCCCGCGATTTTTCAACGTCTTTGCCGACAGCCGCCAAATTGAGAGCCAGCTTTATAAGCGCGCCCTTTTCCTTTTTTGTCATAGTATCACATCCCCATATAACCTAATTAGAACCTGTTTCGGTTATATATAAGTATAACCGAAAATAGTTATAATAGCAATACCAAGAAAGGTGGTATTGCTATGTTCACGATAGATAATCAGTTCTCAAACGCAAATATTCCTCGGACCATTCGGTTTACGGAGAAGTTGTTCGAGGAACTGAGTGACGCCGCCGACAAAAACGGCGTCTCATTTAATATGTTGATTTTACAGTGCTGCCGGTACGCCCTTGACAATATCGAAACGCCGGAGGAACCCGAAACGCCAATTAATCCTTGACAGCGGGGCGGATTTGTGGTATAAATACTGATTATACTGGCGATGAACGGGAAAATAACGACAAAATCGCGCGCAGAGAGGGGCGGCACGGCTGAAACCGCCTCGCAGGTTCGTTTGGTTCGCCCTGGAGCCTTCGGCTAATCACCGACGGAGCGGTCACGTGACGACCGATGAGTGCGGCTAATCGCGTTGCGGTTACGCCGAATTCGGGTGGTACCGCGGAAAGCGTGCGTTTGCACTGCCTTTCGTCCCGTTTGGGGCGAGAGGTTTTTATTTTTTGAGCATAGGAGAAGGCAAATGAAAGAAAAATTAAACGATTTGCGCGCCGCCGTTCGGGCGGAACTGTTCTCGCCGGAGACCGTGCGCGAGCTTGAAGCCCTGCGCGTGAAGTACCTCGGCAAAAAGGGCGAGATTACGGCGATTTTGAAGCAGATGGGTGCGCTATCCGCCGAGGAGCGGCCGATTATCGGCGCGCTCGCGAACGCGGTGCGCGAGGAGATTGAGGCCGCGATTGCGGCGCGCGCCGCCGAGATTGAGAACGCGAATCTGACGGCACAGCTCTCCGCGGAGAAGATTGACGTGACGGTTCCGGGTACGCCCGCCGCCGTCGGTCACCGCCACCCGATGAGCATCGTCCTCGACGAGGCGAAGGACATCTTCCTCTCGATGGGCTTCGCGATTGCGGAGGGGCCGGAGGTCGAGCTGTCCGTCTACGACTTCGACAAGCTCAATATCCCCGTCGGACACACGGTGCGCGAGTGGAGCGACACGTTCTACATCACGGAGGACGAGTCCGTGCATCTGCGGTGCCAGACCTCGCCCGTTCAGGTGCGCGTGATGGAGGGGCAGAAGCCGCCGATTCGCATCATCTCGCCGGGGCGCGTGTACCGCAAGGACGAGGTGGACGCGACGCACAGCCCGATGTTCCACCAGATTGAGGGACTTGTCGTCGATAAGGGGATTACGCTGGGCGACCTGAAAGGCACGCTGAACACGCTCGTCGAGCGGCTTTACGGCGCGGGAACCAAGACGCGGTTCCGCCCGCACCACTTCCCGTTCACGGAGCCGTCGTGCGAGGTCGATGTGCAGTGCTTCGTCTGCGGCGGCGAGGGCTGCCGCGTCTGCAAGGGCGAGGGCTGGATTGAGCTTCTCGGCAGCGGAATGGTTCACCCGAAGGTCCTCGCGGGCGTGGGGATTGACCCCGACGTGTACAGCGGATTTGCGTTCGGAATCGGGTTGGAGCGAATGACGATGCTGCGCTACGGGATTGACGATATGCGGCTGCTGTTCGAGAACGATATGCGGTTTTTAGGACAGTTTTAGGGGGTAAAATAATGAATTTATCGAGAAAATGGTTGAAGGATTTCACGAAAATAGACGCGTCGCCGAGGGAATTCGAGGAGGCGATGACGCTCTCCGGCTCCAAGGTCGAGCTGACGGCTGACCCCGGCGCGGAGATCAAAAACGTCGTCATCGGGCGCGTAATTTCCACGGAGCGGCACCCCGACAGCGACCATATGTGGGTGTGCCGGGTTGACGTCGGGAAGGACGAGCCGGTGCAGATTGTCACGGGGGCGCAGAACGTGAACGCGGGGGACGTCGTTCCCGTCGCGCTGCACAAATCGACGCTGCCGGGCGGAAAGAAGATTGAAAGGGGCAAGCTGCGCGGGATTAAGAGCGAGGGAATGCTCTGCTCGCTGTCGGAGCTTGCGCTCGACACGCACGACTTCCCCGACGCGATTGACGACGGGATTCTGATTCTCACGGAGCTTGACGGGGTGAACGTCGGCGACGACGCGAGGGCCGCAATCGGCGCGGACGATTCGATTGTCGAATTTGAGATTACGAACAACCGCCCCGACTGCCTGTCCGTAATCGG
>JAISJC010000078.1 GCA_031261745.1 Oscillospiraceae bacterium
AGCTAAAATACTCCGTTGACAAAGCCATTATTATGTGACTATATTTTTATATCTGCAAAAACGTCCACCAGCCCAGTCGCAGCGGGCGTTTTGGCTGTTTCATTGGCGTAAACTTGGGATTTAACCACAAGTTAAATTTTTCAACTGAAAATGAACAACGCGGTTATTGTAAAATAGCCGCGTTGTGTTATTATGGATATAGAACGTGCGCGCGTTACTGAAAAACGGAGGCGTATTATGGATATCACAATCAACGAGAACCTGAAAAATCTGCGAGACACCAAAGGCAACACGCAGGACGATTTGGCGAAGCACCTCGGCATAAGTATTCCCGCCGTTTCAAAGTGGGAACGCGGCGAGGGCTATCCCGACATCACGCTGCTGCCCGCGATTGCGGCGTTCTACGACGTGACGGTGGACGACCTGCTCGGCGTGGGCGAGATACGGAAACAGGAGCGGCTTGACGCGATTTTTGCCCGCGAACAGGAGCTTGCGTTCATAGGCGATACTAAAACGCGGTTGCAGATGATGCGCGACGCGCACGGTGAATTTCCGAACGACTTTCAGATTATGGCGATGCTGATGAACGCGCTTTACAGCGACAATCAGTTCGACGAGGACACGATGGACGAGATTATCGCGCTCGGCGAGAGGATTTTGTCCGAATGTACGGACGGAATGCGACGCTCGACGGCAATGCAGCTCACCTGCTATGCGTATATCGGCAAGGGCGACCGCGTGAGCGCGAAACGCTACGCGGATATGGAAATCGCGGGAAACGATTTGATGTCTGCGGTGCTGGAGGGCGAGGAATTACTGCGCCACTCACAGGCAATAATCGAGGTCGCGCTCGACGATATTTACGGCGCGGTTTTAAGAATGATGCAGGCGCGGGAGTTCACGAGTACCGAAAAGATTCACCTTTGGAAACAGGAAATCAAGCTGCACGAATGCGTGTACGAGGACGGCGACTTCGGCTTCAAGCACACGCGAATGATGTGGATTCACCTCGACATTGCGCGGGCATACGCGAAGCTGCAAGACGGCGAGAACACGCTTTACCACCTTGACGAAGCGGCGCGTCACGCGCGGAATTACGACAGAATGGAGCATCGCGTGCTGCACTCGCCGCTGATGGAGGGTTTTGTGTACAACCCGAAGGAGCTGCGCCGCAACTATGAGGGGACGGAGTTGGAGCTGTTATTGCGGAGCCTCGACAATGCGGTATTCGATTTTCTGCGCGGCGACGAGAGGTTTGGGGCGTTGCAAACGGTATAATTACAACACAAAAAATTCCCGCTCGTAAGAGCGGGAATTTCGTTTGCTATTTTACCGACGCGACGAGCGTCGCGAACGCCTCCGGTTCGTGAATCGCCATCTCGGAGAGCATTTTGCGGTTCATATCAATGCCTTTGAGCTTTAAGCCGTGCATAAACGTCGAATAGTTCGTGCCGTTGAGCTTCGCCGCCGCGTTGATACGCGCAATCCAAAGCTGGCGGAATTCGCGTTTTTTGCGCTTGCGCCCGACGTAGGCGTAGCGGAGTGATTTCATAACCGCCTGATTTGCCATCTTGAAGTGCGTGGATTTCGAGCCCCAATAGCCGCCCGCGAGCTTTAATATCTTGTTTCTGCGCTTGCGCGTCATCATCGCGCCTTTTACTCTTGCCATTTGTAGTCAGTCCCTTCGTAATTCAGAAATTATTTGTACAGAATCATACGCTTGATTGCGGCCTCGTTCGTAACGTCCGCATAGCCGCCCTGACGCAGCGCACGCTTGCGTTTCGTCGTCTTGCCGTGACCGTTGAGCAAATGGCTCTTATTGGCGTGCTTGTACTTAACCTTGCCGCTTTTCGTAAGCGAAAAGCGTTTTTTCGCGCCGCTGTGGGTCTTAATCTTAATCTTGGCCATTGTGGTTTCTCCTTTGAAAAATAATCCGAGGATGGTTACTGCTTTACTCTGGGGGAGAGGAACATCGACATATGCCGACCTTCCAGCTTGGGGTTTTTGTCCATTGCCGCAAGCTCTTCGCACAGCTCGGCGAACTTCTTTAACAGGTCCTCGCCGATGTTGGTGTGCGCCATTTCGCGCCCGCGAAAGCGCACAGTGACTTTAAGCCGGTCGCCGTCCGCGAGGAACTTCTGACCGTTTTTCAGCTTCACGTTGAAATCGTTTATCCCGATGCCGGGCGACATACGTATTTCCTTGACCTCGACAATGTGCTGGTTGCGCTTGGCTTCTTTATCCCGTTTCGCCTGCTCGAATTTGTACTTGCCGTAGTCCATAATCTTGCAGACGGGTGGGTTCCCGCCGGGCGCGATTTTCACAAGGTCAAGCTCTTTCTCAATTGCGATGTTCAGTGCCGCTTCTGACGACATAATGCCGAGCTGTTCGCCATCGTCGCCGATAAGCCGTACCTCTTTATCGCGGATTTCCTCGTTAATCTGATAGGTCACAGTGCTGATGTTAAGACACCTCCAAAAAATAAAAAACCGTGCGAAAGCAAACAGCAATCCCACGACAGACGAGCGCGCCGACAACCGGCAAACTCAAATATCGGACCTAACGCGCACAGGCGGTCAGGTGAGACGGCGGAGCCGTACTGCTTTCTTTACTTGGGCATAATATCACGGATTCGGAGCGTTGTCAAGCAAAATTTCAAACACATTACAATAATAATATTCGCGTTCCGCGCGGCAATGATACTGTTGAGGTGATTATTATGCTCTCCGTATCAATTCTCGAAAGCCCCGGCGAAGGTTTCGCGGCGGATATCACGCACGCGCTCCGCGCGTCCGGCGTCGCGGTTACGGCCGGAAACAGGGCCGATGTCGTCGTCGTTTCACCGCGCTATCGCGGCGCGGCGAACGTAGAATGCGGAACTGTTCTCACGCCGGACGGCGGCGCGATAACCGCGCTTGGCGCGAAGAACGTCGTTACCTACGGAATGTCCCCGCGCGCGACGCTGACGCTCTCCTCGCTCGGCGAGACGACGGCGATGCTTGCGGTGCAGCGTGAAATCGCGACAGCGCACGGCACGGTGGTCGAAGAGCAGGAGATAAAAGTGACGGCAGGGAAGAGCGCGGATGCGACGCTCGCGGCGGCGGGAGCGTCAATAATGCTTGGTCTAATCCCGAAAACGGAGGCATAGAATGTCCTCAGTCGTATGTCGCGGGTCGATGTGTTGCAATGTTCGAGATGAAGCCCGCGTAAAAGGTATGTACAGGTGGGCGCAAAAAGGCTTGGAACGGCGCGCGTTGCTGTTGCTGTGTCTGCCGCTCTGGCGTTTCGGCTCCTCGCGTGTGCGGGCGGTTCGGCGGGCTGTCGCCGTTTCGCCGTCCCGTCCGCTCCTCGGTGGTGGCTCGTGCTGTCGCCCTCGCGTTGTGTTGCGCCGCCTGTCGGCGGCTTACGCGCGGGAACTCGCGGCAATGCCGCTCGCCCGCGCGCGGGATTCGCACTCACGGAGCGCGCATTTAATTTTGTACTTGACGCGGTTACGCGACACGTCCATATTCAGCGCAATTTCCGTCATACTGTAACCTAAGCAGAACCGCAACACGAGATACAGCCCGCCCTCTCTGTCGGTCGCGTTGAGGCAATCCCAGAAGATTAGCCGTGTTTCTGCCAATGCTCCCGTGTATTCGCCGCTCGGATTTGGGAACCCGCCAACGTCGGAAACCGTTGCAACGCCGTGCTTTGCGTCGCGTTCTCTCTGGTATTTCTCTATTCTGTCAAGCATTTCCATTGCCCTGTCAATTGTCGCCGCATCGTCAAGCGGCTTGTAATGCCGTATGTATGTACCCGTTGCCGTCACTTCCTTTCACCGAGAGACACTACCATAAAACGCGTACTAAGTCAATAGGCAAATGTGTACAAACTGCGTAGACTATGCGTAGAAAACGCGTAGGACGGGGCGTTTTGTGGCGCGTTTCCGCGCCTTTTTGGTTCTCCCGCGCTTGCGGTCGCTCGGCGTGTCCGCGCCCGCCGCCGCTCGTGTCGGGGCTTGCGGGGGTCGCCCCTCTAACTCGCTTTGGCGGGCGCGTCCCCGCTCTCGCTCCCCGCGCGGGGGTGCGGTTTGGTGCTGTGACGCTCTCTCTCGCCCGCCTTTCGCATTGTACCACGCGATCAAGGGTTCGCTTCGCCGCTTCGCGCCCTTGACTTCGCGCGTACTTCTGCGTGCGGCGCGCGTGAGCGCGACTACAATACAAGGTAGGTAACTACAATGAACGCAAACATTTCCAAGGCACTCCGCAACATCGTCTTTGAGCGGGACAGCTACACGTGCATACTCTGCAACAACGCCGCATCTGACGCGCATCACTTCGTGCCGCGCTCTCGCGGCGGGCGCGACATTCCCGAAAACCTCGTTGCCCTCTGCCACGGTCACCATATGGCGGTACACGGCTCGATGAACCTGACGCACGACGAACGCCGCGAACTCGAATGCCGCATAATTGAATACCTCGCAGATTACTATGTGGCAGACTTTTACGAAGCGTTCCAAGACACGCTGAATAAGTAAGCCGGGGAAAGCCGCGCCCCTTGCGGGGCGCGGCTCTTTTTTCGGTCAATAATGCTTGGTCTAATCCCGAAAACGGAGGCATAGAATGTCCTCAGTCGAGCATTAAGGAGTGTGGAAATTGGAAACTAATAATACCGCCGTAATGTGCGGAACCGTCGCCGAGCCGCCGAGGTTTTCGCACACGGGCGGCGACAACGCGGAGCGTTATCTGACGTTCCCGCTGGAAATAGAGCGGCTGTCGGGCGTGGTCGATAAAATCAACGTCGTCGCCCGCGAGGCGGATCTCGCTGAGCTTGAATTGACCGGACAGTCCCGCCTGTCGGTGGCGGGTGAAATCCGTTCGTTTAACAATAAAAGCGGGCAGGGCAGCCGTCTGGTCATCACGGTTTTCGCCAAGGAGCTTTCGTTCACGGACGAGCCGGACTCAAACACGGTCACGCTTACGGGTGCGCTATGCAAGGAGCCGACACTGCGCAAAACACCGATGGGTAGGCAAATATGCGACATTATGCTCGCCGTGAACAGGCGGTACGGGCGCAGCGACTACTTGCCGTGTATCGCGTGGGGACGCGCCGCACAGGCTCTCTCGGAGCGCGGTACGGGTGAAACAGTGTCGCTCACGGGGCGGATTCAAAGCCGCAAATACATAAAAACGACGCCCGACGGCGCGGAGGAGCGCACCGCGTATGAAATCTCCGTCATCAGCCTGAATAATCCCGCGTAATCAGACCCGAATCAGCGTCCCAGACCGTTGTAAACTCGCGTTCGCGCTCGTCGCCGTCACAGCAAGCGTAGAGTCTGTGCGTTATCACCGGCGCGCCGTCGGTGTCCTCGTATGTAAACGACGTTTTTACGCGCCAAGGCTCAAATCCGCGGCTGCGCTCCACGGCCGCATCGAGCGACCGCGCCGCCTGCGGCAGCAGATTTTTCCGCGCAAATGCTTCAAGCGCATCCACCATATGCGCGTAAAACGCGTTAATCCGCCGCGCGGCGCGGGGTTTGCCGCCCGACACGGCGGGCAGCACGAGCGTCATATGGATTGCGGGCAGGTCAAGGTGCGTCAAAACGCGCTCCGTCGTAAAACTTTCAACAGAAAACATAAAATCACCGTCCGCGTTATTGTATGCGGACGGTGATTTTGTGTGTTTACAAATCGTCTGAAATGAGTTATTATAGTACCATTCAACCATTCGGAGGTACTAAATGGACAACATTATTCGCGCAATCTCCGCCGACGGATTCGTGTCAATCGCCGCGGTTTCGTCGCGCGGGCTGACGGAGCGCGCGAGGGAAATTCACAACGCGTCGCCCGTCGCGGCGGCCGCGATCGGGCGCGTAATGGCGGCGACGAGCATTCTCGGCAGCGCGATTAAAAAGGACGGCGCGTCCGTGACCGTCCGTATTCACGGCGGCGGACCGCTCGGCTCGATTATCGCGGTGTCAGATTGCGACGGAAACGTGCGCTGCTGCGCGGGGAATCCGGAAGTTGAGCTGCCGCTCCGCACGGACGGAAAGCTCGATGTGGGGCGCGCCGTCGGCACGAACGGAATGCTCACGGTGATCCGCGACGACGGCGAAAACGAGCCGTATACGGGCGGTGTCGCGCTCGTATCGGGCGAGATTGCGGAGGATTTTACGTCGTATTTCCACACGAGCGAGCAGGTGCCGACCGCCGTCGCGCTCGGCGTTCTCGTGGACCGCGACCGCACGGTCAGGGCGGCCGGCGGCTATGTCGTGTCGCTTTTGCCGGGTGCGCCGGAAAATTTAATTGACGCGGTCGAACAAAATGTTGCGGAAACCGGCGCGGTGACAAATATTCTTGACGGCGGTGGTGCGGAGGACCTCATAAACAGCGTTATGCGCGGTCTGGAACCGCGGATTTTGAGTACGGAAAGCGTGGAATACCGCTGCTATTGCTCGCGTGAGCGCGTCGCGGGCGCGCTGGCGGGAATCGGGCGCGAGGAGGTGGACGATATACTGAAAAAAGGCGAAACAGTCGAGGTAACGTGCCGATTTTGTGACGAAATTTATAATTTTTCGCCCGAAGAGATAAAAAATTTGAATTTAGAGGTTGACAACGGGCAAATGGTTTAGTATAATAACGTGCGTCTCAAAGATTCGGGAGCATAGCTCAGCCGGTTAGAGCACCTGCTTTACACGCAGGGGGTCACAGGTTCGAGTCCTGTTGTTCCCACCAAATTAAAACTTCGTTTTAATTTGGAACCCTTTAAGAGATTGTTATTTGCGGTTTTCCGGCAAAGCCGTCAAACCTGACGCGCTATCGCGCGGCGAGCTGAAGCTCGCTGAAACGCACTCCGCAAGTGCATTTATGGCCCAGTAGTTCAGTTGGTTAGAACGCCAGCCTGTCACGCTGGAGGTCGACGGTTCGAGCCCGTTCTGGGTCGCCACTTTCCCAAACGGTGCGTTGCACCGTTTGGGAACGCAAATTACCGCGTGTTATCCGGTTGCAAAACGCCTCTGTAGCTCAGTTGGTAGAGCAGCGGACTGAAAATCCGCGTGTCGTTGGTTCAATTCCGACCGGAGGCACCATTTTAATAGAGTCGCGGGCGTAGCTCATCTGGTAGAGCGCCACCTTGCCAAGGTGGAGGTAGCGAGTTCGAGCCTCGTCGCCCGCTCCATTAAAACGAGAAAGCCCACCATTGGTGGGTTTTCGTACAAGGCGACATAGCCAAGTGGTAAGGCCAGGGTCTGCAAAACCCTCATTCCCCAGTTCGAGTCTGGGTGTCGCCTCCAAAAGCAAAAAGCCCGTAAGGGCTTTTTTGTTTTACTCTGTTCGAGGCGGCAATTCCGCAGCTTGCATTTTCCAATAATATATGGTAAACTGGAAAAGGGAAAAACCCAATAAATTTAATTTTAGGAGATGTTAAAATGAGCATCAGAATCGCAATGATTAGCTGTCAGAATGTTAAGGACGATTGCAGCTGCGGCAGCGCGGGCTGTATGAGCGCGTTCGATACGCGCACAAAGAGCTTTGAACGCTACAAGGACGAGGACGTGCATCTCGTCGGCTACAACTCCTGTGCGGGCTGTCCGACGCTGTACGCGTACGACAAGATACTTAAACGCGTCAAGCCGCTCGTGGAGTTCGCGCACGCGGATAAAATCCACTTTTCAAGCTGTATGATGAAGATGTGTCCGTTTGTGCAGAAGTACAAGAAGGTAATCGAGGAGACCTATCCGCAGGTTGAGGTTATCCTCGGCACCGACGCGAACGAGGGCGACCCGCTCGACGTGATGCCCGATATGTTCCACCGGTTGCTCACCGACACTGACGGCGACATCACGGACGAATTCAACGCGCTTATGGCAAAGGCAAAAGCGGCCGCCGCCGCGCAGGCGCAACAGTAGACAAAAACAAAAAGCCCGAAAGGGCTTTTTGTGCAAATAACTATATCGTATCAAAGGGGATAACCATATGTACGGACAAGTTGAGCGCGACGAAACGTATATCGCGCAGCTTAAAGAATTTCTCGCGCAAGCCTACGGGATAAGTATAAATTCAATCATTCCGGCAAAAAGGGGCTGGTACGGCGAAACTTGGAAAATCGAAACTCCGGAGCAAAGCTACTTTGCGAAACTGGATTATTCGCGCCCGCACAATCAACTTTACCGTAACAGCTTTCAGGTTATGGAACGGTTCCGCGTGTACGGAATTGAAGGCGTCAGCCAAGTTGTCAAGACCGCAAGCGGTGAATTATATACCAAGTATGACGGCGCGGTCGTCGGCTTATTCGACTGGATTGACGGAGAGAATATTCTCGATGAGAACATTACAAAAACTCACGAGTACGAGATACTGTCACGAGTTTACACTGTCCCGACTGACGGGTTGACGATACCTCGCTGTGATTTCAGCACTTCAAAAGCTGATGATTTTTACGGTAATTTGGCACGGGTTCACGACAAAGATATATTAAACCTATTTAACGCAAATCGCGACACAATCGACCACATAGCTTCTCGGCTTAAATTATTTACCGACAGGTGTGAAAAAGCCACTACGCCGTTTTTTATTACGCATAGTGACGCGGGAAGTAATATAATGCTCGGAACAGACGGCAAATACTATCTTATTGACTGGGACGCACCGGAAATCGCCCCGCCAGAGCGTAACGCGTGGTTTTTTATGAATCGCCAATGGGCAATGGACGCGTTTCACGATAGTCTGAAAAAAGTGGGGATAGATTACAAGCTCAACTCAAATGTTTTGGCATATTTCTGTTATCACTTTTGGTTTTTATATCTCAATAATGGACTTGAAGCGTACTTCGACAGGGGCAATGCGGACGGAAAGGTGCTTGCCGACTTGATTGAGTATCTTGCGCCGGACTGTTGGATTAACAAAATTGTAGCGTTCGCCGATGAATCGGTATAACAGAAAAAATTAATCCACAAGTCCGTCAACCGTCAGAATCTCAAACCCCTCGGCTTTGCCTTTCAGTTTAATCGAATCGCCGAGCGAGGTGAACCGCACTCGACCTTCAAGCGCGTCCGCGACGGCGCGGCTGCACAGGATCGTCCCGGCGGGGGCGTTTGATTCAAGGCGAGCCGCAGTGTTCACGGTGTCGCCGATCGCCGTGTAGTCCATACGCGCCTCCGCGCCGATGTTTCCGACGACGGCGGGGCCGAAATGTACGCCAATGCCGAAACTGACCGTGCGCCCGAAGCGTTCCGCGAGTTCCTCGGACAACGCTTTTGACCCCTCAACCATTTCCAGCGCGGTTTTTATCGCCTTGAAAACGCAGTCGTCCTGCGGGAGCGGCGCGCCCCAGAACGCCATTGTCGCGTCGCCGATGAACTTGTCGAGCGTGCCGCTGTTGTTCATTATCGCGACGCTTGTGAGCTTTAAGTAGCTGTTCAGCACCTCGACGACCTGCGGCGGCGTCAGTATCTCACTCATCGGCGTAAACCCGCGAATATCGACGAACAGCACCGCAATATCGACGAGCTTTCCGCCCAATCCCAGCGCGTCTGTGCCTTCGCGTAAAATCTCGTTGACGATTTCCGGTGCGACGTAACGCTTAAAGGTTCCCGTCACGCGTCGTTTTTCCATTGCCGCGCGGATATAATTCAGCGCGACGCTGACGACGTAAATAATCGTAAGTCCGAGCGGCAGCCACAGCGCGTGAGTGACGAAACCGCGGCGGAACGCCAATATCTCAATCACAACCACCATAACGGTAATGCCGAACCAGAACAGCGTAGCCGTGAGGATTTTCCTGTCCCACAGGAAAATCAGACTCGCGGACAGGCACACAAAAACGACTGCCGCCTGCAACGCGGCGGAAATCTCGGACTTTTGAATGCCGCGCAGGAATGACTCAATCACGTTTGCGTGGACCTCCACGCCGAACATCTCGATGCCGTGGTCTATCGGCGTGAGCATCTTATCGCCGAGTCCGGCATCATAAGGCCCGATAAGCACGATTTTTCCGCTCAAATCCAGCTCCGCGCCGTCAAAAACGTCCGCTATTGACGCGATTTCATACGCACCCGGCTTTGCCGAGTACGGAATATAGAACGCCGGCAGCTTGTCTGTACTTCTCAGGTCGGGCATTTCACGGCCCATATATCGCTCGTACAATGTGATATCCAGCGAGTATTTTACTGTGCCGTCCGGCAACGTGATGTACCGCAGGGCGTGGCGCATAACGCCGTCCTCGTCGAGTACGGCGTTGACGTGTCCCGTCACCGCGGATTCCGCGAGCGCGGGGAACGGCACGTCACTGCTGACGATTACGTCCTTTTCTATGCGGAAGTCCTCGCCCTCCGTGACAATCCTGTCGCCGAAAACGCCGCTCATCGCCACGACCACATTGCCGTACGCGCCCGCGGCCTCCGCGAGATAAGCGTCGGCGTCCGCGTCGGAGTCGCCGGTATACAGCAAGTCGATTCCGATTACCGCGGGGCGGTTTTCGGGGTCCTCATTCAACATTTCAAGTGTCATCGCCATAATGTCGCGCGGCCACGGAAACGGACCGAAATATTCAAGCGCGAGCGCGTCAAGTCCGATTACTACGACCTCACCGGAGATCGGCGTTTCGCGCATAAAAAGTGCGTCGGACATCGCCGTGTCCACACGGTACAGCGGGTTCGCGGAGGTTAAATCCGTCGCATAGAGTGTGCCGAAGGCAAACGCGGCGGTTATTATAGCCGCCGCGCCAATTGCCGATACAAGCCGAATAATCGTACTTTTCTTCATAGAACCTCGTCCTCCCAGGGAGTACAGCCGATGAAAAGCTCCAAAATCTCACCGTCAAGCTGACCGTCTTTCACCATTGAGTGCAGGACCTCAATCGCCTTGTCAATCGGCATCGCGGGCTTGTACGGCCGGTCGCGTGCCGTCAGCGCGTCAAAGATGTCGATAATCGTCAGAAGCCGCGCCTCAACGGGGATTTCATCGCCGGAAAGGCCGCTCGGATACCCCTGCCCGTTGACATACTCGTGGTGCATCGACGCCCATATCGGGACGTTCGTGTAATTGCGCGAGAACGCCATTTGATCGAGCATCTTCGCCGTCATTATGACGTGCTCTTCCATTATTGTGCGCTCGTCCGCCGTGAGCGTGCCTTTTCGCACCGACAGCGCGATCAGCTCCTCCTCGTCAATAAGCGGTATCGGCGTCCCGTCGGAAGTCTCGTAAACCGGTTCCGCGAGTGTGCGTATCAGCGCGATTTTGTCGTCGGGCAGGAAGCCCGCCATATTCGCGTCGTGTATTAAATCCAACGCTTCCGTGAGCTGCCGCTGACGCGCCTCAAAACGCTCCGGCGAAACGGATTCGTCAAGCAGATCAATCCGGTTTTGCAGTCTGAGTACCTCAAACCGATGTTCAAGCAGGTCGAGTTTCATACCGAGACGGCTCTCTTTGTCCATAATTTCAAGCGGCGTGACGAGTTTTCCCACGTCGTGCAGCCATACGCTGAATAAAAACTGCCGGCGACGCTCCGGCGTAAAATTCCATATCGTGTTCGTGGATTTGCCGTATACGCGGTCGAGAAAATATCCGGCATACTTCGCCATATTGCGCGTGTGGTTGGCGTTATACGGACTGCGCGCGTCGATTGCCGTGGACATCACGTGTACGAACGAGTCGAGCAGCGAAACGACCTCGGCGGCGTAATTAATATTCGTCAGGCAGATTGCCGCCTGCGACGCGAGTGACGAAATAACAGCCTCATAACCGACGTCAAACGATGTGAGCGAACCGTCCTCGTTCTGCGCGTTAATGAGCTGCAACACGCCGATAATATCGCCGTGGTCGTCCTCCATAGGCACGACGAGCATAGAAACCGTGCGGTACCCCGTCAGCTTGTCATACTCGCGCGGTCCCGAAAAATCATATCGTACATCGTTGTAAACATCGGGGACATTAATCAAAACGCCGTCAAGAGCGGCTCTCGCGCAGACATTTTTCGGTGAGAGCGGAACCGGCGGCAAGGTAATCGGTTCGTCTTTTCCGTTTCTGTGAATATCGAGCGAGCGCGTAATCATCGTGCGAAACGCGAGTGCGCTGTCTGTTTTTATGTACAGCGTGCCGCCGTCACAATCGGTCAGATCCATTGCGGCGTTCAGTATTGTTTCGAGCAGCAAATCGCTGTCTTTTTGCTTTGACAGCGCGATTCCGACTTCCAGCAGCTTATCTGTGTCAACTGATTTCATAAAAGCACTACCTCCTCACGTTTCGCAAAGGATGAGTCGGGGAAATCAAGTCGCGTCAGAGCTTCCGCCGCGTCAAGCGCGTCGTCCGTGCGCGACGGACTGTGGTGGAACAGCAGAAGCTTACGCACGCCGCAGCGACGCGCGAGCCTAACCGCTTCTTCGCGCGTCGAATGTCCCCATCCCTGTTTTGTCTCATATTCCGCGTCCGAGAACTGCGCGTCGTAGATCAGCAGTTCACAGTCCGCCGCGAAGGAGGCAAGCCTCTCGCTATGGTGTTTATCGTGTTCAAAGTCGGTGCAGTAGACGATTGAATGCTCGCCGTGCGTCAGCTTGTATACGGTACAACCGCCGGGGTGGTTACCCTCAATCGTATCGACGCGCACCGCGCCGATCTGAAAAGTGCCGTCACTGTCAATATCACAGAACTGTGTGCTGTCCGAAAAAACCTCCGTCCCAAGCGGCCAGAGCGGTGCGCTCATCAGACGCTCCACCTGCTCCTGCGCACCGAGACCGCCGTGTTCCGCGGCAAAGATGCGTACGGAATTGTCCGGATTGTGAAGCGGCGCGAACGACGTCAGCCCGATTATATGGTCAATATGCGGATGCGAAATAAGAATTGAAAACTCACCGCTTTTCGGAACCCATTTTGCGGCTCCCGTCAGACCGGAGCCGGCGTCGAGAATAACGCTCTCGCCGCCGATATTCACCGCAATGCAGCTTGTTGCGCCGCCATAGCGCGTAAAATCACTCCCGTGAACAGGGGTGGAGCCGCGAGAACCGAACACACGAAGCGTGATATCCGTCCCCATTACAGCAGTTTTACCAGACGGTCGAACATCGCCGCGGCTTCGGCACGGCTCGCGTTTCCTGTCGGATTGATGGTGTTGTTGCCGACGCCGCCGATAACGCCGAGCTTAAACAGCGTCTGAATCGAGTTTTTCGCGTAGTCGGAAATCTGCGCCTCGTCGGCGAAGATAATATACTGCTGCGTGACCGCAAGCGGCGCGTCAATATACGTGAGATACCTGTCGAGGATAACCGCGAGGTCCTGGCGCGAGATATTCGCGTTCGGGTAGAATTTGCCGTTGTCGCCGAGGACAATGCCGCTCTGCGCAGCCCAGTTTACGGCTTCGCCGTACCAGAGCGAGCTGTCCACGTCCTCAAACGCGAGATCAGAGCGCGTTACGGGTTCACCGGCGACGCGGTACAGAACCGTAACCGCCATCGCGCGCGTCATTGTGCCGTTAGGCTCAAACGTCGTCGCGCTTGTGCCGGTCATCAGTCCGAGCCGGAATACATTATTCACCACGCCGGAGAACCAGTCCGAGGGCTTCACGTCCTTAAACGGCGCGAACGGAGAGAACACAACGCCCGAAAACGTGTCGCAGACGAACAGGGAATCGCCGACGGCAAGCAGACCGCGCGGAGAGACCGGATACGGCTCGCCCTTGTCAGCGTCAGACTTCATAACGGTAGTGACGTCGCCGTTCTTAATGCGGCGAATCGCGCCGTTGCCGCTGTCCGCGACAAATATGCTGCCGTCCGCGGCGACCGCAACGCCGGTCGGGGACGCGAACCGCGCTTCCGCGGCGGAGCCGTCGAGATAATCGCCGCTGATCGCGTCGTCGGAGCCGGCGGCGTATTCCGCGCCCGCGACGACCGACAGCTCGCCCTTTTCGAGCTTCAAAATTCTGTGGCTGCCGGTGTCCGCGATGTACAGCGCACCGTAATTATAGGTCAGCCCCGTGGGCGAATTCAGTCCGAGCGCGACGGACGAGACATTGCCCTTTTCGTCCAGATAGCGCACCACGTTGTTGCCCGTGTCCGCGATGTAAACGCCGTGACCGTCGGACGCGAGACCCGTCGGGCGGTTAAACGCCGCCGCAAGGCCGCGCCCGTCCTTATAGCCGGATTTTCCGGTGCCGACGGCGGACTCAACCGCGCCGTCAACGAGGTAACGCACGACGTGGTTCGCCGTGTCGGTGACGAGATAGCCTTTCAGGAACGGCGCGATGTCCCACGGCTCCGCAAAGGACGCCTTGGCAAATTCCGCGTCGTTGTAGCCGCCGATAGGCTCACCGGAGAGGTCGGCGACGCCGATTGTGCCGACATACACCTCGGCGACGCCCGTCGTCGGGACGCGCCAGATGACCTTGTTAAATGTGTCCGTGATCAGGTACGCGCCGTCCGTGTCCCGCACGATGCCGGAGGGGGAGCCGCCGCCGTAAAACAGCACGCTCTCATTTGCAGACACAGGTTTCACGTCAACCGCCGAAGCGGCGAGCGGCACGCACAGCGCAACCGCGAGAATGATTGCAATAGCTCTCTTTTTCATCATAATTCCTCCTTAACCTGATACTGGCACAACTGTCCATACTTTCGCTGTATCGTCCCACCTGTCCGGAAAGTCGGCACTATGCTGCCAAGTGAAGCCTGTCGCTTCAACCTCTACATTTGCGCCGGATGTTCCTGCGCTATTATCCCAGTAGTAGGCGGTTACAACGTCGCGCGCCACCAGACCCGCAACGCTCGTCGCAGAACCCGTAAACGTGCCGTCATCATACATATCGACGGTCAAGTTGTGGTTGATCGTGCCAAAGTCAAAATCGAGATAAATACAGCCGTCAATAATCAGCTTCGCGTTGCTGTCAAGGTTGAAAGTTTCTGTTGCGTCAGCAACTATTCCTCCGCAACCGATCAGCGACAGCGTTTGATTCGCTGCGACTCTAATACCATAGCCGACAACCGCCAACTCTGCCGGCTCCAATGGCGGTGGCCCGCTTTCAAGGTTTTCATTTGAGAATATCGGTAAAAAGTAGAACGTGATATCCTCGCCTATAACAAGTTCGGATGATAACAACAAGGAGCCGGACGGCGCAAATTCGGTGTATTGCGCGAAAATCTCCGAGTAAGACCCGCCTAATACGCGGTCGCCCTTCACAATATACTCGTCGCCGACTTGCAGATAGTTTGTTCCGCCCGTCGGTGCTTCGTTTAATTTTTCTATCGTAAACAGAGACACTTCATAGATGCTTCCGGAAACCGTATTCAAGGTATCGGTACCGTCGGTGGTGAAAGCCGGGTAGTCGTCGTCGCTTTTGAGTGCCGTTGCGTTACCGAGAACGGTTGAACCGGGATTCGCGTAAATGAATGTATTGTTACCCGCGCTATTGGTCGAGAAATTAATCGTGCCGCCGTTTAGGTTGAGTACCGGGGAGATGGTGCCTGCGTCTAACACGATAGCATTTGCGGCCGTTGTCACAACATTAACCGTGCCGTTAATGGTGAATGTACTGCTACCGGTATAGCTGCTGAGGCTGTCACCGACGACTATTGGTGACGGCGAATTAATTGTACCGGTATTGCTTAGTATGAGTTCGCCTTCAAGGACCTTCACATTGCTGTTCGCGGTACCGTTCAGCGTGACCGTGCCGCCCGCAACATAGAACGGGTTCGGACTCGCCACCGCGCCGATATCACCGTTTATAATCATTGTTCCTTCGACGTTGTCTACATTGCCGTTTGCTTCGGCACCGCTTGCAACCGTCAATATTTCGGAAGGGGTCGGGTTGAAGTTTTTGATAAAGCCGTTTATCGTGGCGCCGCTCGCAATCGTCGTCGTTCCGCCGTGGACTACGACGCCGCCTGTGGCTCCGACAGTACCGTTAATCGTCAGTGTGCCTTTTTCGTTGTTGACCTCTCCGTTTATCGTGCCTGCAAGCTCCATACGTCCGGACAACCCGGAAGCACCGGAAGTGCCGTTTATGAGATTCACGCCTACGGCGATATTTGAGCCTAATTCGGTATAGAGAGACGAATTTGAGTTGTTCTGGATTACGCCTGTACCCTGGATTGTGCCTTGGTTGCGCAGCGTCTTGCCGGGTTCGATTGTGATGATGCTGCTGGTGCTCATAGTTACGGTCGCTCCGCTGTCGAGAATAACCTCGGTATAGCTCGCAAGCGCGTTGTTGACCTCAACCTCGGTTATATTGCCCGTCAGCGTGGTGGTTGTAGACGAGTTGTTGCTGCCGCCGCCGCTTGCGGTGGCGGTGCCGGAATCCGCCCACACGGAATTTGTGTTATCGTCGCGACCGGCGATTACGCCGTCGATCAAGGCCTGCTTGGCCGCGGCTGCGGCCTGGTCCGCTTCAAGCTGCTTCCGCGCGTTTTCGAGAATGCGGTCAACGTCGAGCAGATTGTCCTCGCGCAGCCGATCCTGCAATTCTTCGTCATTGAGGATTTCAATGGCGATAAAGCCGGGGATGTCGTCCTCCAAGAAGTCCAGCACCTCAATCTGCGCCTCGACGTCCGCGTCCGGCGTCTTATCGTTGATATATCCGGTGCCGACCTCTCCCGCTCTGATGATTTCGTACGTGGTTTCATTCGTATTCGGATCCGTGCAAATGATTATGACTTCACCCGTCAGCAGGTAGAGTTTCGAGGTTTTTTCGTCGACCACTTCGACCCAGCCCGCGGTGCCGCGGATACCCGCGACCATCGTCGATGTGCGGATATTCAGGCTCTCGTCCTCTTTGAGCTTCTCAGAGACATTGAACGACATCTTGCCCGTTTTCACGTTGACTTCGAGCTTTTTGCCGGATTGCCGGACCTCTGCTTCGCTCGACGCGTCGAGCTTTCCGGCCTTGCTGCTGTCGAGGTTTATGTACGCATAGCTTTTCAGCCCCGTTTTCAGCGTATAGCCGGTGAAGAGCTTCATACTCTTTGTAATCGTGAGACTCTTCCCGCTCTTAGACAGAACGGTGACGTCGCTGCCCTCGGTCTTTTCGAGCGTGATGGTTTTCGCCGTGTTGTCCGCCGCGAGCGCGGCAACGCCGGCAAGCATTGCAAATGCAAGCAAAAATGCCGCGAAAATGCGTGTAAATCTACGCGTTTTCATATGGTTTCCTCCTGTATTATATTGTCATACACGATTTATATATATTTTGTTAAGATATTATATATCAATTTTCGTGAAAATACAACACTTTTTTGCAATATTCCGGCAATAAAAGTCTTTTCGTTTTTCGTTTTGTATGATATAATTAAACAAAAAAATCGGGAGGTAGTTTTATGGACACAATCACACTGGGGCGTACCGGTTTGCGCGTCACGGCGGCGGGGCTGGGCGGCGGCGGTTTTTCGCGCCTCGGAATGGATCTCGGCGTTGACCACGCGGCGTCAATCGTCCGCGCGGCGTACGACGCGGGCGTGACGTTCTACGACACGGCGATGGCTTACGGTTCCGAACCCGCCGTCGGTCAGGGCCTGCGCGGCGTCCCGCGCGACAAGTACGTGATTTCCACGAAATTCTCGTATTCCGGCTTTGACGGAAAAATCGCGACGCCGCAGGCGTTGTCGGACGCGCTCGACGCGAGCCTGAAACGGCTCGAAACCGACTACGTGGACATCTACCACCTCCACGCGGTCACGGCGGAACATTACAAACAGGTTTCCGAGACGCTGATTCCCGCGCTCATCAAAGCGAAGGAGCAGGGCAAAATCCGCTTCCCCGGCGTGACCGAGCGTTTCGCGCAGGATACGGCGCACGAAATGCTGCCGATTGCGCTGAAAGACGACTTTTTTGACGTGATTATGACGGGTTATAATATTCTGAATCCCTCGGCGGCGAAAACCGTTCTGCCGCTGACGATTGAACGCAATGTCGGTGTGCTGTGTATGTTCGCCGTGCGCTCCGCGCTCCACAATCCCGCGCAGCTGAAAACCGACATTGACCGCATTCTCGCCGCGGGACAGGGCGACGCGGAGCTGCTGAAACGTGACGGAACGCTGGAATTCCTCGACCTCCCGACGGATGCGTACCGCTTTTGCCGCCACACGCCGGGTATCGG
>JAISJC010000007.1 GCA_031261745.1 Oscillospiraceae bacterium
AGCAGTACGACGAGCGGCAGCGTGAGATAGCCCCACTTCGCACCCGCGAGACTGCCGGACATCCAGAACGTTGCGTTGTGCAGTCCCTGCGCGTTCGGCGCGGCGAGCGTGATAATCCGAGTCACGCCGTCCATTATCATTGAAATCGCAACGCCCGACAGCAACAGCTGCGTGATATTAATGCGCCCCCGCACGCGCGAAATCGTGTATACGAAGATAATCGTGACGGCGGAGCCGATAAACGCCGAAATGGACAGCGAATACTTCCCGAAGAACGCGAAAACGCCGAACAGCATTCCGAGCGTCGCCGTCGCCGCCGCGCCCGACGACACGCCGAGGATAAACGGGTCGGCGAGCTGGTTCCGCACGAGGGCCTGCATTGTAACGCCGATGACGGCGAGCGACGCGCCGACAATCAATCCGAGACAGACGCGCGGCAGCCGCAGGCCGATGACGATATTCTCGTCGAGCTGCGCCCAGCCGTGCGGGATATGCCCGCCGATGAGCGGCACGCGTGAGAGCAGGATTTTTGCGACGTTGACGGGCGAAACCGTCACGGGTCCGAGTCCGATACCGAACAGCAGAGACACAACCGCGAGTGATGCGAGAAAGACGACAATCACATTAGTGCGACGCAGGATGCCTGAGTTTTTCATATTTACCCTCCTGAAAATACAAAATAAAAAAAGCCGAACTAAACCGCTTTCGCACGGTTTGGTTCGACTTTCATAGTCAATATGTTTTGGTTTGCGACAGGAATTCGCTTTCCCGACGTTCGCCGTCAGATTGTAACCATCATACACGAGCGGCGGGATTCCGTCAAGAGAAAATTCGGCGAAAATATCATTTTACAAAAATTCGGCGTAAAAATCATACGGAGGAATTTGACTTTCGGCTTACAGGCTGAACTCGCTCCTGAATATCACGTCGTCCTGAATTGAGGGCGAGAGCTGGACGAAATACGCGGAAAAGCCGCCGATACGCACGATCAGGTCCTGATAGTTTTCGGGGTTCGCCTTTGCGTCTTTCAGCTCCGCGGAATCAATAATGTTGTACTGAATGTGGCTGCCGTCCGCCGCCATATACGCGTTTGTGTAGGCGACCAGCTTGTCAATGCTCTCATCGCTGCCGAGAATCGAGGACGAAAACTTCTGGTTCAGCACGGACGCGTAGCTCACGCCGCTGTAATTCGCGGCGCACGCACTGCGAATCACGGCCGTGGGGCCGTTTTTGTCCGCGCCGCGCATCGGCGAGAGCGAGCCGTCGTTGAGCGGCTCCAAGGCGCGGCGACCGTTCGGCAGCGCACCCACGCCGAGACCGCCGAAATAGTGCCACGCAAGCCCCTCGCGCGAGATCATAAAGCGGCGGAACGGCGCATTGTCGTAGTCGCGTATGATTTTCGCGGAGTCCTCGCTGAGCCGCCGCACAAGCTCGTCGGCTTCCGGAATGTCGTTGCCGTACTTCGGCTGCCGCAGGCAGAGTTGGCGCAGCTCCTCGCCGCGCTCGCCCGCAAAATCGCTGTCAAGCGCGTCCAAAAGTTCGCCGAGCGTGAGCTTTTTCTGCTTAAAAACAAGCTCGTTCAGAGCGGTCAGGGAATCCGCGGCGTCGATAATCGCGCGGTCGGACATACCGTAGAGCGAATAGTCGGGGTGCGGAATTAAGAGGTCCTGCCCAAGCTCCATACTCGCCTCAATGCCGAGAATTGACAGCAGCGGCGTGCGGTAATAGTCCGATTGCACGTTCCGCGCGACCGCGCCGAGCCAGAAGATGCGGTGACTGAAATATTTGTGCTGCGCTAAAAGCGCGCCGTAAATCTCGTCAACGGACGTGAAGCCGCGCGGGTCGCCGGTCTGCAAGCCCGTCTGTTTTCCGTTGATATCAACGCCGTTGTGCAGGACGAGGTGCAGCAGCCCCGCGAGGTTGAACGCCGCGATTCCCTCCGCGCCGTACTGCTCCGCGCGCGTCGGCAGGCAGGGATAGACGCAGCCGAGGCTCGCCCATTCCACCGCTTCGTTGAAGGGGATTCCGTCCTTGACATAGTTGCCGATGACGACCTCGTCGTTTTCAAACAACGGGATTCCGCCCTTGGTTTCGAGGTTCGTGCGTATCGCCTTGTTCATCAGCCAGTTCGGCGTTTTTTTGTTCCAGCGCAGGCAGACCGTCGGCGACGACAGCTTCAAAAGCGCGATTAAATGGAGCGTCAGGTAGCTCAGTTCGTTCGACTTGTCCTCGTTGTCCTGCCCCAGACCGCCGACCATAATACTGCTGATGCCGAAGTTGATTTGGTGCGATTCGCGCTGCGACTCGCCCGTGACAAACGTCTGAGTACCCCAACGCCCGATCAGGTCCGCGAATTGCGACGCGAGCGTTTCGAGCGGAATGCCGTTTGCCAAATCGCGCGCGAAAAACGGGTACAGGTACTGGTCGCTCCTGCCCCAGTGACAATTGTTTTGCGCGGGATTTTCAAGCATCTTTCCGAGATTGCAGAATTGCATTGACTGCAACGCCTCGTGGAAGTTCCGCGCTGGATTTTCCGGCACATATTCGCTGACCTCGGCGATTTTCAGCAGGTGCGCCTTTTGCGCGGCGTCCGTTTCGGCGGACGCGAGTTCGTGCGCCAGCGCGGCGTAACGCCTCGCGTGGCGGATAACGGCTTCAAGGACGATGACGGCGGACTGCCAGAAGTAAATCTTGCTCACGTCCGCGTCCTCGCGCGCGATAAAATCCGCGATGCGGGTCTGACATTCGTCGATATAACCGCGCAGACCGACGCGCAGAATCTTGCTCCAAGAGAGCGTACTCGTGCTTTGACCCGTAATCGCGGCGTCGAGCGACGGGTCTTTGAGCTTCGCGGCTTCCGCGTCCCGCGCCCACGTGCCGACAAGGCTCTCCCACGCTCTTTCCGTCGCCTCGCGCATCGTTTTGCCCGCGAAAACGCCAATGCTTTCGCGCAGAATATCGCGTGAAGCGTCGTCAAGCGTCGTACTCGCGTCGAGCGTCAGCGCGACCTCGCCGTCGCTCAAAAGCCCCGGAATATAGTCGCCGTTCACGTCGATAGCGGTCGCGCAGCCGATTACGAACGGCGTGGGGCGGCCGACAATCTCGTCGAACGGGTGGATGTTGATTTCGAGATTGTCCAGTACGCACGCCAGCAGCTTCGCGCGGCGCAGCTGCAAATCCTCGCCCTCGGTTTCGCGCCACGACTGCACCGTCCATTTCTCGCGGTCCGCGCAGACGCGCCAGGGCGCGGCCTTCATTGCGCGGTGCCAAGCCTTGTTGCGCGCGCTCAAATCGAGCGCGTCAATGCGCCCGCAGAGCGAATTATCCACTGTTGCCGCCATAATATTACCTCCGAATATATTGAAAATTTACTTTGAAATCGTACAGTTTACGCCGAGCGATTCGTACTTTTCGCGCACGCTTTCCGTGTCCCGCGGGTCGGCGACGTCCAGCTCCGGCAGTTCGTATTCGCAGCCGAGTGCGGCGTATTTCGCCTGCCCCATTCGGTGATACGGCATAAGCTGCAAATTCGCGCCGCCCGCACCGAGGGATTTCAGAAACTTTGCCGTCGCCTCCGTTTCGCCGTCACCGTCGTTCACGCCGGGAATCAGCGGACGGCGGAACAGAACCTCCGCGCCGCTGTTCACGAGAAATCGGGCGTTTTCCAATATCCGGTCATTCGGCGCGCCCGTGTACCCGCGATGCCGCGCCGAATCCGCGAATTTCAGGTCGTAACAGAAGAAATCGACGGTATCAAGCACCGTTTCAAACGCCGAGCGCGGGACAAATCCGCACGTTTCCACGCAGACGCTGATGCCGTCGGCGCGGAGCCGCTCGGCAACCTCGCGCACGAACGCCGGACGCGTCAGCGGCTCGCCGCCCGAAAAGGTGACGCCGCCGCCGGAGCTGTCGTAAAACATCTTGTCGCGGCGCGCTTTTTCGTAGACTTCACCGCTCGTCAGTTCTTCGCCGTAGCGCACGAGCGCGCCGTAATAACAGGCTTCGGCGCAGGCGAAACGGCCGGCGCATTTTTCGCGGTCAATGCGGTGACTGTCGCCGTCCGTGACAATCGCGCCGTTCGGGCAGGCAGCGGCGCACCGCCCGCAGCCGCGGCACAGGTTCTGCAAAAAACCGACCTGCGGCGCGGGTGAGAGATTCTCCGGATTGGCGCACCATTTACAGCGCAGCGGACAGCCTTTCAGGAACACGACCGTGCGGATGCCCGGTCCGTCGTGAATGGAATAGCCCTGAATGTTTGTGACGACCGCCGTTTCCACGCAAGCACCTCCGCACTGTCCGTTTTCTCAATTATAACGCGGTTTCCGGAATAATGCAACAGCCTATTGCGTCACATATTCCTCGCCGCGCGTATCAAGCACCGTCAGTGAGGTCAGCGCGAGCCGCAGATATGTGTAGCCGTCCTCGTCGTATTCCTCTAAAACGCCGACGACCTCCACCCAGTCGTCCTGCCCCGGATACGCGCCGTCCCAAATAACCTCGAAACCGCAGTCCCCGTCGGTTCCGCAGCAGCCGGGTCCGTAGCGGATAACGGAATAGTATGGCTCGCCTATGTCATCAAGGATGAAGGATTGAAAAATTCCCTCGTATTTTATGGTTCTGCCGAGATAATCCGCGGTGTTGATATAGATCTCGTTCGTTTGCGCGACGAACATTTTCTCCTTGATTTCGATAATGTTATCCGCCTGCGGCGCGGCAAGCTCCGCTGTGGCGGGCGACGGCGCATTTACCGGAGCGTTGGCGCGGCAACCCGACAGCGCGATTATCAGGGCCGCGGCGATTAGCGGCAAATTTACTTTTTTCATTTCTTAATCCTCCCGATGGTTAAATTCGCCGCCCAGAACAGCAGGAATGCGATTATGTTCACAATCACGACGCTCGCCCCCGTCGGCGTCGCGTAGATGTAGCTGATTACCACGCCGATAAAGAAGCATATGACCGACACAAAGGCGGAGCAGACGGTCACGCTCCTGAACTTCTTGCAGACGCGCATTGACGTGAGCGCGGGGAAGATGACAAGGCTTGAAATCAGTAGCGCGCCCATCATTCGCATACCGAGGACGATTGTAATCGCCGTCAGAAACGCGATTATCATATTATACAGCTCGGTTTTTACGCCCGTCGCCTTTGCGAAGTTTTCGTCAAAGGTGACGGCGAAAATCTTGTTGTAGAACAGCAGGAACAGCACCAGGACCACGGCGGCGAGCGCGATTGAGAGGTTCACGTCGCCCTTGCTCATCGCAAGTATGCTGCCGAACATATAGTTGCAGACGTCCGTATTCATTCCCGTCGTCAGCGAGATGACGACGACGCCGATTGCGAGCGAGCTTGTGGAAATCAGCGCGATTGCCGCGTCGCCCTTAATCTTGCTGTTCTCACTGATTCGCAGGAGCAGGAACGCCGCCGCGACGACAATCGGGATGGATACCGTCAGCGGTGCGGCGTTCATCGCTGTCGCGAGCGCAAGCGTACCGAAGCCGACGTGCGAAAGTCCGTCGCCGATCATAGAGTAGCGTTTCAGCACGAGGCTCACGCCGAGCAGCGCGGCGCACAGCGACACAATCAGCCCGACTACGACGGCGCGGACGAGAAACGTGTACGAAAACATCTCAAACAGGGTGCTAAGCATCGCGCTCACCTCCGACGAACAATTTTCCTGTGTCCGAGGTCAGATAGTCGGCGGTCGTGCCGAAAAACAGCTGCGTTTTCCGCAGGTGCAGGATATGGCTCGCGTATTTTACCGCGCTCGCGACGTCGTGCGACACGATTATCACGGTCAGACCGCCGCGGTTGAGCTTCGCAACCAGCTCGTAGAAATCCGCGGTTGCGTTCGGGTCCAGCCCCGCGGTGGGTTCGTCGAGCAGCAGCAGCTTTTTCGTCGCGACGAGCGCGCGGGCGAGCAGCACGCGCTGCTGCTGACCGCCGGAAAGTTCGCGGTAGCAGCGGTTACGCAGGCTCTCTATGCCGAGCAGACGCAAATTCTCGTCCGCCGCGGCCCTGTCGCGGCGCGAATAGAACGGCAAAATGCCCCTTGCGCCCATTCTGCCGGACAGCACGACCTCGAACGCGCTGGCGGGGAAATCCTTTTGCGCGGCGGTCTGTTGCGGCAGATAGCCGATTTCGGCGGGGGACAAACCGTCACCCGCGCGAACGCTGCCGGACTGCGGCTTTTTGAGCCGCAGCAGGCCCTTTATGAGCGTGCTTTTGCCGGAGCCGTTCTCCCCGACGATGCAGAGATAGTCGCCGCTTTTGACCTCGAAATTCAGTCCGTCAACGGCGGTGTTGCCCTCGTAGCCGAAGGCGGCGTTCGCACAGGTGATTACCATTTTAGTTCAGTGCCTCCCTCAGTGCGTCCACGTTTTGCGTCATAATATCAAGGTACGTTTTACCCGCGTCAAATTCGGCTTTCGTTATGCCCTCGCAGGAGTGCAGCAGCAGAACCTTTGCGCCGGTGTCCTCGCTGATGGTGTTTGCCATTTTTTCGTTGGAGAGCTGGATATGGAACACCACGGGGATATTCTCGGCATTGATTTTGTCGATGAGGAACGCGACGGTCGCCGCGCTCGCCTCCGTCTCGGTCGAGCATCCGGGGAACGCCGCGAAATATTCCAAGCCGTACGCGTCCGCGAAGTAGCGGAACGGGAAACGGTCGCCGATAACGATGGTCTTACGAGCGGCGTTGTCCAATACATCTTGGAATTTGTCGTCCAGCTCGCCGAGTCTTTCGAGATATGTCGTTGTGTTTGCGGTGTAGGCGTCGGCGTTGTCGGCGTCAACCGCGCAGAACGTGTCCGACAGCTTTTGCACGATGAGTTTGGCGTTGCGCGGCGAGGTCCAGACGTGTTCGTCGTATTCCGGCTCTTCGGGTTCGTCGCCGTCGGCGGGTTCTTCCTCGTCCTGCATACCCTCGACGACCTCCTCCTCGACGACCTCCACGCAGTCCATAAGCGTGACGATTGTCATTTTTGCCGTGTCCATAGATTCCAGCACGCCGTTGACCCATTCGTCTGATTCACCGCCGACGTAGATAAACACATCGGCGTTCTGAATCGTGATGATGTCCTGCGGCGTCGGGTCATAGGAATGCGCCTCCGCGCCGGCGTGTAAGAGCATTGTGATGTCCGCCTTGTCGCCGAGGATTTCACGCGCGAAATCGTAAGACGGGAAAATCGTCGCGACGACGCTGAGTTTGTCGTGGTCGGTGTGTTTGCTTTTTGCGGCGCAGCCCGTGAATGCGGCGATAGCGAGCAATCCCGCAAGCGCGATAGAAATGTATTTTTTCAATGAGATAACCTCCGTTCAAATTGTGCTTGGGCGCAAAAAGACAAGGGCATACCGCGCCCCAAAACGGGCGCAATACTCCCTTGTCCGGAGATTATTTAATTATTCAGCCGTACTTTTAAGCTGATGAGTGTGTTATCGGCAATGCCGGACCGAACCGATTTTAATACAATCAGAGCGGCGAGCATTGTTCCGAGCGCGACCGCGGAAAGCGCGGCGGCGGCGGAAACGGTTTTGAGCAGGTTCTCGGCGGCGGCGATATGGGCGCAGACGGCGCAGCCGCCGTCCGCACCGTCGTTGTCGTGTTCGTGGTTCTCGTGAATGGCGATAAACGCGGACGAAAGCACAAGTGCGACGACAAAGCAGACGCAGATAAGCGCGGCAATCAGACGCGCCGACTTTGGGCGTTTAATGTATTGTGAAGTTATATTACAGCACATAATCGCGCCTCCTCTCTGCCGCTTTCGGGTCTGTTAATATATTAGCACGGGGGGTTGCGATTGTCAAAGAAAAAAATATCCGCACTTTAATGGATAAAATTCGATTTTTCTATTGCATAATTGGTAGAAGTATGCCATAATACCTGACAACTTGGAAGTTTATGGACTTTACGGTCGAAAAGCCAATAGCGGCGGGTTCGACGATGAATCGAAACCCGAAAATAATCAGATAGGGGATACATAATGTATACCAAGTCAAACAAATCCGGCAGGTTTGCCGCACTGGTGCTCGCGTTGGCGTTCACGCTGACGCTTATTCCGAATTTTGCAGCGGACGCAAGAGCAGAAAACCAGCCAACCGCAACGGGTAGCGAGCTGACGGCGGTCACGATTGTACCGGAGGAAGAACTCGGCGGCGAAGCGGTTGAAGCGGAAATAAATCCCGATTATATCCGCTGGCAAAACGGCGAGGACTTCGGCGGCTTGATTCCTGATAAGTACCGCTATGAGCGCGACCCGATAAACACGCCGCTGATGGGTTCGCTGTGGGCAAACGGCGGTGCCTCAAAATACGACCCGCGCCCTGAAACCGCAACCGATAACGCACTTACACCTGCCAAAAATCAGGGAACATTTGGTACGTGCTGGGCATTTGCGTCTATCGGCGCGCTTGAAGCGTATGTTAAAATCAGCAACTTTGGCAGTATAACCCCCGATTTTTCCGAAATGCATTTGGCTTTTGCGACAAGCAGGACGAGCAATACGCCGGAGAACCCGTATGCGGTGGGGAGAGCAACGGTCGACGCCGGAGGCAACGTCGGTATCGCCGCCGCGTACCTGACGCGGCAGGCTATGTCGGGACCGGTATTGGAGGCGGACGACCCGTATTCAACCGCGTCGACGACCCGTGCACTTTCGGTGAGCGAAAACGCGCCGAAAGCGGGACTCGTTACCGGAATGGTGCAGATACCGGATTTGTCGAGCGGGACGCCCGGCGAAGAGCAATCCGGAAGTTTTATCCACCAGGTTAAAGTCCATATTGAAATGTTCGGTGCGACTACGGCCTCGTACTATTCCTCGCAAACCACGTCCGATGACGATTCCGGCGGCGGATATACTAAAATCACAAGTGGCGATTATGCCAATCAATACGCTTACCATACGACAAACGGCAGCTCCAACCACGCGGTGCTGATTGTCGGCTGGGACGACAATTTTCCAGCAAGCAACTTCGGCGCAACGCAGCCGGCGGGCGACGGCGCGTGGTTGATTAAAAACAGCTGGAATACCGGAGCCGAGACCGCAGACGGCAGTGAGAGCAACGGCTACCGTTCGTACTTTTGGCTGTCGTACTACACGCCGATTTCACAGGTGTGGGCGGTTACCGGCTACGACGCGACATTCACCGGCGCGATATATGATTATACGCCGACGTTTACGAATTCAAGTTACACATCTTGGGGTGACCAACCCGTAGTATATGCCGCGAACTTCTTCGACTGCGACGACACGGCAACGGCGTTAACCGCGGTACAGTTCTACAACGCAAACGGCGCGGTTGATTATGACGTCTATGTTGCCGTCGGAGATACGGCAACCGGCACTAACGCGCAGCTTTTGGCGCAGGCAATGGCGGACGGCGTTAAGGCGGGAGACCACGCGGAATATAACGGCTACTATACCGCTACTTTTCCCGAATTACCGTACGACGGCAGTATTGCCCTCGATGCCGGAAAAACTTTCGTGGTGGTTGTGAAATCAAGCGGCATTGTGGGACTCACAAATTCCACCTACACCGATACCGGTCTTGACGACGGCAACGCCGGCGTGGGCTACTATTCCTACAACGGAGCGTCTTGGAGCGGCGGCGGAGCCGGTTATGCCTGCGCCATTCGCGCGATTGTCGCGGACAGCTCAACCGACGGCGCAAACCGCAAGGGCTGGACGGGCAAAATACGAAACGTGGATACAACCCCGCCGGCGGCGATTGTTCAGTCACCGACGGGGACGGTCGCGACGCTCACCGGCGCGGATTTGGTGCTGAAATTCAGCGAAACGGTGACCGCGGTTGAGGGAAAGACAATTACTGTCCGCGGTACAAGAAAGTTATTTACATATGACGGCGAAGATTTGGCGTCTCCGCAAGCCACCGGTTACGGCAATGACTTAACGTATACGATTCCAAGCGATTTAACTGTCGTCGGAACCGGAAGTGACAGTACCGTTACAATTCCGTTGAGTTCTTTTTCGTATAATCCCACCGATGGCGTGACTTTGACGCTGGAAAACTATAACACATACTATATTAATACCGACCCGTTTCGGGCGTACACGGTCAGCTTGCAATCCGGCGCATTTTTAGACGCGGCAAGTCTTGGGGCGGTCGTGTCGAGTCCGAATGTGTTCTATTCAAAAATGGCAAAAGCCCCGTTCGTCTATGCCGTTACGCCCGCGGCGGCGGCGACGAATGTGGCGACGGGCGGGAATATCGCAATTACGTTTAACAAGCAGCTGGACAAGCGGGTCGCGGGGAGCGTCGTACTCAATCCGGGCGGCATCACGCTGGCGGGCGGCACCTGGTCCGGCGGCGCGGCAAAGGAATACCTTAAAGTAGGGGTTCCTGACGGAGATGAGTTTACTTATGCTGACGGAAATGTCTATACGGTGCCGTATTCGGGACTTGACGGAAACACGGAGTATACGATAACAATCAGCGGCTTCACGGACCCCGACGGCAATGCGATGACGCCGGTCACCGCCGGATATACGTTCACCACAAGAGCGCAAACGCAAGCCGAACCGCCGGTCATCACGGCGCAACCGACGGCAGCGACGACGGTTACTGCGGGCGGCCCGGCTACGCTGTCGGTCGCCGCAACCGGCGATTCGCTGAGTTATCAGTGGTACGGCAACGGCACCGACAGCAATGAGGGCGGAACGCTGATCGGCGGGGCTGTTTCGGACAGCTATGTCGTTCCGACCGCCGCAACGGGAACAACATATTATTATGTGGTTGTCACGAATACGGACGACAGCAAAGATACCAAAACAGCGACGAGAACCAGTAGTGTTGCGGCGGTGACGGTAATCGCCGCGCCGGTGATTACTACCGATTCGCTTCCGAACGCGACATATGGCGCGGCGTACAGCCAAACACTCGCGGGAACGGGCGTGACGACTTGGACGGTGGATGGTCCGGCTCTTCCGAGCGGCTGGACGCTGAATTCGGAGGGCGTGCTTTCGGGAACACCCGCGAATGCGGACGCGATTTCTTTCACGGCGAAAGCGGCGAACGCGGCGGGCGCATACGCTATAAAAGCCCTCACCGTCAACGTAAACAAAAAGACGCCGGTTGCGGACGATTTGGTGCTGACAAACAACAGCGCAACCTACGACAAAACGGCAAAAAGCGTCACGGTGACCGCCGCGGGCGGCGTAACGGGACTTGGCGGCATTACGGTTTTGTATAACGGCGTCGAAACGGTTCCCGCAGATGCGGGGACGTATCCGATTACCGTAAATCTTGCGGTCGGCGATAATTATACCGCCGCGACGGGGCTGGCGGTCGGGTCGCTCACGATCTCGCCCGCCGGCTACACATATACCGTAGCCGGAACGCAAAACATCAAGGTCGGAGCCGGACTTTCCGCGATTACCGCTGCCCCCGCAACGGGAACGGGCGTGGACGGCGACGCGGTAACCGGTACATTGGCGTGGTTCAGCGACGCGGATAGAACTACCGGTGCAGAAAACAGCGATTTGAGCGGACTCTCCGTTGACGCGACAAACACGCTGTACTGGCGGTTTACGGCGTCAACCGCAAACTACACGACGACCCCGAAAACGGGCGCGACCGTGTTTACGATTGTCGCGGGCGACCCGCAGACCATTGCGTTCGCGACGACAGGAACAGTTAACAAAACGTTTGGAGACGATGCGTTTACCAATGCCGCGACCGTGACAGTGGGGAATACCGAGGGAACGGTTACATATTCCGTCAGCAACGAAGAGATTGCCACCGTATCCGCCGCGGGGCTGGTGACGATCCTGAAAGCCGGTAACGTCACGGTCTCGGCAAAAATCGCGGCGGTACCGGGGACCTATGCCGAGACGACGACGAGTTACACACTGACAATCGTAAAAGCGACGCAAGCTCCGCCGGCACAGCCCGCAGAGGAGAGCAAAACGGCGACGAGCGTCACATTGACCGCGATTGCTCCGCCCGCCGGCGGCGCGACCGTGGAATATCGCCGCGGACCGGACGGGAACTGGCAGACGTCAAATGAATTCACGGAGCTCGCGCCGAACACCGCGTACACCTTTTACGCGAGATACGCGGAGGTTGCGGATAAGTACAACGCCTCTGACGCGAGTCCAGCGAGCGCGGCAATTACAACCGAAAAGGCCGCACTCACCGGTGCGGTGACGGTCGGCGGCAACGCCGTTTACGGGCAGACGCTGACGGCGGTCACATCGGGATTGACAACAACCCCCGCGGGAGCGGAAACGGGTGCGCTGACATATCAATGGAAGCGCGGCGACACGAATATCGGAACCGGCTCAACGTACCAGCTTGCGGAAACTGATATCGGCGCGACGATTACCGTTACGGTTACGGCCGCGAATTGCAGCGGCAGCGTAACTTCCGCCGCGACAGCCGCCGTGACTAAGGCGGCGCAATCAGCACCGACTGCGCCGACCGAGGCGGGCAAAACGGTAAACTCGATTACGCTGACGGCAATCAGCGGCGCGCAGTTCAGCATCGACAACGGCGCGACGTGGCAGGCGGAAACGCTGTTCGACGGTCTGGAATCGGGAACGGCATATACCTTCATCGCGCGGCTGGTGGAAACCGCGACACACCTCGCCTCCGAAAACAGCGGTCAAACAGCAATCACAACGCCGAAGGCCGCGCAGTCCGCACTCACCGTTACCGCTGTCGGTCCGCTGACATACGGCGATTCCCCCGTTGCGCTTGCCGCGACAGGAGGCAGCACCGCCGGGGGTGTCACGTATACTGTTGTTTCCGGTTACGGAAGTTTGAGCGGAAATCAACTCACAATCACCGGCGCGGGAGATATCGTCGTTACCGCGACAATGGCGGGTAACGCGCAGTATGAGCCGGTTACATCTGCGGAACGGACAATCACGGTGAATCCGTTGCAGCTCACGGCGACGGCAGCCGCGACGAACAGAGAGTATGAGGTCGGAAATACGACCGTAACGGTGACGCTGACAGCCACGAACAAGGTGGGCGCGGATGCGATCACGCTCACGGCAACCGGAACCATTGCGGACGCAGACGCCGGAGCCGATAAAGCCGTAACTGTCGGCGTTATCAGTCTCGGCGGCGCGAACGCGGCGAATTATATCGCGCCGTCGGGAGTCACGAATACCCCGACCGTGACAATCACAAAAGCGGCCGCGCCGAGCATAACCTGGCCGACAGCCGCACCGATATCTTACGGCAAGACCTTGGCCGATTCGGCGTTGTCCGGCGGAACCGCCGGCTACGGAACTTTCGCGTGGACGGACGGCGCAACAGTTCCCGCCGTCGGGATAAACAGCTATAATGTGACCTTTACGCAAGCGGATACGACGAACTATGATGCGGTCACGCCCAATCCGAGAGCGGTATCCGTCACGGCTGCAAAAGCGGATATTTCAGGCACCGCGTCAATCAGCGGGACAAGCGCAATCGGAGAGTTGCTTACCGCAAGCCTTGCGGAGGATAACCGCGTGGGCGCGGTAAACTATCAGTGGAAAGCGGACGGCGCGAATATCGGCACCGGCGAAACATATTCGCTTACCGGAGCCGACGCCGGAAAAATAATCACCTGCGAAATCAGCTCGGAGGGAACCTCCGGCGTACTGACGGCAACCTTAGCCGGAGGCACGGTACCGTTCAACATTGCCGCGGTTGTGAACACCGGAAACGTCGGCGGCGACACGGCGGTTGCAATCACGGGAACGCCGACCACCGCGAGAACCGGCGAAACCCTGGTGTTGACCTACGTACTCGGCGACAGCGGGACGGCGACCAATCACCTGCAATTCACAGGCGTGACGGGCTTGACAAACCTTACCGCAGCCGGAGAAAATACAACGCAAAACTACACCGTAAACGCTTCGGACGCGGTCGGCGGAGTCATTACGATTACCGCGACGTTCACGCACAGCGCGTTGCTGCCGCGCGTCCTGAATTTTGCGAGCGGCAACAAGAACGTCAGCTTTGACACGGGTTACGTTTCCAATGTTGCGACCGCGAGCGCGGGAGCGGGCGATATCACCTATGACAGCAGCGATTTGAGCGTTGCGACCGTTGCCGTTGACGGGACGGTTACAATACACGCGACAGGCTCCGCGCTGATCACCGCATCCGTCGCGACTGACGGGACATATATCGGAACGAGCAATACCTATACGCTGACCGTCACCAACGCCGAACAGGAGCCGCCCGTCGTCGGGAAAACGGACGCAACTGTTGCGGGCAATGACGGCACAATCACCGGCGTGAACAGCACGATGGAATACAGGATTAGCACCGACGCGGCGTATACGGCGATTACCGGCGCGACCGTCGGTCCGCTGCCGCCCGGCGCATACTGCGTCCGTTATGCCGCAAAGCCCAATTACAACGCAGGAGCGGACGCCAACGTCACAATCGCGGAGTATATATTGTCCTCGGACGCGGATCTCGGCAATCTGTCGATAAGCGGCGCAACCGTAAATCCGGCATTTGCTTCCGGAACGACGAACTACACGGCGACCGTGGCGAACGGAGTTTCGAGCATAACCGTAACCGCGACGGCGCGCAATGCGAACGCCCGTGTGGACGGCGCGGGAGCGAAAGCTCTCACAGTCGGGGAAAACACAATTGCGATTACCGTAACAGCCGAGGACTCAACAACTAAAATCTATACGATAAAGGTTACCCGCCAAGCAAGTTCCGGTGGCGGCGGTGGCGGCGGAGGCGGTTCCACGCCGGCAACTGATGAGCCTAAGACGGAGACCACGGTAACCGCGCCGGCGGCTAACGACAGCGCGCAAGTGACGTATACACCGAGCGGAGAAACGGCGAAAGTTGATTTGCCGGCGGCGAAAGTTGACGAGATAATCAGCAAGTCCGGGAATGATGTTGTGGACATTGACCTGTCAAAAGTGAAAGGCATTACCGAGGCGGAGCTTCCGACAAAGGCGATAGAACAAATCGCCGAAAAGGAAGCGGGATTGACCGTTTCGCTCCCGCAGGGCGAAGTTACGCTGAGTGCGGAAGCGGTGGCGGCAGTCGCCGACGCTGCGGAGGGCGGCGATATAACCATAAAGGTTGAGAACCTCGTTCCCGCGGAGAACCTAAACGCCAGACAGCTGGAACAGGTGGGCGACCGTCCGGTCTACGACATTTCTGTTGTTAGCGGCGGACAGTATATCCGCGACTTCGGCGGCGGGCAGATAACAATCAGCATCCCCTACACATTGCAACCGGGCGAAAAGGCGAGCGGAATCAAAGTCTACTACCTCGACGCGGACGGCAACGTGCAGGAAATGAACGCGATGTACGACGCCAAGTCAAAGAGCGTCATCTTTACGACGGACCATCTCTCAACCTACTTTATCAACTATGAGGCGTGGGTCAGCACATATCCCGATGTGGCGGACGACGCGTGGTATTATGACTACGTCGAATATGTGAGCGAGAACGGAATTATGGGCGGAACCGGCAATGGGTTTGAGCCTGACGCGGCCCTGACGCGGGCGCAGCTCGTCACCATACTCTGCCGCTACGCCAAACCCGCGAAAGGTGCGAACACGACGGACTTCACGGATGTTCCGTTAGGGCAATGGTACAGCGACCCGATCGCGTGGGCGGCCGGCGAGGGGATAGTAACCGGTACGGGCGACAATAAATTCGAGCCGGACAGAGCGATTACCCGCGAGGAGCTGATGACAATTTTGTTCCGCTTCGCCAAGTGGCAGGGCAACGGACCGGTCGGGAACTGGGCAATCCACCTCGACTATCCGGACTTGAATGAGGTTTCGGGCTGGGCGAGCGAAGCGGTGATGTGGGTGACGATGAAAGGCATCGTGAGCGGTACGCCGATAGACGGCGTGAACCACATCGACCCGAAAGGCACCGCGACAAGGATTCAGGCGGCAATCGTGCTGACGAATTATATTGAAGCAACAAAATAAGACAAAAAACGGGAGGGAGCATTCGCTCCCTCCCGTTCTTTCACTCACCAATTGTTATCAACCCAGACATCGACCTCGCCGCGCTCCGGAATGACGAAATTCTCCTTAAACATCGCGAGAAATTCGTCGGTGATGTAAAATGTGGTGTCCTCGCCGCGCTCGTCGTGGGCGCGGTTGCGCGACTCAATGTTCTTGCGCCAGGTCTCGTCGCTCACGTCTAAAAAATGCCACTCGTAAGGCGCGCCGCGGTCGGCAAAAAACTTTTTGTACCAGTCGCGCTCGTCCTTGTTGAAATAGCCGGATTCGAGGATGACGGTCGTGCCGTGCAGAGCCATATCGGCGGCGATTTCAAGAACATACTCGATGAGTTTGCCGTATTCCGGTCCGACGCGCTCCATATCCGGCGTCACGCCGAACACCTTCAAAATTGCCTCGTCAACGACGAGCAGCACGCCGTCCAGCTCGTCGCGCAGCCTGCGGGAATAAGTGCTTTTGCCGCTGCAAATCTTCCCGTCGGGGAGAATGACCTTTCCGATTTTGCTCATTGTGGTGTCCTCCTGTTAATCATCAGTTTGTATATTCAGACTTGTCGGCGACGGCAAACACCGGCGCGCAGCCGCAGACGACATTTGCGATGCCGTGGTTGTAGTTGCCGCGCATATCCGCGACCTGATAATATCCGACGTACCGCGCGAGCTTGTCCTGCAACCAGTACCAGCACGGAACGCCGTTATAACACTTCACGCCCTCGTTTTCGCGCGGCAACGCAAACACGACTTCGCACTCCGATTGAAGCGCGGTTTGAAACGACGCTTTGACCGGTTCCGAGTTGAGATACTCCGACAGAATATCGCGGCTCGTGTCCTTTGCGGTGTTTCGCGGCGAAAGGAACAGCACGTCGCGCGAGTGGTAAAAGCCGTCGCCTTTCAGCTCAAAAGTTGCCTGCACCTCTTGCCTGTTGAAGTGCAGGCCGCCGATGTCGGCTTCCGGTAATTCCCAGTTGACAGAGATAATGTCCATAATCATATCACCGCTAAAATCATATATTGACTGCATAATAAAAAAGGAGCAAACACTATGAAAATCGGCATCGTTTAAGGTCAAGTACAGACCGGTAAACTAACGACGGTTCAGACGACCGAAATGTCCGTGACCGTGACATTCCTCGCGTGTTTTACGTGCTTATAGTTATCCAATTTACTGACTTTCTGAACCCTGAAACGCACTTTATTGCCTGAACGAAATTCGATCCTTTTTCCGTCCACTGTGTTGTCCCAAATCGCAAGCCAGTGGGTCTCGTCAGCAATGCGCTCTGAGCCGGAAGGAAGTTCCGACGCGGGCAGCAGCCCCCGCAACCTGTAAAATGTGTGCGGAATATTGGGATATACCTCGGCGATAGTATCCTCGTAATATCCGGCGGAATCCGGCTCCAACGCTGTCTGTATGATATCCGCGCGGTCCGGAAACAGTGTTTTAATGGTGTTTTGAATATCTTCAACTAATTTTTCCTTAAAGTTAAGGGCTTGGACATCATAAACGATAATCCGCCTGTGCCGGTAGTCAAACGGCACGTCGTCCATACTCTGTGAAATTATAATCACTTTCTTTTCACACATATGTGCGGCTCCCAGTTCGTAATTCACGTTTGGGTTCCTGCCCGTGACATCGGCGATAATCAAAGCGGCATTGCGTATCTTTTCAAAGATGTCCGTGATAACAGGTTGCGTGCCGTAAATCTCATCCGCGCGCACAACGTCAAAGTCCATCGCGCTGACTGCGGGTTTGATTATGTATTCATAATAATCGTCCAAATACCGCGATGTAAACGGCATCAGCACAAAACAAGATTTTGTCATAATACCCTCTCCGTTGGTCATAGAATTTTTGTTATTGTACCACGATTCGTCAGCATTTGCAACCGCCGTTACATATAATTTGCCATAAACATTTTTTTGTCTTGAAAAATGTCGCGATATGACTTATAATAATATTATAATTGTGCGGCTCGTGCAGAAAACGCATACGGTCGGGGGCGTCTCCCGCCGTGCCTGTATGCGCAAACTAATGTTTAATGGGTGATGTGTTATGCAAAATTATGTGATCACAATCGCGCGCGGCTTCGGAAGCGGCGGCAAGCAAGTCGGCCTCGCACTCGCGGAGCGTCTCGGAATCCCCTGTTATTGGAGTCAGATACTCTCAATGGCGTCTGATGTGAGCGGCATAAGCAAAGAGAATTTCGCGCTTGCGGACGAGAAGCTGCGAGGCTCTCTGATCAAAAGGCTCAAATCCGCGCCGAACACAGACCGTGTAATCGCGCCGTCGGACAAGAAATTTGTCTCGGACGACAATCTTTTCAGCATACAGGCGCAGGTAATAAAGGAGCTTGCGAGTACCGAATCGTGCGTAATCCTCGGAAAATGCGCAAACTTCATCCTGCGCGACTACGACAATGTGGCGAGCGTCTACATAGAGGCTCCGCGCGCCGCGTGTCTGAAAAGTGTAATGGATAAGCTCGGCGTGACGGAGAGCGAGGGCAACAGCCTCATCTCAAAAACAGACAAATACCGCGCCGACTATTTCAAATACTACACGGGCGGCAGGAACTGGACGGACCCCGTGCTGTACGACTTAACGCTGAACAGCGACAGGGTCGGGCGCGAAAAATGCGTGGACGTCATTGAACAGTACATAAAAATCAAATTCGGAGCTGAAATTTAATAAACTGTAAATTATTGCCCATTTAACGCGGTTATTTACCGCGCAAATTTGGGTAATGTGCGAAATCGTAAATAAAGTGCGGAAACATATTGACACGCGGAGATGCGCGCGCTATAATCGTATCAATGGCAACGGAGCCTCTTGGGGCTCCGTTGTCTATTTTTATTTGGAAATTAAAAAGGAAGAAGGACAAAGAAATGAAAAAATCACGTGCATTGAAGATTCTCACCCTCCTGCTCGCGTTCGCTTTCCTGCTCGCCGCGGCGGTGGGCTGCGGAACCTCCGCACCCGCATCGGGCGGGGACGCGACGGCAACGCCGTCCGCAGAGTCGCCCTCCGGCGGAGACTCAACGCCGGACGATTCCGCCGGCGGCACGGTGAAGGTCGGGCTGCTCCACTCGCTGACGGGTGCGATGGCTATAAGCGAACAGTCCGTGCGCGACGCGGAGGTTCTCGCGATAAGCGAGATCAACGCCTCCGGCGGCGTCCTCGGCAAGCAGATTGAATACCAGCAGGAGGACGGAGCCTCCGACCCCGCGACGTTTGCGACAAAGGCCGAAAAGCTCATTGACCAGGATAAAGTAGTCACCGTATTCGGCTGTTGGACCTCGTCCTCGCGCAAAGCCGTCAAGCCGGTGTTTGAGGACTATGAGAGCCTGCTGTGGTACCCCGTACAGTACGAGGGAATGGAGCAGTCGCCGAATATCGTATACACGGGCGCGGCACCCAACCAGCAGATTGTCCCCGCGATTGAGTATCTCATTGATCAGGGCTATACGAAATTCTTCCTCCTCGGCTCCGATTACGTGTTCCCGCGCACCGCGAATATGATAATCAAGGCGCAGGTCGCCGCCGCGGGACTTGAAACGGTCGGCGAGGAATACGCCGCTATGGACCAGACGGATTTCGCATCCATCATCTCGAAGATTGAGTCCGCAAAGCCGGACGTCATCGTGAACACGCTTAACGGAACCGGCAACGTCTCGTTCTTCAAGCAGATGTCAGAGAAAAACTACACCGCTGCGGAGTATATGACAATGTCGTTCTCCATCGCGGAGGAGGAAGTCTCCGCAATCGGCTCCGAGATATTGAAGGATCACCTCGTCTCCTGGAACTACTATCAGACGACGGACACCTCGGAGAACGCCGCTTTTGTCTCCGCGTACAAGGCGATGTTCGGCGAGAAGCGCGTGACGAGCGACCCCGCCGAGGCGGCGTATGACGCGGTTTACCTCTGGAAAGCCGCCGTTGAAAAAGCGGGGAGCTTCGCCGTGGCGGATGTACTCGCGGCTATCAAGTCGGGCAGCATATCATTCAAAGCCCCGGAGGGACTCGTCGTGATTGACGGCGTAAACCAGCACCTCTCCAAGCCTGTGCGCATAGGCGTAATCGGCACGGACGGTCTCATCACCGAAATCTACGCGACAGACGGTCCCGTCGCGCCGGATCCGTACCTCACCACGTACGACTGGGCTGTCTCCGCCGGAATCCGCCCGCTCGAATAGTCTCGGCGAACGCGAAAACCCAAAACATAACCGACGCATACCGCGGCTGAATGCCGCGGTATGCTGTTGAGGTTTTCAATCAATTAAAATTTATAAATCCCGACTAAATGGGGTGTAAAGATGGTTCAATTTGTAAACACGGTGTTCAACGGGCTTAGTCTAAGCTCAATAATACTGCTGACGTCGCTGGGGCTGGCAATCACGTTCGGACTGATGCGCGTAATAAATATGGCGCACGGCGAATTCGTGATGATAGGCGCGTATATGACATATGTCACGCAGCAGCTTTTCGTGAGGTTTCTTCCTGCGGGTCTGTTCAGCCTATACTATTTCGCCGCCATAATCATTGCGTTCGCGGCGACATTTGTACTCGGCAGCCTTATGGAGCGGTTCGTAATCTCCCGCCTTTACGGGCGCGAGATTGACAGCCTGCTCGCGACGGGCGGTATCAGCCTCGTTCTCCAACAGGCGGCGCGCAGCATTTTCGGCACGCAGGGCGTGAATGTGACCGCGCCGTCGTTCCTCGTGGGCGGCGTGAAGCTCTTCGGCTGCACTTTTTCCTACAATCGCCTTTTCATATTCCTGATGGTCGGCGCGGCGATGTTCGCAATCTGGTTCGTCATATACAAGTCGAATTTCGGCTCGCAAATGAGGGCCGTTATGCAAAACAGACCTATGGCGCAGTGTATGGGCATAAACTCACGCCGCATTGACAACATCACGTTCGGCATAGGCTCCGGACTCGCGGGACTCGCGGGCTGTTCCGTCGCGCTGCTCGGCTCGATTGACTCGACCGTCGGGCAGACGTACATCGTCAACTCGTTTATGGCCGTCGTACTCGGCGGCGTGGGCAAGTTGCTCGGCACGGTTCTCGGCTCCGGCATAATCGGGTTTTCCGGCATCGCCATCGAGAGATTCACCTCATCGAGCATCGCCAAGGCGATTGTACTCGTTATCATCATTGTATTCCTGCAAAAGAAACCGCAGGGGCTGTTCACGATCCGCAGCCGCAGCTTGGACGAATAGGGGGCGACGGGATTGAAGATTGTAAAAAAGCAGGGAAACCACATCATATTCGCGCTGATTGTAATCGCGCTCGCGCTTATGCCTGTGCTGATGACAAACGGAAAGGTAGAGGGCAGTATGCTCATCTTCCTCGGCAAGTGTATGGCGTTCGCCATCGTCGCCATCGGGCTTGACCTGATCTGGGGCTACACCGGCATCCTGAGCCTCGGACACGGATTGTATTTCGCGCTCGGCGGATACGCTATGGCGATGTTCCTCAAAATGCGCGCGACAAACGGGCAGATTACGGAGTTTATGCACACGGGCGGGCTTTCGCAGCTGCCGCTTATATGGAAACCGTTTCTGAACGCGCCGATGACGGTGATTTTGATTGTCGCCGTCCCCGCCGCCCTCGCGGGCGTAATCGGGTACTTCATCTTCAAAAACCGTGTCAAGGGCGTGTATTTCTCGATAATTTCGCAGGCACTTACGTGGGCGGTGTACTCGATTTTCATCGCGCTCTCGCCGTACACAAACGGCAACGTAGGCATCACGGAGATAAAATCCGTGTTCGGCACAATCCGCGGCGGCGCGAACCGCGATAATCTGTTTCACCTGTTCTATTTCGCGCTCATCGTCCTCGTCGTCATATACGCGCTCGCGTCGTTTCTCGTTAAGACGAAATTCGGCAAGCTCCTGATTGCAATCCGCGACGGCGAGAACCGGACGTATTTTTCGGGCTACCGCGTTTCACGGTACAAGAACTTCATTTACGTCGTCTCCGCCGCATTTGCGGGCATTGCCGGGGCGGTATTCGTGAACTTTAACGGCAGCATAACGCCGTCGCAGATGACGATAAGCTACTCCATTACAATGATAATCTGGGTTGCGATCGGCGGGCGCGGCACGATAATCGGCGCGGTGATAGGCGCGTTTTTAATCAATCTCTGCGAGTACAATCTCAGTTCGGGGAATATGGTTGAGATTTGGCAGTACATCATCGGCGGGATATTCTGCATAACGATTCTGTTTTTCAAGGGCGGCGTCGTCGGACTGTTCAAGGACCAGATTCCCGCGCTGCTGCGCCGCATTAAGAGCAAGGGGGCGAATAAAAATGCCACAGTCTGAGCAGAACATTGTCCTGAAAATCAACAGCGTGTCCGTCGTGTTTGACGGGTTTTTCGCGCTGACAGAGGTGGACATCGCGGTGGAACGCCACACGATACGATTTTTCATAGGACCGAACGGCGCGGGCAAAACGACGCTGCTCGACATAATATGCGCAAAGACAAAGCCGACCTCCGGCACGGTGCAGTTTTTCCCTGTGGGGCGCGCTCCCGTGCGGCTCACGGGTATGAAGGAACACCGCATTGTCACGGAGGGCGTCGGGCGCAAGTTTCAGGTCCCGTCCGTGTTCGTGAACCTCACGGTTATGGACAATATGGTGCTGTCGCTGAGGGGACATAAGGGCGTCATCGACTCGATTTTTCACCGCCCGTCAAAGGCGGACATTGAGGACATAGAGCGCATATTGGAGCGCGTGGACCTGCGTGACCGGCGCGACGTCAAGGCGGGTACGCTCGCTCACGGCGAAAAGCAGTGGCTTGAAATCGCGATGCAGCTCGTACAAAAGCCGGAGCTGATTATGCTCGACGAGCCGGCGGCCGGTATGGGCAAGAGCGAGACGTTCAAGACGGGAGAGATTCTGCGCGAGATAAAAAAAGAATGCTCCGTAATCGTCGTCGAACACGATATGGAGTTTGTAAAGCAGGTCGCCGATATGGTAACGGTTCTCCACGAGGGCAAGGTGCTTATGGAGGGGCAGGTGGGCGACGTATTGGCGGACAAGACCGTTCAGGCGGTTTATCTCGGACGGGGCGGTGAGCGGTAATGCTGCAAATAAAGGGACTGGACGCCTATTACGGCGAGAGCCGCATAATGCGCGGCTTGGATATGAGCGTGGAACGCGGCAAAATCGTGTGCCTCATCGGGCGCAACGGCGTCGGCAAAAGCACGACGTTAAAGAGCATTATGGGACTTGTTAAAACGCCCGCCGGCAGCATACTGTTTGACGGGCGGGAGATGATAAAAATGCCCGCGTACAGCCGCGCGAAGCTCGGAATCGGATATGTGCCGCAGGGGCGGGACATTTTCCCGCAGATGACAGTGCAGGAGAATATGGAGCTGGGTCTGCGGGCGATAGGCAGCCGCGCGAAGGTTCCGGACTATATTTACGAGCTGTTCCCCGCGCTTCCGAAATTCGCGAAGCGGCGCGGGGGCGACCTGTCCGGCGGACAGCAGCAGCAGCTCGCAATCGCGCGCGCCCTCGTCACGGAGCCGAAAATTCTGATCCTCGACGAGCCGACGGAGGGGATTCAGCCCTCCGTTATTGAGGACATCGGCGCGGCGGTGCGGCGGATAAACGAGTGGAAAGGCGTGACCGTGCTGATGGTCGAGCAGTATCTTGACTTTGTGATGGGCATATCGGACTATCTATACGTAATGGAAAAAGGAATAATAGTTCTCGAAGGGCATACAATGGAATTGGACGCCGAAAACGTCCAAAACATTATGACAAACTGAGGTGATTTTATGCATTTGACACCGAGAGAGCAGGAACGCCTGCTCACACACTACGCGGGGCTGCTCGCAAAGGAGCGCAAAAACCGCGGACTGCGACTCAATTACCCTGAGGCGATTGCGTACATCACATCCGAGCTTTTGGAGCTCGCGCGGGACGGGCGCAGCGTCACGGAGCTTATGAGCGAGGGCAAAAAACTGCTCAAAGCAGACGACGTTCTTGACGGCGTAGCCGAGATGATCAGCGAAATTCAGCTCGAAGCGACGTTTGACGACGGGACGAAGCTCGTCACCGTACACGAGCCGATTGAGTCAACGGGTAAGTTCACCCCAGGCGAATTTATCCTTGACGGCGGCGACCTCGTAATAAACGGCGGTCGCGATACCGTAAGCGTCACCGTGACGAACACGGCGGACCGCCCGATTCAAATCGGCTCGCACTTCCACTTTTTCGAGACAAACAAAATGCTCGACTTCGACCGCGAGGCGTCGTTTGGTATGCGGCTCGATATACCCTCCGGCACGGCGGCGCGCTTTGAGCCGGGCGAGACGAGAACCGTCGAGCTCGTCAGTATCGGCGGCTCACGGTTCGGCTACGGTCTGAATTCGCTCGTAAACGGTAGCTTGGACGACGGGGATATACGCGCGGCGGCACTCAAAAAAGCGAAATCGCTCGGTTACAAGGGGGTGCGGTGACGTGTTCAAAATGACAAGACGACAGTACGCCGATATGTTCGGACCGACGGTTGGCGACCGCGTGCGCCTCGGCGACACGGATATAATCATAGAGGTTGAGCGCGACCTGACGGGCTACGGCGACGAGGCGAAATTCGGCGGCGGGAAGTCGCTGCGCGACGGAATGGGGCAGTCGTGCAACGTACCGGACGCACAATGCCCCGACACGGTTATAACAAACGCGCTGATTCTCGACTACACGGGTATCATCAAGGCGGACATCGGAATCAGGGACGGAAAAATCGTCGGTATAGGCAAGGCGGGCAATCCGGATATAATGGACGGCGTGACGGACACGCTTATAATCGGCGCGGGTACGGAGGTCATCGCGGGCGAGGGGATGATAGTCACCGCCGGCGGCGTTGACACGCATATCCACTTCATCAGTCCCACACAGATTGAGACGGCACTATTCTCCGGCGTGACGACGATGCTCGGCGGCGGCACAGGTCCCGCCGACGGCACAAACGCGACGACGTGTACGCCAGGGCGGTTCAACCTCGAAAAAATGCTCGAAGCGGCGGAGGGCTATCCCGTGAATCTCGGCTTTCTCGGCAAGGGCAACAGCGCGAATTTGAACGCGCTCCGCGAGCAGGTGACGGCGGGCGCGTGCGGACTGAAAATCCACGAGGACTGGGGCGCGACAGCGGCGACGATAGACGCCTCGCTGCGTGTGGCGGACGAGTACGACGTTCAGGTGTCGATCCACACGGACACGCTGAACGAGGGCGGCTTCGTGGAGGACACTCTCGCCGCAATCGGCGGGCGAACAATACACACCTACCACACAGAGGGCGCGGGCGGCGGTCACGCGCCGGACATAATCCGCGCGGCGGCCTTTCCGAACATATTGCCGTCGTCGACAAATCCGACGATGCCGTTCACCCGCAACACGATTGACGAACATCTGGATATGCTTATGGTCTGTCACCACCTCGACAGCCGCGTACCTGAGGACGTCGCTTTCGCGGATTCCCGCATACGCCCTGAGACGATTGCCGCCGAGGATGTGCTGCACGATATGGGCATTTTCTCGATGATGAGCAGTGATTCACAGGCGATGGGTCGCGTCGGGGAGGTTATAACGCGCACGTGGCAGACGGCGAGCAAAATGAAAAATCAGCGCGGCTCTCTGCCGGAGGACAGCGCGCGAAACGATAATTTCCGCGCGAAACGCTATGTATCGAAATACACGATTAACCCCGCCGTCACGCACGGCATATCCGATTACGTCGGCTCCGTGGAGACGGGAAAGCTCGCGGACCTCGTCATCTGGCGTCCCGCGCTGTTCGGGGCAAAGCCTGAAATGATTATAAAGGGCGGGTTTATAATCGCCTCAAAAATGGGCGACGCGAACGCCTCAATCCCCACGCCGCAGCCCGTGATATACACGAAGATGTTCGGCGCGTCCGCGCTCGCGCAGTCCCGCACGTGCGTCACGTTCGTGTCGGGGATAGCGGCGAGCGGCGGTATTGCCGCGCGGCTCGGACTGAATCGTATTGTCCTGCCGGTTAAAAACTGCCGCAACATCTCAAAGGCGGATATGAAATTCAATGACCGCACGGGAGATATTGCGGTTGACCCGGAGACATACACCGTCACGGTGGACGGCGAGATTGTCACGTGCGCCGCAGCAGAGACGCTGCCGCTGGCGCGCAAATACTACTTGTTTTAAGGTGAAGCTATGCTGATTGAAAAAATAGTCGGCTCCGGTTCGACACCGGCGGTCGGCGTGCGCGTTGACACCGTGAATTTTGAGTGGTTTGAGCAAAGCCGCAAGGTTATGAAGAAAATAAGCTCCGCTGGCGAGGAGATCGGACTGCGCCTGACGGAGCCGCTGCGCGACGGGGACGTTTTGTATGAGGACGCGACGCGCGCCGTCGTCGCGTCTCAAAACCCCTGCGAGCTGATACGCGTCGAAGTGCGCGATATGCGGGAGATGGGGCGCGTGTGCTTTGAGCTTGGGAACCGCCATCTTCCGCTTTCAATCTCGGAGGACAACGTAAAAACCCCGTACGACGCGCCGACCTTTGAGTACCTCGCGCGGCTCGGATTTGTCTGCTCGCGCGTCAATGAGAAGTTCACGGGCTTTACGGAGGTCAAGGCTCACGCCCACGCGGACGGGCATACGCACGGTCACGGCAATGAGTGAGCTTATGCCGCTGCTCCAAGTGTTTGACCCGCTGTTTCCCGTGGGCGCGTACACGTTGTCAAACGGTATGGAGACGTACACGCAAAAGGGGATTGTGCGCGACCGCGGGAGTCTGTCGGACTATCTCGCGTCGTTCCTCGCGGTTCTCCCGTACGGTGATTTGGGACTTGCGGCACACGCCGCCCTCGGCGGTGACGCCGCCGCGCTGGACGCGGTATGCAACGCGATGAAAGCCCCGAAGGAGCTTAGGGACGGCAGCGCGCACCTCGCTTCGCGGTTTATAAAAGCCGTCACGCCGCTGTTTTCGTGTCCCGAACTCGCCGCTTACGGCGAGTTGGTTCGCGCCGGCGACTGCCGCGGTCACTATTCCGTCGCGGCGGGTCTGTTTATACGTGACACGGGGGCCGACACGGCGCGGGGACTGGAAATTTACTGTTACAGTTTGCTCGCGGCGGCGGTCAATCACGCGGCGAAGCTCGTGCCGCTCAGGCAGGGGGACGCGCAGGGCGCGCTCGCCGACGCGGCTGTGCGAATATCGGGCGCGGCGGCACTTGCGCTTCACACGGAAATTGACGAACTCGGCGTCTCCGGCGCGGGATTCGAGCTTCGCGCAATGCAGCACGAGTCGCTGTACACAAGGCTGTATGCGTCGTAGGAGGGTACTTAAATGTCATACGTAAAAATCGGCGTCGGCGGGCCCGTCGGCTCCGGAAAAACCGCGCTCATCGAACGGCTGACGCGGCAGATGGCCGCGGAATACAGCATCTGCGTCGTCACAAACGATATTTATACGCGGGAGGATGCCGAGTTCCTCGTCAAAAACTCCGCGCTGCCTGCGGAGCGCATCGTCGGCGTGGAGACGGGCGGCTGCCCGCACACCGCCATCCGCGAGGACTGCTCTATGAATCTCGAAGCCGTGGAGGCACTGACCGCGAAATTTCCGGACGTGCAGATTGTTTTTGTCGAGAGCGGCGGGGACAATCTGTCGGCGACGTTTTCACCCGACCTCGCCGACGCGTCAATATACGTGATCGACGTGGCGCAGGGCGAAAAAATCCCGCGCAAGGGCGGGCCGGGCGTGACGCGCTCCGACCTGCTCATAATAAACAAGACGGATCTCGCCCCGTACGTCGGCGCGGATTTGAGCGTTATGGCGCGCGACTCGGAGCGTATGCGCGAGGGGCGTCCGTTCAGGTTTACAAATCTTATGACGTGCGACGGGGTGCAGGACGTTATCGACTGGATAAAGTCCGACGTACTCTTAGAGGGGTTGCGTTGAGCGAGCTGTATCTCAAAATGGAAAATCACGCCGGCAGAACAGTCGTGTCAGACTGCCGCTTCACCGCGCCGCTGAAAGTCGCAAAACCGTTTTATCGCGACGATCACACCGAGGTGATGATTATGCAGGCGAGTGCCGGTCTGCTCAGCGGCGACGAGTATAACATCACGATTGACGTGGCGGAAGGCGCGGAAGCCGCCGTGACCGGGCAGTCCTACGCAAAGCTGTTTCACGCAAACGGCGGAGCCGGCGCGCGCCAGCGCGTGCGGATTGACGTGGGCGACGGGGCGTCGCTGTGCTGGTTCCCGTCGCCCGTAATCCCGTTTGCGGGCAGCCGTTACAAGTCGCAATCCGATATCTATCTTCACGAAAACGCAAGATTTTTCCTCTGCGACATACTCGCCTGCGGTCGCGTGGGCAAGGGCGAACGCTTCGCGTTTGAGTCCTTTCGCTCACGAACCGCGGTCCACGTCGGCACAAAGCTCGTTTTTCTTGACAACACGCGCCTGATTCCGAACGAATGTGACACCTCCGGCACCGGCTTTTTCGAGGGACACACCCACATCGGGCTGCTGTACCTGTATGGCTGCGGCGACATAAAGCTGCCTGAGACGGCTGCGGCGGAGGTCTCAATGTCGGATTCCGCCGCCGGCAAGTGCGTCCGCCTGCTCGCCGACAGCGCGCAGGTGCTGGCGGACTACGCGCGGGCGATAGCACCGCAGAACCGGCGGTAGGATACGGGCACTATTATAGGAAATACCTGCTGTCAATAAGTGGGATTTTGCTTGACATAGCACTGCCAATATGCAATACTTGGTAAAAAAGCACGAAAAGCCGGAGGCAGAACGAATGACCCGAAGAGGAGCGCGACATAGGGATTTATACGTCATAACGAAGCGCAGCGGCTCCGAATACACGAAGCCGGAGAAGAGACAGTTACGGGCGGCGTGATCCTTTTATGGGGTGAGATTATGACAATGTATGACGGGATTAGACTGTCAATTTTTACTGTTATATTTCTGGCGGTCTGGCTGATTATATCAAAATCTTCACGCGCAAATAAAAAGCGAAAAACGCGTATTGCGTTTATTGTATGCGTTATCTTTGCTTTGCTGTCCACACTTGTTCCGTTAGAAAATCAATTGATAGCGTTTCATTCGGCAGAAACAGCTTTCAAATATAATAGAAAAGGGGATATAAATGCTGTAATTGGAGGTAAACGCTCGGCAATGATATTGTATTCAGACACAAAAACAAGTGCGCCGACAATATACCCAAGAACCGAGCGCGGTTATAACCTTGATGTATATCCCAGATTCAGTACTGAAAATTATAGTGCAAAATCAAAAGAAAAATCGGATGAGCTATACAATATAGTTATCTATCACGTGAAAAAAACAAGTGACTTCTACTTAATGATTTGGAAATCATTTTCTACAAATACCATTGAAATTTCAGATAATTACAGTTCGGAATTTATCTGCATTGAGGAGGGAGAAAAAGACGGGAGCAAATACTTTCAATATTATGCATATGTTGAAAACCTAAGCCTTAATGACTACGAAATATTAATCAATGGCGCGAAATATACCTACCAAGATTTTTTATAGTATCAC
>JAISJC010000034.1 GCA_031261745.1 Oscillospiraceae bacterium
GAATTTATCTCGAAAATCTGCGTCCACGCGCCGGACAAGTCGAGCGGACACCGCGAGCAGGAGGTGGACGTGTACCTCAACTACATCGGGAAATTCGAGGTGCCGCAGTCGCTCGCGGAACCGACGCAAGAGGAGCGCGAAGCCGAGGAAGTGCACAAAGCGAAGTGCGAAAAACAGCGCGAATACAATCGGCGTTGGTACGCGAAGCACAGGGCGAAACAAAAGAAACCGCAACGGGAAGTTGCGTAAAAGGACGAATAAGCCGCGCGATTGCAGAAATGCAGTCGCGCGGTTTTTTGCGCCCAAAATTCAAAACAGAAATACGGAGGATAATTACAAATGAGAAAATCTGCAAGTGAGAGAATAGCGGAAATCCAAGAGGAAATCCGACAGCGCGAGAACCGCGTCAAGGAGATACTACGAACGGAGAAAGACCGCACGAAAAAGGAGCGCACGCACCGATTGTGCGAGCGCGGGGCGTTACTCGAAAGCCTGATTGCGAACTCGGAAACGCTCACAGGCGCGCAAATTAAGGACATTTTGGAGATTGCGCTCGCAACGCCGGACGCGCTCGAAATGCTGAAACTAATTGCGGCGCAGAACAAAACAGAGGACGCGCAGAACGCGGAGAGGGTCGGGGGCTAAACGCTCCCCTCCCTCTCTTTTTTTGGAGAGAGGGCGCACTTATATACCACATTCTGTGGTATGTGCGGTCTTGCAGACAGCGTTTTGGACCTATCGGTTCAAAAATTACGACGTAAAGGAGGGTTGACGAATGGCGATTTACCATTGCAGTATAAAGATTACAAGCCGAGGCAAGGGCAAATCCGCCGTTGCCGCCGCCGCGTACCGTGCGGGCGAGAAGATTACGAACGACTACGACGGTATGCTACACGACTATACGCGCAAGCGCGGAATCGTACATACGGAAATCCTGTTGCCCGAACACGCGCCGCGCGAATATGCAGACCGCGCGACGTTATGGAACGCGGTTGAAAGCGTCGAGAAAAACGGAAACGCGCAGCTCGCGCGTGAAATTGAACTCGCGCTGCCGATTGAACTGACACGCGAGCAAAACATTTCGCTCGTCCGCAGGTTCGTCAAGGAAACCTTTGTGTCGGCGGGAATGTGCGCGGACGTTTGCGTTCACGACAAGAACGACGGCAACCCACACGCGCACGTCCTCTTGACAATGCGACCGTTCAACGCGGACGGAAGTTGGGGCGTGAAACAGCGCAAGGAATATCTGCTTGATGAAAACGGCGAGAAAATCTACGACAAGAAAAAGCGTCAGTACAAGTGCAATTCCATTCCCACGACCGACTGGAATGAGCAGACGAAAGCCGAGGACTGGCGCAAGGCTTGGGCGGCATACGTGAACGGAGCATTGCGGTTGGCGGGAATATTGACCGAGGACAATGTGCTTGACCACCGTAGCTACGCCCGGCAGGGCATAGAGCAAATCCCAACTATCCATTTGGGAACGACGGCAACACAGCTTGAACGGCGGGGAATCCGCACGGAGCGCGGCAACCATAATCGCGAGATTGCAATTAGCAACCGTGAAATCCGACAGACACGCGCGCGGATTACCAAACTGAAAGTCTGGCTCGCGCGGGAAACCGAAAACGCGCCGCCTAATCTGCAAAGCATATTCTCCGCAGTCCTCGGCGGGAGCAAACACAAAGCGCGTTGGGAGCGAATTGCAGACCTCAAAACCGCCGCAAAAATGCTCGTTTTTTTGCAAGAAAACCACATTTTTGAATTGCCGCAACTGATGGGCAAGTTGGGAGAATTGCACGATGAAACATTCGCCCTCAACGACAAGATGAAGCCGATTGAGCGCAGAATAAAGACGCTCGACGAGCATCTCCTGCACGCCGAAAACTTCAAACGCAATCGCAAGGTTTACGGACAATACAACGCACTGTATTCGCAGTACAAAACGCTGAAAGACGTGACGGGCTTCGGGGCAAAAAAGAGAGCGCAAAAGGCTCTCGACGCCGCGAACGATTTCCACAGCGAACACCGCAATGAATTGTTTGAGTACGCCGCCGCAGAGCAATATTTGAAAGCCGTTTTGCAGTCGCGGTTCGACCCGAAAAAGTTGCCGCCGATTGCGGCGTGGAAATCGGAGCGCGACGCGAAAACCGCCGAACGAGCCGCGCTGTACCGCGATTACTGCGCGATTAAATCCGAGGTCAAAGAGGTCGAGGTCATACGGCGGAACGTCGAGAAGCTATTGGCGGGAGAACGGGCGGCGCCGACAAGGAAACGGGCGCAGGGAATAGAGGTTTAGTGGATGACGAAGGCATAAACAAAGAATCTCCACTTCGATAAATACTAAATGGACACCAATACTCACTTTATATTTATTCGAAAAATATTTGACAAATTACAGAAAAAGGTGTATAATCCGACGCGAGGTGCATATGATGGAAGTGTTATCGTTAGTGATTGGTGCTTTTGAAACATTATTAAGTGCAATTGGATTATTAATCAGTATAATTTCACTACGATTGGTGAAAAAGGTCGATGGTGTCCTGTTGGAACAGAAAAACAAGCATAAAAACGAAGATAATATAAAAAAGCTCAACAGCCGCAACGCCTCCGTGCTTTCGGATTTAGAAAAGTTGGAAACTATGCTTGGGCAAAATGATGATAGTGCGATTGCCAGTGTTATCTACAAGGTTACACCTGAACTATATGAAATAGTTTGTCTCCGAAATCAAATAACAGCCATTGTTGACGATGCGAACACTTTCAAAGTCACTGAATTATACAATCGCTTCAAAACACTCGCCGTACTGGAAACAGACAAATATCAAGAGAGATTTGACGGGACACTAAAACTGCTAATTTCTGAAAATAAAGCTATAATGAAAGAGGTTATCTACTATGACAATTAGTGAGAAATATGAGGCGCTGATTGCGTCGCTTCGCAAACTTACAAATAGCGGTAAACTCTCGTGGTTACCGATTTCAAAAGCACTCGGTTCTTCGTTAGGCAACAATAATTTTGAATCTTATTTAATTGAATATAATCGTTATATTTACGCTAAGGGCAATAACCCTATAATCGAGGAATACAGTTCACTGTTTGCCACGATTGAGCAAGGTAATGTCTATCTGCTTCGTTTTACTAAACAGGCTGACAAATACTTTATAATAGCAGTACAAAATGCACACGGGAAAATACTTGAATTAAACAATGACCTTACCCTACAAAATGAGTTAGCGGGTTTGTATGATTTTATTCTTGAACAGCAGACAGAATCGAAAAATATAGAGTATATCGATCAAATAATAGCACTAACCACGGACGATGACTAAGCGATTAATTACGCTTGCTCGCATAACGGCAATCAGGCAAGGCATTCCGGAAGATTTGTTGCTGGGTATAATGAAAATTGAAACCACATATAGAACCATATTTCACAGAACCGCTGAGAATATACTAACTATAACCGGTGCGGTTCTTTGCCGACTGTTTCGTTTCAAAATGAAGAACTATACGATTGGATGTTGTCAAGTTGGGATAGCATCCATTTTGTCATATTTTAATCACGCCTACTATGGTCATAGCAAGCGCATAGCACATATTAAATTCGTGTGGATTAGGCATCTGCTATACGCAATGACTGCCCGCGGCAGTATTGAAATTTGCGCGTGGAAATTGACGGAAACATACTTGTCTGCTATGTACAAGTCAAAGGATACCTCAGATGCTTATCGAGAAATTGGATACCGATATAATGGCACATTCTCCTATGGGATAATGCTTGACAATATATGCCTGGCATTTAGACGTGATGGTACAAATTTCACTTGGAAGTATTAACCTACGATACTATCCAAACGTAATTGAATATTGTAATGCGCATCATTATTTTTGAAATCACGATTATTACACTCGTCGTTATCGGGGCGGCACATTTGAGTTTGTGATAATCGCTCGTCGGCTATCTGCGCAAATTTCTCATTAATTTCAATCCCTATATAATGGCGACCAAGATTTTTAGCAGCGACACAAGTGGTTCCGGAACCGGCAAAGGGGTCAAGCACAACAGCACCTTTGGTAGTCACTAACGACACCAACAACTCCATAAGTTTTAACGGTTTTTGTGTCTCGTGTAAACCTCTGTCACTTTTCTCAGTAGCAATGCGAATAATATTTGATTGGGTTATCTCATCCAAAAAATTGTTTCGGCCGTTGTACTCAGACATAGCTTCTTCATTCCAAGCCCCGACTTCATAATTCAAGATGTTATCAGCCAGTGTCGCACCGGTTTTGTATGGCTTTTGGAACCACAGAACAGGTTCAAACAGAGGACGAAGATTGGCAACCCGCCACCCACTCCACTTCCGCTCTGATTCTTCATCACCTCTGCGCTTATAAATCTCGGACACTCTCTGTGCTCTGTGGGGTGCAGTTTCTTTCTCCCACGCGAGCATATCCTTGAATGTAAACCCGCAGTTCTCTAATGCAGAAATGCACCTATGCGCATAGCGTCTACCGGCAAATATAAAACAAGAACCACCCGGTTTCAAAACTCTCAACCAATCAGGTGCCCACGTTTCACACCACTGCTGATACTCCAACGGTATTTTTTTATCAGAGTTGCTCCATCCGTTTAAGGGTTTACCTCTCCGCTTGAAGACATTACCGGCTTCCGTTTGGGCTACTGATGCACCTCCAAGAGCGGTATTCGTATTGTTATGTATAATATCCCAGTCATCATAGCAAATACCATAAGGTATATCGGAAATAATAGCGTGTACAAACTTATCCGGAAATTCTTTTATTAAAGCAATGGAATCGCCTACTATTATTTTGTCAAGCATTTCGCAATCCTCTTATATATGATTCAATTTGCACAATCTTTTCATCGATTTTCCTGGATTTTATCAGTTCTGATATAGCTTTTTCACGAGTGAACGATAGAATTTCAGCTTTCTGTTGTTCCCAATACCCACATTCAATACCGCCTCTTGCCTTGATAATCTCAATTTGACATTCAATCAGCGTTGAGAAATCGCCGTAATTACAACCTATCTGATTTACAATGAAATCACTGTATTCCGGAATAAAGCAGCGTTTGCTTTCGGCAACCACAACGGAATGCGAGTAATTCTCACAGAAGTTCCATATTGGCGCGAGACTTAGTTCTTCGCTCTCTTTGATATTATGTTTTAGTAAAAACGCGAGATGTTCCCAACTTAGGAGTGCCACGTTGTGAGTGGTTGCTTGTTCATAAATCTGACTTCTGGCTCTTGGATATTGGAAGTACGGCGAACAAAGTACAGCATAATCAGAATCTTTTCTCCAACCCGATAGCGCGGTAACTTTGAAATCCTTTTGGTTCTTTGCCGTACGACTCATTCTAAATGCTTTTGCATCAGCAACGAGTGTATACCCGAATATAGGTGAAGTGGCAATCACATCAGCCGCATCTGCTCGCTCTGCGATAACAGTTGACCTCAACCCTAATTCTCTAAACGCTCTCGAAAGAACAGCGTCAGACGCTTTTGCAAAAAGTTTTTCTTCGGTAGAATCGTGGTCAATTGATTCGGGAATTGTGCCGATTTGCTGTATAAGTTCCAGAAGGTTATCAATCGAATCAATATAATCAACCAATCGATTTGTGGCGGACACAAAGCCAAGTGGCGCGCTTTCAAATATTTCATTTATAAGCTCAATGTACATCTTTTTTCCCTCTTCTGTTGAAATGTTTGCAGAACTATCCACTTGTATTAAAATGAAAACGACTATATATTGTACAGTATAACATAGCGGAACACAAAAAGCAATGAAAATTTTATGCGACAGAATTGTCGCTTGGTATTGAGTGAAATGCAATTCACAGCTGTGGTTTATAAACACAGCTGTGAATCTTTTTTACGATTATTCAAATAATTCTTTGAAATACCCTTGACATCTGCCTAAATGAGGGCGGCATTCACTGCTTTACTTAACGCCGAGATAGGTCTTAACCATCTCGCTCAGAAGCTCGTCGCGGTCCACGCGGCAGATTAGCCCGCGCGCGTTGCGGTGGCTCGTGATGTAAGTCGGGTCCTCACTCAGCAGATAGCCGACGATCTGGTTAATCGGGTTATAGCCCTTTTCTTCCAGCGCGGCGTGAACCTCCGCAAGGATCGTGCGTATCTGTTCACCGCCGGCAACGGGCGTGAACTTCCTCGTAAATTCATCCATAATTCAAATTCTCCTCTCAACTTGCTACCCTTATTATACCAAATATAGTGGTAGAGTAAAGTTACAATAATATGACAAATGATTTATTGACATTCTGACGATTTAGGGGTATTATATTGTTGTATTTTTGCAAGCGCACATCGGGAGGTGGGAATGCCGTGACAAAAGAGGAACTGATTGACGAGGTGGCTCGGCTGACCGCCGAGCGCGACGCCGCCGTCGCCGCGTCAAGCGCGAAGAGCGAATTTCTATCCAATATGTCGCACGAGATGCGCACGCCGATGAACGCGATTATCGGTATGACCGCAATAGCCCTCGGAACAGAGGACGCCGACCGGAAGGATTACGCCCTCGGAAAGATTGACAACGCGTCCAAGCACCTTTTGGGCGTTATCAACGATATTCTCGATTTGTCCAAAATAGAAGCCGGAAAATTCGAGCTGTCCTTTACGGATTTCGTTTTTGAAAAAATGCTCGCGAAGGTCGTGAACGTAATGACGTTCCGCGTCGATGAGCGTCACCAGATATTTAATGTCCGCATTGACCCGAAAATCCCCGACGCGCTGCGCGGGGACGACCAGCGGCTTTCGCAGGTCATTGCAAACCTGCTGTCCAACGCCGTCAAATTCACGCCGGAATACGGCGAAATACGCCTCAACGCGGAGCTTGCCTCCGACGCCGGCGGGCGCGTTGAGCTGCTCATTACCGTCGCCGACACGGGCATCGGCGTCACCGAGGAGCAGAAGTCTAAGCTGTTCCACTCGTTTTCGCAGGCGAACGCCGACACGGCGCGCAAGTTCGGCGGAACGGGTCTCGGACTTGCAATCTCAAAGAACATTGTGGAGATGATGGGCGGCAATATATGGGTCGAGTCCGCGCCGGGTTCGGGCGCGACGTTCTCATTCACCGCAATACTGGAACCGGGCAGCGCGCCGCAGGAGGCCCCGGCGGAGGGTTGGGGCAACCTCAGCATTCTCGTCGTGGACGACGAACCCGACGTGCGGGAGTATTTCGCCGAGATGATGCATAAAATGGGCGCGAGCTGCGACACGGCGGGCTCCGGCGCGGAAGCAATCAGGCTGATTAAAGCCAACGGCGACTACGACGTCTGCTTCGTGGACTGGCTGATGCCGGATATGGACGGTATGGAGCTTTCACGCAGGATAAAGGCGTCGCACGGCGAGGAACGCAGCGTCGTCGTTATGATTTCCGCCGCGCAGTGGAACACGATTGAGGACGAGGCGAACGCCGCCGGCGTTGACCGCTTCCTGCCGAAGCCGTTTTTCGCCTCGGACATCAACGACGTGCTGATCAAGTGCTTCGGCGTCTCCGGCAAGGCCGCGGAGGAGCCGCCCCCGCAGGAGCGCGACGACTTCACCGGCTGTCGCCTGCTGCTTGCCGAGGACGTGGAGATCAACCGCGAGATTGTCATCGCGCTGCTGGAACCCACGGGAATAGAAATCGACTGCGCCGCCGACGGACAGGACGCGCTTGAAAAGTTCCTGTACGAGCCGGAGGGGTACGACCTGATCTTTATGGACGTTCAGATGCCGAACCTCGACGGGTACGACGCGACGCGCGCGATTCGCGCGTCAGGACTGCCGGGCGCGGACACGATTCCGATTGTCGCGATGACGGCGAACGTGTTCAAAGAGGATATTGAGCGGTGCCTTGAAGCCGGAATGGACAGCCACATCGGCAAGCCGCTGAATATGGACGAAGTGTTGGAGAAGCTGCGCAAATACGTAAAAATTAATTAAGTTTCGGAAGGAATACGGACATATGGACGCAGTAGCGGAATATTTATTTGAATACCTGCGCGACGTACTCTATGACCCGGCGCGGGCAAAAATCGACACGACCGCGTTGCCGGAGGGCTTTGTCGAGCTTGGACAGGGGATGGAATTCTTTGCCGAGTGCGTGGCGGAGACGCGCGCGTTTGCGAAGTTCCTCGCCCAGGGGGAGCTGTCCTGCCCGTTGCCGTCGATTGAGAACGAGGTTGCCGCGCCGCTGAGGGCGTTGCATTCCACGCTCAAACATATGACGTGGCAGGCGGAGCAGGTCGCCAAGGGCGACTATTGCCAGCACATCGACTATCTCGGCGGCTTCGCGACGGCGTTCAACGCGATGACGAAGCAGCTGGAACAGCGTCAGACCGCGCTGAAACAGGAGATTGAGCGTTCGCGCCAAAAGACGCGCGCGCTGGAACAGTCGAACGACTTTTTTGAGATTATCGCGCGCGACAGCGCGAAGTGGGTCGCGATTGTTGACCGCGAGACGGGCGAGCTGCTGTTCTCAAACTTCCCCGCGCTCAATATCCTCGCGGACGGGGACTTCGTCGCGCCGTTGAAACGCTGGATTTCCGCGCGCGTCTCCGAGATGGAGAACGAGCAGACGAGCCGCACGGTGGAATTCGAGCTTTCGGACAACGGCATCGCGCAGTATTTCTCCGCTATGGTGCGCCCGCTCGTCTGGCGCGAGAGGGCTGCCGTCGCCTTCGCGCTGACGGACATCACCGCCGAACACGAACACCTGCGCGAAAAGGAGAACACCGCTTACCGTGACTCGCTAACGCGGCAGTATAACCGCCACCACGGAATGCGGCTGCTGAGTCAGTGGGTCGAGGAGAGACGCTCGTTTATGCTGTGCTTCGCGGACATCGACAACCTCAAATACGTCAACGATAAATTCGGTCAGGCGGAGGGCAACAAGTACATCCTCTCCGTCACGGCCGTGCTGCGCGGCTTCTCGCCGGACATCACGATTTGCCGCCTCGGCGGAGACGAATTTATGCTTCTCGCCGAGGGGTGGGACGAAAACCGCGCGAACGAACACCTCGAATCCCTGCGTACGCGGCTCCGCAAGCGCGACGACGATCCGGATTCGCTGTATTTCCACACGATGAGCTACGGCGTCGTCGTCGTGGACGAGATGAATGAGGCCTCACCGAGCGAACTGCTCGCCCGCGCGGACGAGAAGATGACGGAATACCAGCGCGCGCACAAATTGGAGCGTGTATCCGCCGGCGAAATTCCGGAGGACGACGAATAAACCGCGTAAAACTATTATAAGGAAGTAAAAACACAATGAAACTCAGGAAAATTCTCGCGCTTATTCTCTGCATTGCAATGGCGGCGGCGTTTGCCGCCTCGTGTGATAAGACCGAAACTATCGGCAACGGCGACAAAACCGCAGCCGGCAACGGCACCGGAATTGATTTCGACGCGGCCTACGCGGCGTACAAGCCGGACGACGTGATGATAACGGCGGGAGACAGCGAAGTGACGTGGGATCTGCTGTACTATTTCCTCGCGGCGTCCGTTGACGAAGTGATAAATATGTCGGGGTCGGGGACTTTCCCCGGATGGAGCGACGAGGAGGGCCTGAGCTATAAGGAGCAGGTCACGACGCGCGCGCTCGACGGCGTTCTGACCTACAAGACAATCGAGTACGGCGCGACTCTGACCGGCGTTTCGCTTACGGACGACGACCTCGCGTCCATCGCGTTCGACCGCGAGCGCGCGGAGGAGCAGTACGGCGGTGCGGAGGCGTTTGAAACGGAGCTGAAAGCCCACCGTATGTCCGGCGAAGTTTACGCGTACCTCTCCGGCATCAGCTATCTGTATGACAACGCGTTCGCAGCCGTTTACGGCGAAGGCGCGTCGAAGATTTCCGACGCGGAGGTCGCGGCGGCAAACGCAGACGCCGACTGGCTTATGGCGAAGCACATCCTGTTCCTGACCGGCACGGAGGACGACGACGCGGTTCTCGCTAAGGCGGAGGAGGTTCTCGCGCAGATTAACTCGTTGGACGTATCGGACTTCGGCGCGTATTTCGACGACCTCATCAAGGAATTCGGCGAGGACCCCGGAATGGTGACGAACCCGAACGGATATCTGTTCACCGCCGGCGATATGGTTCCGGAATTCGAGGACGCGACGCGCGCGCTCGACTTCGGCGGCGTATCCGGCCTCGTGCAAACAAGCTACGGCTATCACATCATCTACCGCATTCCCGTGGATTACGACGCGGTTCCGTCAAGCTGGCAGCAGCAGGGATATACGTATTCCGTGCGCCAGGACTTCGCGTCAATGCAATTCCAGACCGACATTGAGGCGTGGCGGCAGGAAATGGAAAACGATACGGTTTACTCCGACCTGTACAACAAGCTCGATATCACCAAGATTTTCAAATAAAGGACTGACCCAAATGACAACACAAGAAAAGAACGCAAAGCTCAAAGCCCGCCTCGCCGCGCTGCCCGGTCTTGTCGTCGCCTTTTCCGGCGGCGTGGACTCGACGTTCCTGCTGAAAACCGCGCACGACGCGATCGGCGACAACGTAATCGCCGTCACGGCGCGCTCGTGTAGCTTTCCGGAGCGCGAACTGCGCGAAGCGCAGGCGTTCTGCGCCGCCGAGGGGATAATGCACGTCATAGTTGACAGCGAGGAATTGGAGATAGAGGGCTTTTCCGAGAACCCGACGAACCGCTGCTATATGTGCAAAAACGAGCTGTTCACAAAGATTTGGGAGGTCGCCAAGGTCAACAATATCGCCTACGTCTGCGAGGGGTCGAATATGGACGACGAGGGCGATTATCGCCCCGGATTGCAGGCAGTCGCGGAGCAGGGCGCGCTCTCGCCCCTGCGCGAGGCGGAGCTGTACAAGGCGGATATCCGCGAATTATCGCGTGAGCTGGGGCTCGACACTGCGGATAAGCAGTCGTTTGCGTGCCTGTCGTCGCGCTTCCCCTACGGCGAGACGATAACAAAGGAAAAGCTCCGTCAGATTGACGAAGCGGAGCAGACGCTGTTGGATTTGGGCTTGAAGCAGGTGCGCGTGCGCCACCACGGCGAGGTTGCGCGGATTGAAACCGACGAGAACGGATTCCACCTCTTCGAGGACAAGGACATTCGGAAGAATTTGTACACGCGGTTCAAGAATTTGGGCTTTACATATGTGTCGCTGGATTTGCTGGGGTATCGCACGGGGAGTATGAACGAGACGCTGTAATTAGCCGTTGTACCGCTCTAAGAAGCGTTTTGTGCGGTCGTGCTGCGGGTTGCCGAACACGGCTTCGGGCGCGCCGCGCTCGACGATTACGCCGCCGTCGATGAAAATCACCGTGTCCGAAACGTCGCGCGCGAACTGCATCTCGTGCGTGACGATGACCATCGTCATATGCCTGTCGGCGAGGGATTTTATAACGCGCAGGACCTCGCCCGTGAGTTCGGGGTCGAGCGCGGAGGTCGGCTCGTCAAAGCAGAGAATATCGGGTTCGAGCGCGAGGGCGCGCGCAATCGCGACGCGCTGCTGCTGACCGCCGGAAAGCTCGTGCGGATAGCTCGCGAGCTTGTCGGACAGACCCACGGAATCGAGCAAATCACGCGCCTTCGCCGTTATTTCGGCGAGGGCGTTTTCTCTGTTCGCCTTGAAATCGGGGCGTTCCCTGGCGAGCAGCTCCGCCGCGAGCGTCACGTTTTTCAGCGTCGTGTACTGCGGGAAGAGGTTGAAATTCTGGAACACAAGCCCGAAGTGGAGACGCTTTTTCCGAATCTCGCGCTCCGATTTAGTGGACGGGTCGCCCGCGTCGAAAATGATGTTTCCGTTGACGGAAATCACGCCCGCGTCGGGCGTTTCGAGGAAATTCAGGCACCGCAGCAGCGTCGTTTTCCCGCTGCCCGACGAGCCGATAATCGACAACGCCTCGCCCTTTTCGAGCGAAAAATCCACGCCCGACAGAACCTCGGTCCCGCCGAAGGACTTGCGTATTCCCGTGACTTCGAGTATTGGCATACGTTTCTCCTATTTGAAATAATCCAGCTTTTTCTCAATCTTCCCGAACAGAATCTGCAAAATCCCCGTGAATGCGAGGAAAAACAGCCCCGAATAGAACAGCGGCACAATCAGCCCCTTGGCGACGAACGAATACGCCTCCATAATAATCTCGCGCAGCGCGATAATCCGCGCGAGCGACGTGTCCTTTAC
>JAISJC010000074.1 GCA_031261745.1 Oscillospiraceae bacterium
GCGTGCGTGAAGCCGTGCAGACCGGAGACGGACGCGCCCATACAGATGGTCGTGTCAATCGCGGTGAGCGGTGCCGCCGCGCCGAGCGTATAGCAGCCGATGTCGCCGAGAACGGTCACGCCGTTTTTCACGAGCGAATAGAACATTCCGCGGTGCGGACAGCCTGCGCACATTACCGGCGGACGCGCCGGAATTTCCTCCGCGATTGCAGGGGTCGGCGTCCTCGACGGCCCGCCGAGAATATCCGCGACGAGATTTTGCGTAAATTCGTCGCAAATCGGGAAAATATCCTTGCCGTGACACTCGATTCCGAGTGCCTTGACGTGCGTTTCAATAATCGGGTCGAGTTCCTCGACGACGAAGAGCGTCCCCACGCTGTCCGCGAAGTCGGCAATCAGCTTTTCGGGCAGCGGATTCACAAGTCCGAGTTTCAGCACGGAAACGGAATCCCCGAAAACCTCTTTAACGTACTGGTACGCCGTTCCGGAACAGATGATTCCGACATTCGACGCACCCGTTCCGCGCTCGACGCGGTTGAGCGGCGACGTTTCCGCAAGCTCGACGAGCTTCGCGGTGCGCCCCTCGACAATCGGGTGGCGGCGTTTTGCGTTGCCCGGCATCATAACGTATTTCGCGATGTTCTTCGTATACGGAATTATCGGCGGCAGAACGCGCTCGCCCGTTTCCGTGATGCTCTGCGAATGCGCGACGCGCGTCGTAATGCGCAGCAGCACCGCCGTGTCGAATTGCTCCGACAGCTCGAACGCGTATTTCGCGAATTCGTAGCACTCCGAGCTGTCCGACGGTTCGAGCATAGGCAGTTTCGCCGCAATCGCGTAGTGGCGCGAATCCTGCTCATTCTGCGAGCTGTGCATTCCGGGGTCGTCCGCGACGCCGATTACAAGCCCCGCGTTCACGCCCGTGTACGCGATTGTGAACAGCGGGTCCGCCGCGACGTTCAGCCCGACGTGCTTCATTCCGCAGAACGCCCGCCGTCCGCCGAGCGTCGCGCCGAACGCGGTTTCCAGCGCGACCTTTTCGTTCGGAGCCCACTCCGAATACACGTCGTCGTAGGTCGCCAAAACCTCCGTAATCTCCGTGCTCGGTGTCCCCGGATAGCTCGACACGACGGCGACGCCGGCCTCGTAAAGCCCGCGCGCAACCGCGTCGTTGCCCAAAAGTAGTTTTTTCATTTTGCTATGCCTTCTTAATCGAGAGATTTATTACGCCCGCGACGAGCGCGAGGGCCGTGAAAATCAGGAACGGCAGCAGGAAGCTCCCTTCGCCCTTGATGGACATCGCGATTGTCGGCGCGAACGGCGCGGGAATCAGAATCAGGTTCATAATCGAGAAGTTGAGCGAAAAGCTCTTTGTGCCGTAAAAGCCGGAGACAAAGACGCTCGAAATCGTCGGGCAGAACCCGTACGAGAAAATGCACAGCGCGAGACCGATAACGCCGAGGACAAGGCTCCCCGTGACGAGGGAAATCACGACAATCAGCGGCGCGGCAAGCGCGAACGCCGCGATAAAATACTGCGTTTTCCGCGCGCCCACGCGGTCAAACAGCGCGCCGGAAATCAACCGCCCAAGCGCGTTGAACACGGAGATAACGGTGAAAATCAGCACTGCGTTAGTCCCAGGGTCAAGCTCCCTGAGTACGTTCGTCGAGATTGCGAGAGCGGCGGAGCCGACGGCGGCGACGAGCGTAATCAGAATGAACAGCCGCCAGAACGACGAGCGGCCGAGCATCTCCTTCGTCGAGAAATCGCGGTCCGCGGTTACGACGGCCTTTTTGCCCTTGCCGGCTTTCGCTTCGGGGAAGAGCGTACCCGCTTTCGGCGGACGAATCACGAACGCCGCAATCGCGAACACGACGAAAAGCGCGATAGCGATCAGCTTGTACGTCGCGCTCCAACCGAGACTTTCGGGTTTGAGCAACGCCTTTGCGATGTTTCCGATTGTCAGCGACGTGAACCCGAAGCCGAACAGCATAACGCCGGAGCAAAGCCCCTTTTTGTCGGGGAACCAAGCGGAGGTCAGACCGATAATCGTCGTATACGCGAGGCCGACGCCTAGGCCCGACATAACGCCGTAGGTAACATACAGCCGCGCGATATTCGCGCCCGGTGTCAGCAGGGAGGTGAGGAAAAATCCGCCGCCAAGCAAAACTGCGCCCGCGCAGAGGCGGTGCAGCGGCTTCGTCTTGTTCGTCAGCAGCCCCGCGATAAAGCCGCCGAGGCAGAAGCACACGACGGTAATCGTGTAGTTGAGCGCAAGCTGCGTTCCCGTCCAGCCGAACGCCGCGTCCTCAAACGGCGAGCGAATCGCGCTCCACGCGTAGATGATTCCCGCGAACAGCAGCACAATCGTCGCGAATGCGAGACGCAGCCAGCGTTCTGTTTGTTTTACTTTCATAATGAAAACCTCTCTTTATTTTATTCCTCGGTCGGACAAGTCCTCCCGTCGGGAAATTCTCCCTGCGGTCGAATTTACGCCGCTTGCGCGGCGGCGTGCGCCGTGCGCCCGCTGTGTTTTTTATGATTCCGTCTGCTCCGCGACGATGCCGGTCGCGCCGTAGATTTCGCGCAGCTTGGGTTTCTCGATTTTACCCGTGGCGTTGCGCGGCACATTTGCGAAAATCAGCTTGCGCGGACGCTTGTACCGCGGAAGCTCGTGGCAGAACGCGTAAACCTCGTCCTCGTTGAGTATTTTTCCGGGTTTGACCTCGATAATCGCCGCCGTAATCTCGCCGAGGCGCGGCTCCGGCAATCCGATGACCGCGACGTCCTTGATATCGGGGTGACCCGCGAGGAAATTTTCAATCTGCACGGGATAAATATTCTCGCCTCCCGTGATGATTACGTCCTTTTTGCGGTCCACGAGGAAGATGAACCCGTCCTCGTCGCGCCGCGCCATATCGCCGGTGAAAAGCCAGCCGTCGCGCAGGCTCTCCGCCGTCGCCTTTGCGTCATTGAAGTATTCGAGCATCACTCCGGGACCCTTGACGCACAGCTCGCCCACGTCGCCCTCCGGGACAATCTCGCCCTTTTCATCGACGATTTTGACCTCCCAGCCGTACCCCGGAACGCCTATCGCGCCAACCTTATGCACATTCTCCACGCCGAGGTGGACGCAGCCGGGACCGATGGATTCCGACAGCCCGTAGTTCGTATCGTACTGGTGGTTCGGGAAGTATTCAAGCCAGCGGCGGACAAGGCTCTGCGGAACCGGCTGCGCGCCGATGTGCATAAGCCGCCACTGCGAGAGGTTCTGATAATCCGCAAGCACAATCTCCCCGCGCTCAATCGCGAGCAAAATATCCTGCGCCCACGGCACTAATAGCCAGACAATCGAGCATTTCTCGCTGTCCACCGCGTCGAGGACGTATTCGGGGTTCGTACCTTTAAGCAAAACCGCCTTACCGCCGACGAGGAACGAGCCGAACCAGTGCATTTTCGCGCCCGTGTGGTACAGCGGCGGAATGCAGAGAAAAACGTCGTCGTGCGTCTGCGAGTGGTGCGCCTGCTCAACCTTGCACGCGTGGACAAGGCTCTCGTGGTTGTGCAGAATCGCTTTCGGAAAGCCCGTCGTCCCCGACGAGAAATAGATTGCCGCCAAGTCGTCGTCCGTCAGCGCAATCGCCGGCGAGACGCTCGACGAGTTCGCCGCAAGCTCCGTGTAGTCCTCCGCAAAGCTCGGACACGCCTCGTTTCCGCAGAAAATCAGCGCGAGTTCCGGCGGCAGAGCGTCCGCAAGCTCCTCAATGCGCCCGATAAATTCAGCTCCGAAGATGAGCGTGTCCACCTCCGCGAGGCCGAGGCAATACCTGATTTCGTCGGCCGCGTAGCGGAAGTTCAGCGGGACGGCGAGCGCACCCGTTTTGAGAATCCCGAAGTAAATCGGCAGCCATTCCAGACAGTTCGTCATCAGAATCGCGACCTTGTCGCCCTTTTTGATTCCGCGCGAGAGCAGGAGATTCGCGAGGCGGTTCGACTTCTCATTGAACACGCTCCAGGTGATTTCGCGGCGGTAGTGCGGCGCGCGCGACGGCTCGACAAGCTCGTATTCACGCCAGGTAACGCGGCGGTTTTCGCGTTTTTCGGGGTTGATTTCGACGAGCGCGGTTTCCGCCCCGTACAGCCGCGCGTTTTGCTCCAATATCTCCGTAATCGGCATAGGTTCTCCTCCGTAAATAGACTGTCTTATACTATATCAAAAGAGAAATTGAATGTCAATGAATAAATATTTGCGTACATTCGCCCTCTTGCTCTCGCCTGCGCTTTGTGTTAAAATGCAGTCGTGTTTAATAAGATGAAAAATCCAAAGAGGCTTAGTCCGCCGGTGAAGTCCGTCGCGCGCCCGCTCGCGCTGTTCGCGGGGGCGTTCGCCGCGGCGTGCTTCGTGTTCGGTTACTTCGCAATGCCCGGTCGGCTGTATGTCGCGGCGGGTCTTGCGGTCGTTCTCGCGCTCGCGCTCATTCTCGCGCGGCAATACCGCGCCCACGCCTCGGTCGCGGTAATCGCGTTTATCGCCGGTATCGCGTGGAGCTTCGCGTTCGCCGCTATCATCTCCCCGCACGCGGCGGAGCTTACGTTTGCCGTACCCGAAAAAATCGCGGCCGCCATAGGCGACTCCATTAACCGCGTGTTCCCCGCGCGGCTCTCGCCGTTCCTCCGCGCCCTGACAATCGCGGACGCGAAGGATTTGACGCACGACACGGCGATTTACACCGCGCTGTCTATGTCAGGCATCGCGCACATCGCGTCGGTTTCGGGGATGCACGTCTCATTCCTCGTGTCAATGCTCGGCTTTTTCGCGCGCGGGCGGCGGTTGCGCGTAATCGTCTGTATCCCCGTGCTTCTCCTGTTTATGGCTGTCACGGGCTTCAATCCGCCCGTCTGCCGCGCCGTGATTATGTCGTTTTTCGTCTTTATCGCGCCGCTCGTCAAGCGTCGCAGCGACGGCGTCACCGCCGTTCTCGCCTCGCTGCTGCTGATTCTCGTCGTCAATCCGCTGCTCATCGCGAAAATCAGCTTGCAGCTCTCGTTCCTCTCCACGCTCGGCATTGTTACCGTCACGCCGCGCATAAAACGCGCCCTCGACGGCCGCGCGCCGCGCCGCCGCGTCCCGCGGCGGGCGTATAATTTTGTCGCGGAATCTTTCGCCGCGTCCGTCGGTGCGCTCGTTTTCTCTATGCCGCTGATTGCGTATTACTTCGGCTATGTGTCGCTCCTCGCGCCGGTTACGAACCTGCTCACGGTCTGGGCGGCGTCCTTCGCGTTCTGCGGCAGCCTGATTGCCGCGCTGCTCGGCCTGCTCGCGGAGCCTGTCGGCGTCGCCGCCGCGTATATCGCCGCCGTTCCGGCGGACTGGATTTTCATCGCGGCGCGCGCCGTCGCGAAAATTCCGTTCGCCGCCGTCTATGTGTCCAACGTCTACATTCTCGCGTGGCTCGCGTACACCTACGCCGTTTTCGCGGCGTTCTTCCTCGCGCGCTCGCCGATGCGGAAGATTATTTTCCCCGCCTGCGGCACGGCGTTGACGCTCTGTCTCGCGCTCCTGCTGACCGCGTTCACGCCGCGCGGCGGCCTGTCCGTCACCGCGATTGACGTCGGTCAGGGTCAGTCCCTCGTAATCTCAGACGGCGCGGCGACGGCTGTAATCGACTGCGGCGGCGCGTATTCCTCCGTCGCCGCGAACACCTCCGCGTTTTTGCAGGCCGAGGCGGACGAGGACGTGGAGCTGCTGATTCTCACGCATTTTCACTACGACCACGCGGGCGGCGTCGTCGAGCTGATGACGCGCGTCCGCGTCGGGACGCTCGTCGTACCCCCGTCCGACGGCTCGGACCTCGCGGCGGAGATTTTGGACTATGCAAACGCGCGCGGAACTGATATAATAACGGTTACGGACAAGACGCGCTTCGCGTTCGGCGGGGCCTCCGTCACCGTTTTCCCGCCCTTCGGCGGCGACGACAACGAGGCGTGTCTGACAATTCTCGTCACGGACCGGACTTGGGACGCGCTCATCACGGGCGATATGCCCGCGAAAACTGAGCTGCTGCTGCTCGAATACGCGGATCTACCCGATATTGAGCTGTTCGTCGCGGGCCACCACGGCTCCCGCACGTCCAGCTCCGCGGATTTACTTGACGAGGTGCGCCCCGAAATCGCGCTCATCTCCGTCGGAGCCGACAATTCCTACGGCCACCCGACGCCTGAGGTTCTCGAACGCTTTGACGCGCGCGGAATCAAGACCTACCGCACCGATTTACTCGGCAACATCACCGTAAAGGCAGGCTGAAAATGGCAAAAAGCTCAGAAAATATTAAATACGACGCGCTCCGCGCCGATATCGCCGCCGCCGCTCCGCGACGGCTCTACGTCCTTTACGGCGAGGAGCGTTATCTCTTGGAGCGGTGCGCCGCCGACCTGCGGAAAATCCTGCTGTCGGACGGCGAATCGAGCTTTAATTACAGCAAATACGAGCAAATGCCCTCCGTCGAAGAGCTGCGCGAGGCCGTCGAGACGTTCCCGTTCTTCGCGGAGCGCACGCTCGTCGAGGTTTCGGACTGCAATTTCACGGGTCTTGACGAGTTGCTGCCGATACTCCGCGATTTGCCCGAACACGTCTGTCTGCTGTTCGTCGGCAACGCGAATTTCACGCTCGACAAGCGGCTCAACGCCGTAAAAGAGCTTGCGAAGCTCGCGCTCGTCGTCAATTTTGAGTTGCAGGAGCAATCAAAGCTCCTCCCGTGGATTCGCCGCCACTTCAAGGACGCGGGGCGGCAGATATCGCCCGCCGACGCGGAATATCTCGCGTTTCTGACGGGCGGACTGATGGCAAATCTGCTCTCGGAGATTGAAAAGGTCGCCGCGCACACGACGTCCGACACGGTCACGCGCGCGGACATTGACGCGCTCGTCACGACGACGCCGGAGGTCGAGCTGTACAAATTCACGGACGCCGTCGCCGCGCGGGACTTCCGCGCCGCCGCGAGCGTCCTCGCGACGCTGTTCGCGATGCGCGAGGCCCCGCACAGAATCAGCTATTCGCTCACGGCAAAGCTCCGCCAACTCCTGCTCGCGCGGCTGTACCTCGACGAGGGGCGCGGCGCGGCGGAGCTGATGAAAACCGCGGGAATCCGCTACGATTGGCAGGCGCGCAATCTGCTCTCGGCGGCGCGGAAAATAAGCATCGCGAAGTGCAAGGCCGCGATTGCGCTGTGCTGCGACGCGGCGTTCGCGCTCAATGACGGCGGCGGCGAGGACACGCTCATTGACCTCCTGCTGCGCCTCGCCGCGCTGTGAAGCCGAAAATCCGCGAGGCCGTCGTCGTCGAGGGGCGGTACGACAAAAACACGCTCGCGCAGGTCGTGGACGCGACGATTATCGAAACGCGCGGCTTCGGACTGTACACGGACGCAGGGCTTCTCGCGCTCCTGCGGCGGCTCAACGACGCTTGCGGCGTAATCGTTTTCACGGACAGCGACGGCGCGGGTTTTCAGATTCGCAACCACCTCAAAGCCGCCCTCGGCGGCGGAATTAAGCACGCGTATATCCCCGACGTTTACGGCAAGGAGCGGCGCAAGCGCGCGCCGTCCAAGGCGGGAACACTCGGCGTCGAGGGAATGCCGCCGGAAATTATTCTCGACGCTCTGAAAAACGCGGGCGCGACCTTCGTAGGGGACGGCATCCTCGACGTCCCGCCCCCAAACGCGGAAACAATCCCCATCAGCAAATATGACCTGTACGCCCTCGGTCTGTCCGGCACGCCGGACGCGGCGAACCGCCGCGCGGAGCTGCTGCGGCGGTTGGATTTGCCGCGTCTGCTGACCGCAAACGCGCTTTTGGACGTGCTGAACGCGCTGTACACGCGAGAGGAATTCCTCGCGGAATTTCCCCCGTAGGGGACGATTTCCGCGGACGGCCAATGGCCGCCCTTACGCGTTGCAGCCCATTTTTCCGAGTAAATTCTCCGCCGCGCGCTCGCGGCAGGCGGCGTTTCGCGCCGCGCGGACGTATGCCGTTTCCAGCGACGGGAACTGCGTGTCGCCGGCGGCTTCAAGGCACAGCTCGCGCGTCTCCGCCTCGTTCGCGCAGATGCGGCGCAACGCCTCGCGCGTGTCGCACGTCGGCGAATAGACGGAGCCGGGGCAGCAGCACTCGCCGGTCAATATGTAATATTGCGTGCCGAGGTCGCGGATTGTCGCCCGCGCGCTCCGCTCAATGCATTTGCAGACCTCGCGCACGCGGCCTTTACAGCGTTTCGCAATCGCGCAGCACTCCCGCGCGGTCAGGGCGCACCGCCCCATAATCTCGCAGAGCCGCGCAGCCTCGGCGGCTCTGTCGAGCGGCGCGAGAGCCGTGTTGGACTTCGCCGCCGCGGCGGTCTGCTGCTTTGCCGCCGGTTTCGCGACCGTCACCGGCGCGACGGTCTGCGGCTTCACGATCTCCTGCACAACCGAAATCGCCGCCGGAGGGTCGGCTTGCACGACGACTGACGGCGCGTCCGGCGCGGTCACCCTGTCCCATACGCTCTCGAATTCTTCTCTGCCTATTGTTTCACCGCTTATTCCCGCGTTTCTTTCCATATCAGCGTCACTCCCCAAGATAAAATTATGTGACATTATATGCCGCAAGGCTTGCGTCGGTGAAAAAGTCCTGCTATAATGTAAAATAGGTGATAATGCTTATGCCGCGTTTTTTTGTGAACAAATCCGATATTACCGCGACGGAAATCCTGCTGTACGATACGGCGCACATCAAGGCTCTTCGCCTGCGCGCCGGCGACGAATTTACCGTCTGCGACGGCTGCGGCACGGATTACGCGGTGCGGCTTATTGAGAGCGGCGGGAACGCCGCCCGCGCGGAGATTTTATCCGCGTCGCCGTCGGAAACCGAACCGAGCGTCGCGCTCACGGTTTTTCTCGCATTCTCCAAGGGCGAGCGCGCGGAATTCGCAATCCAAAAATGCACGGAGCTGGGCGCGTCCGCGTTCTTCCTGTTCCCGTCGGAGCGCGTCGTCGCCCTGCCGGACAAGAAATCGCTCGCGAACAAGCTCACGCGCCTGAACGCCGTCGCGAAAAGCGCGGCGGAGCAGTCGGGCCGCGGAATAATCCCCGCGGTTTCGGCCTGCGACTCGTTTGAGAGCGCGGCCGCCGCCGCAAACGCCGCGGATTTACCGCTGTTTTTCTACGAAAACGAGCAGAAACAGACGCTCCGCGACACCTTCGCGGCCGGTCCCGCGCCGAAAAGCGTTTCGATTATGACGGGAGCCGAGGGCGGCTTTTCGCCCGCCGAGGCGGCGTTTGCCGCCGAGAGCGGACTGCGCCCCGTCACGCTCGGACCGCGCATTTTGCGGTGCGACACCGCGCCGATTGCCGCGGCTGCGGCCGTAATGTACATAACAAACAATTTGTAGGGGGAACCTCAATAATGATTCAAATTTCAGACAAACCCGTCACGCTGTCGCGCGGGAAGCTCACGTCGGCAACCGAAAAAACGACGGCGGCGCGCGACAAAACAATCGCGTATCAAATCCTCAACGCGCACAACGCGGGCGACGCGCAAAAGCTCAAAATCAAGTTCGACGCGCTCGTCTCGCACGACATTACATACGTCGGGATTATCCAGACCACCCGCGCGTCGGGAATGACGGAATTCCCGATTCCTTACGCGCTGACGAACTGTCACAACAGCCTGTGCGCCGTCGGCGGCACGATTAACGAGGACGACCACGCGTTCGGCCTCTCCGCCGCGAAGAAGTACGGCGGCATCTACGTCCCCGCGAACGTCGC
>JAISJC010000076.1 GCA_031261745.1 Oscillospiraceae bacterium
GTGCCGCCGTACAGGTACGTAAGGCTCTCAAACGCGCGCGCGGACGGCGCGAGCGCGCAAACCGCGAGTATCGCGGCGAAAATTCGTCTCATGCTCCACCTCAAAATATATTTCCACTTATATATTCACCCGCGATACAGAAAATATGAACGTAAAATCTTTGTAAAAGCAGGTGGAGCCATGAAAAAACGCGCGATTACGGCGGCCCTCGCCGTTCTTATAGCGCTCTCGGCGAGCTACCCGGCTATCGCCGCGGAGACGTACAGGATTCAGAGCGGCGACTCGCTCTGGAGCATTTCCAGAAAGTACGCGACGACGGTGGAGGAGCTCAAGCGGCTGAACGGATTGAAGAGCGATCTGATTATCGCGGGGCAGACGCTGATTGTCGCGAATCCCGCGTCGGGCAGCGGCGAGGTCTACGTCAGCTACGTGATTCAAAAGGGCGACACGCTCGGCAGAATAGCGGAGGCGTTCGGCACGAAGGTCGAGTTTATCAGGTCGCTGAACGGGATTTCCGGCGACCTCATCTACGCGGGCGCGACGATAAAGGTTCCCGCGAGGGCGAACGCGCCCGCGCCGCCGCTGCCGCCTCCGCCGCCTCCGCCGCCCGCCGTAAAGACGTATGTCACGCACACGGTGCAGGGCGGGGACACGGTTTGGACGGTGTCGATAAAGTTCGGGCTTCCGATGCAGGAGCTTTTGAGCGACAACGGACTGAATTCCTCGTCCGTGCTCAACCTCGGGCAGAAGCTGAAAATTGCGAAGTACACGATACCCGTGCAGCCGACGCCGGGCGCGAAATTCGGCGAATACCTCGACTGGTGGACGCAGGCGCGGTACGTCGTGCCGATCAACAAGACCGTCATGGTGACGGATTTTGACACGGGCAAAGCGTTTGAGATTGTGCGCACCGTCGGAGCCGGTCACGCCGACTGCGAGCCGAAAACAGCCGCGGACACTGCGGCGGCGAAGTCGGTTTTCGGCGGCTACACGTGGAATCCGCGCGCGGTAATCGTCACGTGCGACGGGCGGAGGATCGCGGCGTCGATGTCGTTTTATCCGCACGATATCTCGTATATCATGAACAACGGCTTTGACGGGCATTTTGACCTGTATTTCGCCAACTGCATACGTCACGTGGACGGCAAGCCCGACCCGGCGCACCAGAGAATGGTGGAAAAAGCGGCGGGGAGATAGACGGGAAAAAAGGGTACGGCATTTTGCCGTACCCTTTTCTAATATTTATTATTTCAAACCGGAATTTGTCGTTCAATTCGCGCTTTTTATCGGATGCCGTATTACTGTTTTCAATTCGAGACTCTCCGTTTTTCGAGGGTCATTCAAATAAATCTCATGATGGTAGCGACTTTCCGTAATGTCAATTACATATCCGTTTGCGTGCGCAAAATCGCTCATTGCGGCGATTGTCGCCGGTTCATCATCATACGAACCAACGTGCATACACTGCACGCACAAGCCCTCGTCGTATGGCAAAAATTTGACTTTGGAAAAATCCATTTTCTTTTTTCGAGTTGCGTCTTCTATCGCCCAATCAAAATCATTTGTTGCGACAAAATCCGGCAACCTAATTAAGGCAATCCAATTGAAACGCTGCTTGTGGGCATAGTCAATGCTTTCCGTGCCGTTCTGCCGCCAAAATCCTTCCAAGGGCGGGACGACATACTCAAAGAACCCCTCCAACTTGTGTGCACCTTTATAGCTCATTTTTATAGTATATGCCACGCCATATAAAAGTCCAAGCGCTTGACTGTATTCTCCGTTTTCCTCATTAGGATCGCCCTGCCCGTTTACAGCCAAGAAATTCATCGGCGGAACAGCGATAATGCCGGGGGCTACGGGCGGTGCAAAAAATTCCTTGTATTCCTTTTTATAATCAAACGCCATAAAATTCGTTTTCTCCTCAAAATTTCAATACTAATCCTCCGGCTCCGGCTCCGGTTCTGTTTCCGGTTTGCGGCCTTTCAAGTGGCGCGGTGGGCGCGGATAGCGCGGGGTGAGGTTCTGCACGAAGCGCGCGAGGCTTACGGCGAAGAACACGAGCAGGGACAGAAACACCGCGCGCTGTTCCGCCGGAAGCGGGTCGGCCGACGCGACGGCGAGCAGAAATATCGCGGCGGAGTGCGTAAACACGACGCGCGCTGGCGCGGGGCGGCCGTACACATAGCTCGTCGTGAAGTAGAACGCGAGCGCCGACGCCGCGACGGCGAGGCACTGGAACACGTACAGAAGCCGCACGGGATTCGTCTGGTTGCGGCGGTACAGCAGCAGGAGCCAGAACGTCAGAAAAAGCTCCGGCACGACGGTGTACAGGAGCGACGCCTTGAAGTCGCGCCCCCTGTACGCCTCAAAGGCGAGGCCGAAAATCGAGAGCCCGGACACGGCGGTGAACGCCGCGACGGCAGTCTGTCCCCGCGCGATATCGGTGCCGCGCGAGCGGGCGAATACGACGAACGCCGACGCGAGCAGCGCGGCGCAAATCAGCCCGGAGAACACGAGATACGTCGTGTTCGCCGGCGCGAACGCCCCGCGATATGTCGGAGCGGCGGAAAAACGCTTCCTGACGACTATTGACACGGCGAGCGCCGCGGCGAGCACGAACAGCGTGTAAAAAATGAGCGCGCGCGTTGACGCGGCGCCCGCAAAGGGCAGACCTGTGTCGGGCTCAAAGGCGCGCGACAGCTCGCTCCAGCGGAGTACGTAGCCAAACGCACCCGCCACCGTCGCGAGAACCGCCGACGCGAGGGCATATTTTCGCATAAACTCAATCCATTCAAAATAAATATAGTACAAGCTAATAAAACATTGTACAGAACAAAAGTGGGAAAGTCAAGGTTTGACGCGGAAAAAGCGAATCATGTCGACGTGCGTCCTCGCGTAAGCTGAATGTGCTCTGCAAACTCGAGGTCATTTCTCTGCGTCGCCGAATGTGCAGACAGGCGCAGAAAAAACAGGTGACGTGTCGCCGCTTCGCCCCCGCTTCGCGTGTGCCCCGCGCCCTGCGGGCTCGGTGCGCGTCGGCGGGGCTCGCCGTCGCGCGCGGCTGTGGTGTGCCGCTGGCGCGGCA
>JAISJC010000086.1 GCA_031261745.1 Oscillospiraceae bacterium
CCGCCGACCCAGCCGCTGTGGCGGCGGTAATACTTTTGGCGGAGCTTGTCGCCGGTCAGCACCGCGTCCGCGGCGTTGATGATGATGACGAAATCGCCGCAATCGACGTTCGGCGTGAAATCGGGCTTGTGCTTCCCGCGCAGAAGAACGGCGGCTTGCGCGGCCGTGCGCCCAAGCGGAACGCCCGCGGCGTCAAGCACGTACCATTTGCGCTCGACGGTTTCCCGCTTGGCAAGTGTAGTTGAGGTTGACATTTATATTCTCCTTTGAAATTCATTGTTAATTAACGGGAATACATTTATACCACAAAGTTTTACTTGTGTCAACACTTTGTTTGCGTAATTTATGCTGTGCGGTTCTCAATCTCAAATTATCTCTCAATTTCGTCGTTTTACGCGTAAATACTCGCAACGCATTTCACTTTTTTGTGCGCAAAATTCTTGCGAATTTTTATACAAAATTTATGGTTGTGTTTCGCGATAAACTGTGTTATTATAAACCAAATGCGCATTATTAAGGAGTAGTAGCCTGTGATACAAGTCAAGGATTTGCATAAGCACTTCGGCAAGCACGAGGTATTAAAGGGCATAAATCTGCACGTTAAGTCGGGCGAAAAGGTCGTCGTCATCGGGCCTTCGGGCAGCGGGAAGTCGACGCTGATTCGCTGTATGAACCACCTCGAAAAGCCGACGAGCGGCACCGTCATCATCGACGGTGTTGACATCACGCACCCCAAAGCCCCGATTAACAAGGTGCGGCAGGACATCGCGATGGTGTTTCAGGAGTTCAACCTCTACCCGCACAAGACCGTACTTGAAAACCTGACGCTCGCGCCGATTAAGGTGCAGAAAATTGACCGCAAGGCGGCTGAGGCGTCGGGAATGAAATATCTCGAACGCGTCGGGCTTGCCGAAAAGGCGAGCGCGCACCCGGCGCAGCTCTCCGGCGGGCAGAAGCAGCGCGTCGCGATTGCGCGCGCCCTGAATATGCACCCGAACATCATTTTATTCGACGAGCCGACCTCCGCGCTGGATCCGGAGATGATTCAGGAGGTTCTCGACGTTATGATCGGGCTGTCGCAGGAGAACATCACGATGGTCGTCGTCACGCACGAGATGGGCTTCGCGAAGCAGGTCGCGGACCGCGTAATCTTTATGGACAACGGAGAAATCGTCGAGGAGGGTACGCCGCAGCATTTCTTCCAGAGCCCCGAACACGACAGAACGAAGCTGTTTTTGAGTAAAATTCTGCGAAGCAATTGACGGTATCAACATCGACAGATGTGATATAAATATCAAAAAGGAGAGATACATAAATGAAAAAGTTACTTTCCCTGCTGCTTGTCGCTGTGCTTGCGCTGTCGCTGTTCGCCTGCGCGGCAAAGGAAACACCCGCGGCGAGCGACCCGACGCCCCCCGTCTCAGATGCTGCGGCACCCGACGACGCGGCGGAACCGGACGCTCCGGAAGTCCTGCCCGCCGGCGTTCAGGCGATCAAAGACCGCGGCGTTTTCCGCGTAGGCGTCAAGGTTGACGTGCCGAAGTACGGATTCCAGAATCCGGACACGGGCGAGCAGGAAGGCCTTGAAGCCGACCTCGCGCGCGCCATCGCGAAGAAAATCATCGGCGACGAGAATGCCGTTGAGTTCACGGCCGTTACCGCACAGACGCGCGGCCCGCTGCTCGACAATAACGAGGTTGACGCCATCATCGCGACGTTCACCATCACCGAAGAGCGCAAACTGTCGTACAACTTCACGACCGCGTATTTCCAGGACGCCATCGGCTTCCTCGTGAAGAAAGACCTCGGCGCGACGAAAATCTCTGACCTTGACGGCAAGACCGTAGGCGTGGCGCAGTCCGCGACGACGAAGGCCGCAATCGAGGAAAAGGCCGCCGAGCTGGGCATCAAGATCAGCTTCCTTGAATTCGGTAGCTATCCGGAAATCAACGCCGCGCTGATGTCAGGCCGCGTTGACGCGTTCTCCGTTGACAAGTCGATTCTGCTCGGTTACATCGGCGACGACACGGAAATCATCGACGAGACCTTCAAGCCGCAGGAATACGGCATCGCTACGAAGCTCGCTAACACGGATCTCGCGGCGTATCTCGAAGACTACATCACGACGTCGCTGGGCGACGGCACACTCGACGCGCTCATCTCCGAGTGGGGTCTGGATAAATAATTAAGCAAAAACGGCGCGCCTCCCCCGCTCTGCGGGGGAGGTCGACGCGCAGAAAGGGGGTAACCGCATATGGGACCGTTTGCGTGGTTTAAGTGGGAGGCACTGTTTGCAGATTTGCCGCAGTTCTTCCGCGGATTCGGTTACACTTTCCTTCTCTCCGTTGCGGCACTCGCGCTCGCGCTCGTTCTCGGCATTATTTTCGGGCTTTTATGCGAAGTTCAGTTCGCGCCTTTTCGCGCAATCTCCCGCGTTTATGTCGAGTTTTTTCAGAACACGCCTCTGCTGATTCAGGTGTTCTTCCTCTATAACGGCTTGCCGTTAATCTTCGGACTGAAACTCTCCGTCACGACAATCGGCATTATCGGCGTCGGGCTTTACCACGGCGCGTATATCACCGAGGTCGTACGCGCGGGTATCGGCTCCGTTTCCCGCGGTCAGCTTGAAGCCGGACTCTCGCAGGGCTTCACGTACACGCAGGTTATGCTCGAAATCATTCTGCCGCAGGCGGTTCGCGTTATGCTTCCGCCGCTCACAAATCAGGCGGTAAACCTGATAAAAAACACGTCGGTCGTCGCGATTATCTCCGGCGCGGACATTATGTTCACGGCGAAATCGTGGAGCGGCTGGAACCAATACTACGGACCCGCGTTCGTCGCGGCGGGAATCCTGTATTTCGTTATCTGCTTCCCGCTGGCGAAGCTCGCCACGCACCTTGAAAACAAAGTCCACGGAGGTGCTGTGAATGGCTGATATTTTTACCCCGAACAATATGAAGTTCCTGCTCGTCGGGCTGAGAATGACGCTGTACATCTCCGCCATCTCGCTCATTCTTTCGACGATTATCGGCTGCGTACTCGGCGTAATGCGCAACTCAAAAATCCTGCCGCTCAAAGCTGTTGCGGCCGTTTACATCGAGATTGTGCGCAATATCCCGAACCTTTTGTGGATTTTCGTCGTGTTCCTCGTGCTGCGTATGAAGTCCACGCAGGCGGGCATCACGGCGTTCACGCTGTTCACCTCGGCGGCGATCGGCGAGATTGTGCGCGGAGGGCTGAATTCCATCGGACACGGCCAGATTGAGGCGGCGCGGTCTCAGGGTTTCAACGCGTGGCAGGTTCTGCGTTATATCATTCTGCCGCAGGCATTCCGCAAGATTATTCCGACGCTCGTGTCGCAGTTTATCACCGTCGTCAAGGACACGAGTTTCCTCTGGTCCGTCGTCGCGATTCAGGAACTGACCGGCAAGGCGACGATCCTGATGGGGCGGTATTACCGCGTGAATCAGGTCTTTATCCTCTACGGCATCGTCGCGCTGACGTACTTCATCATCAATTTCGGACTGTCCAACGTGTTCCGTCATGTTCAAAAGCGATTAGGCACTTGGTAACTAAAACAGGCGAACGCCCCCGACAGACGTCGGGGGCGTTTTTTGCGGCGCGCTCACTTAATTTTGTCGTACAGGTACTGAAAATGTCTCTCAAGCACGGACGAGATGTCCTCAAACGCGTTTACAAGCCCGGCGTCGGGTTCGTCCTCAAGGTAATTGACGGCGGGTTGGTTATCGACCGTGCCGACGCGCCCGAACAGCGTCAGGATTTGCGTCTGGCAAAGAAACACGGCCATAATCGCGTTTGCGTGCAGAATGTCGCGCGTTTCGCTGTGCGTTAAGTGTTCGTACTGCTTGAAGTTCTTGTCAAAGTTCACGATGAAGGCGAGCGCGTTTTCCATTCCCTGCTGCGCGCGGGGGAGCGCGAACGCGCATTCAATCGCCTTTTTCGTGTCGCCGGTCAGTGAGTACGCGTTGGGGAGAATGGCCTCGACGTCGTGGCGGATTTTGCTGTCGGTGCAGCGTTCGAGCACGCGCTCACAGACGGAAATCGCCTCTTTTCCGTTCTTATCAAGCTCCTCCATCGTCTCGCCTAATCCGATTAGACGCTGCGCGAAAAACGACTGCGCGGTGTAGTTGTTCGGGTAGTCGCGGGCGATTCCGCGCCA
>JAISJC010000144.1 GCA_031261745.1 Oscillospiraceae bacterium
TTCGCGTTCGTCAACGCGTTCGCGCCCGTGGCGGACATCACCGTCGCCTGCGGCGGCGGCGCGATTGCGATGGGCTTCCCCGTAATCACAAACGACATAAACGATATGTGGCCTGTACCTAAATCTCTGCTTGTCCAGCCCGACACGACGGATTTCATCGAGACTTCGCTTGAAGCGCGCGATATTAAAATCAAGGTCACGGACATCGACATCCCCGTCGCGTTTTCGACCGCGTTTGAGGGTGAGATTATCCGCCGCGCCGATATGCGCGTCGATATCGACGGCTCGCGTCAGGACTGCTTTGAGCTTGTCCGCTCGCGTCCCGCAGCCGATGTTGAGGACCACAAGATTGAGCTTATAGGGCCGGATATCGACGGGTTTGAGGACGGCGGCAGAATGAATATGGCCGTCATCGTCGATGTGTACGGCAAGAATATGCAATCCGACTTCGAGCCGGTGTTTGAGCGCAAGTTCCACCAGTTCCTCAACTGCGTCGAGGGCGTAATGCACACCGGACAGCGCGATATTATCCGTATCCGCGTCTCCAAGGCGGCGTATGAATCCGGTTTCCGCGCAAAGCACTTCGGCGAGGTGCTATATGCGAAGATTAAGTCCGAATACGACGCCGTTGTGGACAAGTGTCAGGTGACAATCGTCACCGATTCGGCAAAACTCAAAGAGCTTCGCGCCGAGGCGAACATCGCCTACGACAAGCGCGATGAGCGTCTGCAATCAATGACGGACGAAACCGTCGAGGTTTTCTACAACTGCATTCTCTGCCAGTCGTTCTCGCCGTCCCACGTCTGCATCGTCACGCCGGAGCGTCTCGGACTCTGCGGCGCGGTGTCGTGGCTCGACGCTAAGGCGACGAATGAGCTTGACCCGAACGGTCCCTGCCAGGTCGTCACGAAGAAGCGGCCGATTGACGAGCGCGTGGGTTCGTTTGAGGACGTCAATGAGGCCGTCAACAAGTACTCACACGGCGCGTTGGAGCAGGTCACACTGTACTCTATCCTCGAAGATCCGATGACCTCGTGCGGCTGTTTCGAGTGCATATGCGGCATTGAGCCGTTTTCCAACGGCGTCTCTATCGTCAACCGCGAGCATACGGGCATCACGCCGCTCGGAATGACGTTCTCCGAAATGGCTTCGATGACGGGCGGCGGCGTGCAGACCCCCGGCTTTATGGGTCACGGCAAGCACTTCATCGCGTCGAAGAAGTTCCTCAAAGCCGAGGGCGGCATTGCGCGTATCGTCTGGATGCCGAAAGCACTCAAAGACACCGTTCGCGACCGCCTTAACCGCTCCGCAAAAGAGCTGTACGACATCGACGATTTCACCGATATGATCGCCGACGAGGACGTTGCCGAGGACGCGGAGACGATGATGGAATTCCTCACGGAAAAGGGACATCCGGTTCTCGCAATGGAGCCGCTGCTGTAAATTCAACAGATTATTGGGCGGAATAATAAATTCCGCCCGATATTTGTGAATATTACTATTGCAATTTGCGTCAAAATATGTTATTTTAGTCGGTGAATTAAAGTGAATTACCGATAAAGGAGAGAATATTATGCCATTTAAGCCTGTACCGCAGAAATTCAACGCAAAAATCAACACTCTCACCGTCGGCACGGGAGCGAAAGAAATCACTCTCGGCGGCGAAAACGTACTCCCGTTCTACTCTTTCGACGCGCCGATTGAGAACGCGCCGAAAATCGGCGTGGAGATTTCCGACCTCGGACTGAACACCGCGCTGCCGGAGCTGGCCGCGTACTACGCCGGCGCGACGACGCTTCCGGAGATCGCCAAGAAAGCCGCGGCCCTGCCGGGCGTGGATTTTCTCGCCGTCTACCTCGAAGGCGCGCACCCCGACAACGGCGACCGCAGTGTCGACGACACGGCGAAGCTCGTATCCGGGATTGCCGACGCGGTTGACCTTCCGATAGTTATCGAGGGGAGCCGCAACATCGAAAAGGACGCGAAGCTCTTTGAGAAAATCGCGGAGGTGCTGGAAGGTAAAAACGTCCTGTTCCTCTCGGCGCGCGAGGAGAACTACAAGAGCGTCTCCGCCGCCGCCGCGATGGCGTACAGCCAGAAAATCGGCGCGGAATCCGCCGTTGACATCAACCTCGCAAAGCAGCTCAACGTCTTAATATCGCAGATGGGCGTCAAGGCCGAATCCGTCGCGATGAACCTCGGTTCCGCCGCCGCCGGTTACGGGTTTGAGTACGTCGCGTCCACGATTGACCGCGTTAAGGCCGCCGCGCTCTCGCAGAATGACAATATGCTTCAAATGCCGATTGTCACGCCGGTCGCCTCCGACGCGTGGAGCGTCAAGGAGTCGATTGTCTCCGAGGAGGATTTCCCCGAATGGGGTCCCGTCGAACAGCGCGGTATTTCTATGGAAATCGCAACAGCTGCCGCGTGTCTTGCCGCAGGGTCGAACGCCGTTATTCTGCGTCACCCGCAATCTGTCGCGACGATTTCAAAGCTCGTCGCCGACT
>JAISJC010000049.1 GCA_031261745.1 Oscillospiraceae bacterium
AACGAGACGTACGTCACGTCGGGGTTCGTGATAATCGCGGCGAGCGCGGTCGGAGATTCCGCGACATACGCGTCGATTTTGCCGGAGGACAGCGACATCAGCATTGTCGGGAAGTCGGCGTAAGCCTCCTGCTTGACAACGCCGTCAATCTTGTCGATGAGGTCGTAGTGAATCGTCCCCTGCTGACCCGTGACCTTCGCGCCCGCAAAGTCCGCAAGGCTCGTCGCGTTGGCGTACGGTCCGTCCTTTTTCACGACGAGAACGACGTCAGAAACCCAGTACGGGGCCGTGAAGTCCAGCGTTTCGCGGCGTTCCTCGGTGTCCGTCATACCCGCGATTATGAGGTCAATCTTGCCGGAGGTCAGGCTCGGCGGCAGGCCGTCCCACTCCGTCTTGACGATTTCGAGCTTGCTGCCCAGCTCCTGCGCGATAATTTTCGCGATTGCGACGTCGTAGCCGTCGGCGTATTCGCCGTTGCCGATGTCAACGGCGTACTCCGAGGACGCGTACTGCGTCCAGTTATACGGCGCGTAGGCGGCCTCCATTCCGACGCGGATAACCGCCGGCGCGGTGAAGCCGTCGGACGGTTGCTCCGCAACGGGTCCGTCAGATGTGGGTTCCCCGCTCACCTCGACGGGACTCTCCTTTTTCGCGCACGCGAACAGCGAAACCGCCATAAGCAGCGCGAGCAATAACGCAAGTGTCTTTTTCATTTATTTTTCCCCTTTTCTCAATTTTCTATTTCAACGGCGTTTTCGCCGCCTGAAATACTCTTTTTACCGCGAATTAACTCAACCGTCTCAGGCAACACGACGGACAGCATTATCAGTCCGCCGCCGATAAGCAGCTTCGCGCTCAACGCGTCATATCCGAACAGCACGGAAAAAACGCTGCCGAACAGCGACTCCATCGACAAAATCAGCGACACGGCGTTGGACGAAACGTACCGCTGCGCCGAGGTCTGCATAAAATAGCACACGCAGGTGGACAGCACGCCGAGGTACAGAATGCTTCCGCCGCCTTTGAGCGTCAGCGCGGCCGAGAAATCGCGGTCAAATATGAGAAACGCCGCGAGCGCGACGACGGCTGAAACCGCGAACTGCATAAACAGCAGCAGCTTGTAGTCAATCTCACGCACGAGGTACTCGGTCGCGACAATCTGCACCGCGAACAGGACGGCGCAGAGCAGCGTCCACAGGTCGCCGGAGCCGAAGTGAAAGCCGCCCGCGAAGTTCACGGAGAGCGTGACGACCCCCGCGAAGCAGAGAACGGACGCAATATACGCCACGGGCGACGGCTTTTTGCGGAAAACAATCCGCCACATAAACGGCACCATTACGACGTAGGCCGCCGTGATAAGCGCGCAGTTCGACGGTGAGGACTGCGCCATTCCCGTCGTCTGTGCGAAAAAGCTCGCGACGAGGCTGAGACCGAGCGGAATACCGAACGCCAGCGCGCGTTTTGACATATTCGCACGGATTGACTTGCGGAACGCGATACCCGTGACGATTGCCGCAATGCCGAACTTGCCGAGCAACGAACCGATTACCGAAAAGCCCGCGTCGAGCGCGGCCTGCGTGAACACAAATCCCGCGCCCCAGATAATCGCCGTGAGGACGAGCGTCGCTTTTGCCAAAGTCTGCGTTTTTTTCACATTTACAACCCGATTCCTGATATTTCGATTATTTTAGCACAAACGAAGAGGAAACGCAATACCGCACTTTTGCAAATTTTCCGCATAGAATGCACCGTAAGCGAATAGCGCGTACAGACAAAGAAAATTTCAGGAGTGTATTTATATGAGTGATATCACGTCAAACGAGAATTATTCTCACGACTCTTCATACTCGGTCACCTGCCCCACTACAGTTGAGAAAAGAGCGATCGTCTCCGTCCCCGCGTCGATTAAGCCGTTCGCGGTTATCGGGCCGATTGAGGCCTGCTGCGGCGGAGAGCCGGCGGTCACGCCGGGCTGGAACCCCATCGGCCACAAGAACTGTTCCTGCGACTTCACGGTTTCGCAGGAGATTTCCGTGCGTATTCCGATTTGCTTCGGTGCGGACATCATCATCGGCGACGTTTACGCGGAATGCGTCATACACCCCGGTCCGCTTCCGCCTCACGGCAAGACCGGCGGCAATAATCCCGACTATTCCGATACCGACGACGGCTGCGGCTGCGGCAACGGCAAAGGTAAATAAAAACTCAGCAAGCCCGATGAAATCATCGGGCTTGCATTTTGTCGAATAGTGTTGTACAATACAAAATTACGAGTGTATTTAATGAGGTGCAGAATGTCAAAGGTTAAATCATTTTTTATAGCGGTAATCATTTTGGGACTTATTGTCGGGCTTTACGCGGGCATAAATTCCGATGTGAGCCTGTCGCGCGCAATAGCGAAAACGCTCCGCGAGTTCGACAGCCGCGTCTCCTCATCGGCGTTCACGGTTATTAAGGCGGCGTATGAGTACCCGAAAGTTGATATTGCCGTGGATTACGCCGGCGTTCACGCAACCGCGAAGATCTATGCGGACGACACGAAAATCTCCGTCGGCGGCGGCATATTCGGCGATAAAGCGTACGGCATCACGCACAATCTCGGCGCGGAACTCGATGCGTTCATTGAGCTTATCGCGGATCTCAAACCGGAATTTACAGAGAATGCGGACACGGGCAACGTGACTGCGACGTGTCATTTCAATGATGAAAAATACGGCGCGACGACGGCGGTTTTCACAATAATCCGGCGGCGGCTCACCGTGATTACCGCCTCCGCGAACGGCCTTGACGCCGTGCTTGACCTCGGTGCGGACGCGAACGACGACTGGACGCTGACCGTAAACGGTGAAACTTACAGTTGGCGCATTGACCGCGCCGACAAATACAACCGCGACTGGCTGACGTTCGGCGAACACACAATCATTACGTATTGGGACGCGCGCTCCGATTTCTTCGGTTTGAGGATCGACAACCTGCAAGCAAGCGGAATCCTGGCGGCAAACAGGAACGATTTCCGCTTGCAGTTAGACGGTTCGGACGGGTTCACGCTCGCGCTCTCAGGGGCAAAAAATACTGAATCGTCCGGTTCTATCGCTCCGGAATTTATCGACATCGGCGACGATTATGAGGCGTTCGGCGATATTATGTGGGCGGCAGTCGGGACGCTGTACAGGTAATGTCAACGGAGGGCTTTTACGCTTAGGTTTTCGACGGATGAGTGGCGGATTTGACGCCATTCGCTCGTCTGGCGGAACACGGAGTAGACCTGAATCGGCACCCACGACGCGAGGAACAGCGGGTACGCGGCAATTCCGCGGAGCATTTTCGGGACGCTGTACCCCGCGATTGCGGCGGTGGCTGCCGCGAAAACCGCAAGCGCGGCATACGCGAGGGCGAGCTGCGCCGCAAACGCCGCAAACGTCGGCGCGCCGCCGGCTAACGCGGCAAAGAGTGAATACGCGGCGGGGATTGCGCCCGCCGCCTGAAAATACGGCGTCGTGACCGTCATAATTGAGTCAAAAAGCAGCGCGGTCGGCCGTTTCGCAAGCGCGGGCGGCACCGTGAGCTTTGCCACGCTGACGATACCGCCGCACCAGCGGAGCCGCTGCGTGACGGAAACGGCGGGCGATGTCGGCTGCTCGTCGTATGTAATCGCGCGCGGCACATAGGTGGCGCGAATGCCCGCGTGCGCGAGCTGCGCCGTGAACTCCGCGTCCTCCGTAATCGTCTGCGTGTTCCAGCCGCCGAGGCGTTCGAGGGCTTTTCTTGAAACGGCGAAGCCCGTTCCGTTGATTTTCGCGGACAACCCGCAGGCCGCGCGGGCGCGGTTGAGGAATAGGTGGGACATCTCAAAATGCAGCGTATAACAGCCGCTCGTCGCGGAGGTATACGGATTTTTCGCCATTATGCGTCCCTTGCAGACCTCCGCGCCGGCGGCAAAAGCGCGGTTCATCTCCGCGAGGGAATTCGGCTCCGCGATATTGTCCGCGTCAAAGACGACGAACGCGTCGTAGCTGTATTTCATCAGCTTTGCAAAAACCTCGTTGAGTACGTCGCCCTTGCGCCGCACGGGGTTTTCGCAGCGCATTATGCGCGCCCCCGCGAGCCGCGCGGCGTTCTCCGTGCCGTCGGTGCAGTTGTTCGGCACGACGATTACGTCAAACAGCCCGCGCGGGTAGTGCTGCGCGAGCAGGCTCTTCACGAGGTTCGCGATGACCGTTTCCTCGTTGCGCGCCGCGATAACGACGGCGAAACGCGTTTCGGGGTACGCGTCCGGAAACGGCCGCGCGCGGCGGAGCGCAAAGAGCGACACGGCGAGGAAATACCCGCTCGCGAGCTTCAAAACAACCCCAAGGACAAGCAAAAACGCTTGAAAAAACTCCATAAAATCCATAAGTGGTACGCCCCTTCCGTCTTTTTTCGACGGAATAAGCGTACCACATTGAGTTGAATATTCAAGCTGTAAATTTATGAAGAATGATTGAAATTTGTGAGTTATCCGGCGTACTGGATATTTTCTTCGCCGAACAAATCATTTTCATTAATTCCGTTTACTTTCCAAAGTCCGCCCTCCCAATCTTCCTTTTCTTCAATAGGAAGCGTTACTGTTGCGCCCGTTTCCGTTTCGCACAGCACAAATGTGCTTAAATCCGTGCGTTTCGGGAACAGCTTCGTGCCTGCGGGCAGCGTAATATCCGCAAGTTTTAACTCGATCTTTGTGACAAGGCTGTGTTCTCTGTCGCCGTTAAACCCCGTCAGCTCAATTAGTCCGTCACCCGCGTATGTAAGCGAAAAGTCATCGTTTATTACGCAATCCACCGTCGCTTTTTGGTTGCTGAACAAAAACACTACGCCCTCAAGCGTCATTGTGTTTTCGGTAATTGCGGTGATGTAAAAATTTTCATAATCAACTTCTATCGCTGTGGTTCCGTCAAAGGCATACGTATACGTAACATAGTCGTCCGACATCCAATCTCCGGATATAACAATTCCCGTACTGCCGTTTTCACGCTTGATTATGTATACGTTCATAATGTACCGCAAGCCCACATTTTCGCTCGCCACATCATTAACGGAAATATACATATTGTCCTCTACCCGTACAGAAGTCACTTTTCCGTTAATAATGTAATTGTCATCGTGCGATAAATCGACAATGCATAGCGTTTCCGTTTTGCCGTCATTATCCAAATCAATGCTGTATTCCGTGTTTTCCACAATCTCATAAACACCCGATTGCGAAAAGCCCAAGTCTGATTTTGTAATCTGCGTTGGCGTTGGGGTTGGTGTAGGCGTCGATTCGGGCGTCGGCACAGATGCTACGATTTCTTTCGTTTCAGCGGGCGTTTCGGATGGAATTCCCGGCGAGTCGGGCGTTGCGGCGCAGGCGCAGAGCGCGAGCGCGGCAAGAACGGCCGCAAGCATCATTTTTTTCATCACGTCGTCTTAAACCCGTCTTTGAGCGACACGGCGCGGTTGAAAACGCGCAGGACGGGCGTTGAGCTGCGGCTGTCTACGGCGAAGTAGCCCGTGCGCATAAACTGGAACGACGCGGGAGCCTCTACGCCGCCGAGGAACTTCTCCGCCTTGCATTTTTCCAGTATTTCCAATGAGTTCGGGTTTATCCTCGTCGTAAAATCCTCCGACGCGTCGGGGTCCGCGTCGAGAAACAAATTCTCGTACAGGCGCACATCCACCTCGGCGCAGTCGCGCGTATCGACCCAGTGGATTGTGCCGCGGACCTTGCGCCCGTCGGGTGTGTTGCCTCCGCGCGTCTCAGGGTCGTATTCGGCGTAAACCTCAATCGCGTTGCCGTACTCGTCGGCTTTGTAGCCCGTGCATTTGACGATATACGCGCTTTTCAGCCGCACCTCGTTGCCTACGAACAGGCGGTTATACTTCTTCGGCGGATCCACGGCGAAGTCGTCCTGCTCAATCCACACTTCGCGCGAGAACGTAACATTACGCGTCCCCGCGCTCTCGTCCTCCGGATTGTTTTCAATGTCAAAAATCTCCGTTTTGTCCTCCGGATAGTTCGTGATAATCAGCTTAATCGGGCGCAGAACAACCATCACGCGCGGCGCGGTTGCGTTCAAATCCTCGCGCAGGCAGTGCTCCAAGAATGCGAGTTCGACCGTACTCGGTGCCTTGGCGACGCCGATTCTGTCGCAGAAATTGCGGATTGACGCGGGCGTGTAACCGCGACGGCGCAGTCCGCCGAGCGTCGGCAGGCGCGGGTCGTCCCAGCCGTCAACAAATTTCTCCTCGACAAGCCTCCGCAGCTTGCGTTTGCTCATCACCGTGTGGTCGATATTCAGGCGCGCGAACTCAATCTGGCGCGGCTTTGACGGCACGTCGGCGTTGTCAATGACCCAGTCGTACAGCGGGCGGTGATCCTCGTATTCGAGCGAGCAGAGCGAGTGAGTGACGCCTTCAAGCGCGTCCTGAATCGGGTGCGCGAAGTCGTACATCGGGAACACGCACCACTCCGTCCCCTGCCGGTGGTGTTCAATGAAACGGATGCGGTACAGCGCGGGGTCGCGCATATTGAAGTTGCCGCTCGCGAGGTCGATTTTCGCGCGCAGCGTCATTGACCCCTCCGGAAATTCGCCGTTTTTCATTCGCTCGAACAGGTCAAGGCTCTCTTCAATCGGGCGGTCGCGGTACGGGCTTGTCGCGGGGACGCCTACATCGCCTCGGTTCGCCTTAAACTCCTCCGGCGACAGCTCGCAGACGTACGCGAGTCCTTTTTTAATCAGACCGACGGCGAGGTCGTAGGTTTTCCCGAAATAGTCGCTGCCGTAAAAGAAGTTCGTCCACTCAAAGCCGAGCCACTTGATGTCCTCTTTGATTGCGTCAACGAATTCCTCGTCCTCTTTGGCGGGGTTCGTGTCGTCCATTCGCAGGTTGCACTCGCCGCCGTATTTCAGCGCGGTGCCGAAGTCGATGGTCAACGCCTTGCAATGCCCGATATGCAG
>JAISJC010000040.1 GCA_031261745.1 Oscillospiraceae bacterium
TCCGCGCTCGCGTCGGAGGAGCCGGATTTGCCGCCGGAGCCGGTGAATTTCATAATGCCGACGCCGTGGTTCACGCGCGCGGCGTTGTTTTTTTCGGAGACCTCCGGATAGTTCGGGTCGAACGCGTTGCACACGTCCGCGGAGATGCAGAACGAATTTTCAAACACCTTGGACACGAAGCACAACCCGCCCGTAAGCTCCTGAACGAACGACTCAAACGCTGTGGATTTGCTGCCCGTCACGCCCTCGGAGCCGATTTCCTCCTTGTCCGTGAGGATGCAAATCGCGGTCTTTTCTGGTGTTTTAAGTTCCAGAATCGCGCGCAGCTCCGCGTAGGTGCAGCTGCGGTCGTCGTGGCCGTAGGCGAGAACGAGACTGCGGTCAAAGCCCGCGTCGCGCGCGCGACCCTGCGGCACGGCTTCAAGCTCCGCCGAGAGGAAATCCTCCTCGGTAATGCCGTATTTGCCGTTGAGAAATTCCAAAACCGTAGTTTTGAAGCGGTCGGAATCCTTCTCGCCGCCCGACGGGCGCGTGCCGATAAGGATATTCAAATGCTCGCCCGTGAACGCCTCGCCGAGCGTCTTTTTATTCTGGTCGCGCCCCAAATGCGGCAGCAAATCCGACACGAAGAACACGGGTTCATCGTCCGCCTCGCCGATTGTGACGTTCACGACGGAACCGTCGAGCTTCGCGACGACGCCGTGGAGCGCGAGCGGCAGCGTGACCCACTGGTATTTCTTAATCCCGCCGTAGTAATGCGTCTTGAACAGCGACATCTCGCCGTCCTCGTACAGCGGCAGTTGCTTCAAGTCAAGACGCGGCGAATCGACGTGCGCGCCCGCGATATTCGCGCCGTCCGCGAGGGGACGCTTGCCGACGACGGCGAGGATCAACGCCTTGCCGCCGATAGATTTGTACACCTTGTCGCCGGCCTTGTAATCGCCTGCGCCGAGCGGCACGAAGCCAGCGGCCTCGGCCTGACGAATAGCCTCGGCGACACATTCGCGCTCGGTTTTGCCGGCATTCAGGAACGCCTTGTAGCCGTCGGCGTAGTCGTACGCGCGCTTGATTTCGTCCTCTGACAGGACGTCAAACAGGTTCCTGTTTTTGTAGGTTAGCGTGGGTTTTTCGCTTTTTGAATTAGCCATTGTTAATTACCTCCGTAAAATATTTTCTGCATTTTTCCGCGAATGCGTTCTCGTCCGTGTTATTTTCAAGCACTGCGTCGCAGTGCGTTTTGAAGTATTCATCGGTTTTCTGCGCCGCAATCCGCGCCCGCGCGCGCCCCTCGTCAATTCCGTCGCGCTCCATAATTCGCGCCGCACGAACCTCGGACGGAGCCGTGACCGCGAAGGTGACGTCGCACCGCGCCGCGAGACCGGATTCCAAAAGCGCGATAGCATCCACCGCGGCGACGGAGCCGTCGAAAGCGCGGATTTGCCGCTCAACCTCAACGGAAACATACTTGTGCGTAATCGCATTCAAATCTGCGAGCGCGTCCGCGTCCGCAAACACAATTTCGCCGAGCTTCTGCCGATTCAGTAGGGGCGCGCATTGCGCGTCCGTTACCGTAACCACGCCGTCAAAACGATTGGCGATTTCCGTAAGCATTTCCGTGCTTGACCGCAGCAGCTCGTGATAAATCGCGTCGCAGTCGATAACCAGCGCGCCGAATTCCGCTAAAACGCGCAATGCTGTCGTCTTGCCCGCGCCGGTGCCGCCGGTTATGCCGATAATCGTCACGCCTCCGATTTTGCGTCCGAGCGCGGCTTTGAGTTTGCTTTTCGTAACCGCGCCGCGCCGTAGCGTTTTCGGCGGCTCGACGGTCAGGTCCAGCACCGTGGATTCCACGCCGACGTCACAGTCGCCGCCGTCAATCCCGTCAATTGCGCCTCCGAAATTCGCACTCGCGGCTTCAAACGTCGTCGGCGGGGTCTGACCCGAAACATTCGCGCTTGGGCAGGCGAGCGGCATTCCGTACGTTTGCAGCAGTTCAAGCGTCAGCGGGTGCGCGGGGCAGCGCACGCCGACAGTCCCGCCGCCGTTTTCGCGCAGAATCAGCGTCAGCGGTCCCGGCCAGAACGCGCCCGCGAGTTTCCGCGCGTCGTCCGTGACCTCGGCTATATCCGCGACCGTTTCAAGCCCCGCGACGAGCAAGGAAAACGGCTTGCCGTCAGGCCGCTGTTTCGCGGCGATGAGCTTCGCCATTGCAACGCCGTCAACGACGTTCGCGGCTATGCCGTAGACGGTTTCCGTCGGAACTATCACTATTTCGCTGTTTTCCAGCCGCTTCGCGGCTTCCGGTACGGTGAGCATTATTCGCCCGCCGCTTCTAACTTCGCGGCCTGGTCCGCCATTATCAGCGCGTCGAAAACCTCGTCGAGCGCGCCGTCGAGAATCTTGTCGAGCTTGTACAGCGTCAGCTTGATTCGGTGGTCGGAGAGCCGGTTTTCGGAAAAATTGTAGGTGCGGATTCGCTCCGAACGGTCGCCCGTGCCGACCTGCGACTTGCGCTCCGCCGCGTGCTCCGCGTCGATGCGCCGCTGTTCCTCCTCGTACAGGCGCGAGGCGAGGATTTTCATTGCGCGGTCACGGTTTTTATGTTGGCTGCGCTCGTCCTGGCACTCGACTACAGTTCCCGTCGGCAGGTGCGTAATGCGAATCGCGCTCTCGGTCTTGTTGACGTGCTGACCGCCCGCGCCGCTGCTGCGGAACGTGTCAATCTGCAAATCAGTCGGGTTCAGCTCAAATTCATTCTCCTCAATCTCCGGCAGAACCGCGACGGTGACGGTGGACGTGTGGATTCGCCCCGAACTCTCGGTGTCCGGCACGCGCTGGACGCGGTGAACGCCACTCTCGAATTTCAGGCGCGAGTACGCGCCGTCGCCCTCAATCATAAGCGAAACCTCCTTAACGCCGCCAAGCTCCGTCTCATTTATGTTCGCGACCTCAACCTTCCAGCGGCGCGACTCCGCGTACATCGTGTACATACGGAACAGCGAATGCGCGAAAAGCGCGGCCTCGTCGCCGCCCGCGCCGCCGCGAATCTCGAGGATGACGTTCTTGTCGTCGTTCGGGTCGCGGGGGAGGAGCAGAACCCTTATTTCGGCTTCTGTGCGTTCGGCACCGAGCTTTGCGGCGTCGTACTCATCCTTGTCGTCGAGTTCAAGCGCGGCCTCCATATCGTCGCGGTATTGCAAGAGCTTGCGGTACGCCGCGGTGACGGCGGCAATCTCTTTTTGCTCGCGCGAGAGCTTGGCGTAAAGCGCGGGGTCGTTATAGACCTCCGGCGTCTGCATACGCTCCGCCAGAGCGTCGTATTTTTCCGCAATAGCGGCTAATTTTTCATCCATTTCCATACCTCGTTGGCGATTTTGCCCATAATAAGTTATTGTACCACAAATTTTCGCTCTTTACAAGTGCGGATTTGTGTGGTAATATGCTAATATCGTTCACGGCGCGCGCCTGTAGCTCAGCTGGATAGAGTGTCAGACTCCGACTCTGAAGGTCGCAAGTTCGAATCTTGTCAGGCGTACCAGCACGGTGCTCTGAAAAAGATGCCGTATCGAAAAACCCGCTGAATCAGCGGGTTTTTCGCGTGTCTTGGAGCAAAAATCCCGAAACCTCGTTTTACAGATGAAAATCGCCCGTTTTAGGCTTGCGCG
>JAISJC010000085.1 GCA_031261745.1 Oscillospiraceae bacterium
CAGAAATGTCAAGCGGCGGGAACCACAAAACACGCACTTGACTAATGCGCAAATATACATTATAATATTAAGATTACAGATATCAGGAGGATTAATGTGAAAAATCTGGGTGTAAACGAACTCCGCGAGGAGTTTCTGTCATATTTTGAATCAAAGGGCCACCTGCGCCTGCCGAGCTTTTCGCTCGTGCCGCAGGGCGACAAGTCCCTGCTGCTGATTAATTCCGGAATGGCCCCGATGAAGCCGTGGTTCACCGGAGAGCAGACGCCGCCGCGCCTGCGCGTCACGACGTGCCAGAAGTGTATCCGCACGGGCGACATCGAGAACATCGGCAAGACCGCGCGCCACGGCACCTACTTTGAGATGCTCGGCAACTTCTCGTTCGGCGACTACTTCAAGTCCGAGGCGATTGACTTCTGCTGGGAATTCCTCACGAAGGTGCTTGAAATCGACGCGAACCTGCTCTACCCGTCGGTGTACGAACAGGACGACGACGCATTTGAGATTTGGAATAAGCAAATCGGCATCCCCGCCGAGAAAATCACGCGCCTCGGCAAGGCCGACAACTTCTGGGAACACGGCTCCGGCCCGTGCGGCCCCTGCTCCGAGGTGTATTTCGACCGCGGCGAGGCCTACGGCTGCGGCGAACCGGACTGCGGTCCCGGCTGCGACTGCGACCGCTTTATCGAGATCTGGAACAACGTCTTTACGCAGTTCGACAACGACGGCAACAACAACTACACGGAGCTGGCGCAGAAAAACATCGACACGGGAATGGGTTTGGAGCGGCTCGCCGTCGTGTGTCAGGGCGTAAATTCGCTGTTTGACGTGGACACGGTGATGAACATCACGAACCACGTCTCGCGCATCACCGGCGCGAAGTACGGCCAGAGCGCGAAGAACGACGTTTCGCTGCGCATAATCACGGACCACCTGCGCAGCGGCGTAATGATGATTTCCGACGGCGTTCTGCCGTCTAACGAGGGTCGCGGCTACGTTTTGCGCCGTCTGCTGCGCCGCGCCGCGCGGCACGGGCGGCTGCTCGGCACCCGCGACGTGTTCCTGCACGAGATTGCGGGGACCGTCATCACGGAAAACGAGGGCGCGTACCCCGAACTGCGCGAGCGCGAGGACCACATCACGCGCGTGATTAAGACCGAGGAGGAGAACTTCAACAAGACGCTCGACAACGGGCTGGAGATTCTCAACGGCGTAATCGCGAACCTCGGCACGGCGACGGCAATCCCCGGCGCGGACGCGTTCAAGCTCTACGACACATTCGGGTTCCCGATTGACCTGACGATTGAACTTGCGGAGGAGAAAAACCTCACCGTAGACGTCGATAAATTCAACGATTTAATGAAGCAGCAGCGCGAGCGCGCGCGCGAGGCGCGTAAGGCCCTCGGTGACCTCGGCTGGGAGGGGTTCGACTTCGGCGCGGACAATGCCCCGACGGATTACGTCGGCTACACCGAAAGCGGCTGGGTCACCGCGAAAATCACCGCGATTATCGTTGACGGCGAACTTGCGGGAGCGATAAGCGAGGGTACGGAGGGCATAATCGTCCTTGACCGCACGCCGCTTTACGCGGAGATGGGCGGCCAGGTCGGCGACCGCGGAATAATCGCGGGAGAGGGCGTGCGCGGCGGGTTTGAGGTCTCGGACGTCAAGAAAACCAAGGGCGGCAAGTATTTGCACCACGGAACGCTGACCGTCGGTTCGCTCAAAATCGGCGACGGGGTTCGCGTCGCCTACGACGCGGAATATCACAACGCGATTGAACGCGCGCACAGCGCGACGCATTTGCTGCATTCCGCGCTGCGCGCCGTACTCGGCGGTCACATCACGCAGGCGGGAAGCCTCGTCGAGCCGGACAGGCTGCGGTTTGACTTCACGCACTTTGAGGCGATGATGGCGGAGGAGATCCGGTACGCCGAGGAGCAGGTGAACGAGTGGATTCTGCGCGGCAGCGCGGTTGTGGTTGAGGAGCTGCCGATTGACGAGGCGAAAAAGCGCGGGGCGACCGCGCTCTTCGGCGAGAAATACGGCGACACCGTGCGCGTCGTCACGATGGGCGAGGTCTCGATGGAGCTTTGCGGCGGCACGCACCTTGACAATACGGCGAAGGTCGGCGCGTTCCGCATCAACGCCGAGTTTTCCGTCGCCTCCGGCGTGAGGCGCATCGAGGCGATTACGGGACTCGAAGCGTTCAAGGCCGCGGCCGCTGACCGCGCGACGCTGGGTGAGGTCACAGCGACGCTGAAAGTGACATCCGCGGACGAAATCACGGCGAAAATTGACCAGCTGAACGCCGAGCTGCGCGAGCTGCGCCGCGCGGCGGAGCAGGCCGCGGCGCAGGGCGCGGCGGAGAGTGTGAAGAGCATTGAAAAAACGCCGTTCAACGGCTTTAACGTCGCGTTTCTGCCGAATGTCACCGCCGATTTGCGGCAGGTCGGCGACGCGCTGCTGACCGACGAGAGCGTCGTCGCGGTCCTCGCGTCGCGCGACGGGGAGAGCGTAAAATTCCTCGCCGTTTGCGGCAAAAATGCCGTGAAAAGCGGCGCGAACGCCGGAAAACTCATCAAAGAGTTCACGCCCAAGGGCGGCGGCAAGCCCGAATCCGCAATGGGTGGCGGCACGGAAATTCCCGCCGACGGCGCGGAGATTATCATCAAATATTTGGGAGGGCTGTAAAATGGCCGATTGCTTATTCTGCAAGATTGTCGCGGGGGAGATTCCCTCAACGAAGGTGTACGAGGACGCGACCGTCCTCGCGTTCCGCGACGTTGCGCCGCAGGCACCGACGCACATTCTTGTCGTGCCGAAAACGCACGTCGATTCGCTCGACGCGGTGACGATTGAGAACGCCGCGATTGCGGGCTGGTGCCTTCAGGCGATTCCGAAAATCGCGAAGCTGGAGGGCTTGACGAACGGTTACCGCGTCATCTCGAACGTCGGCGAGGACGGCGGACAGACCGTGCCGCACCTGCATTTCCACATCATCGGCGGCAAAAAGCTCTCCAACCACGGGGGTTTCTAAAAAAGCGAATATTGACAGGGGGTGACCGCGGGTGCGAATCGGCAAATATTTCCACCGGCTTATGGACAAATATATCCATAACCACGATCTGACGTTTGAGGCGCGGTTGCTGAATTTGCTCTGCCTCGTAGGGATTGTCGCCCTCGGCAGTTCCGTGCTCGGTCACATTCTGGAACGCTCCGAGCCGCTGATGTGGCTCGTGAAAATCACGATGGTCGCCGGTGCCGTCGGGCTGTTTTTCTTCATCAACAAGACAAAAAAGTTCCGCGCGGGCAACTTCGTCGCGATGGTCGGCTTCTCGGATATCCTGTTCCCGCTGATGTTCTTCGTAAACGGCGGACTGCGCAGCGGCGTGTCGGCGTACTTCGTCCTCACGACGATTATCATCGTACTGCTCGCGCGGCGCACGACGCTTTTTGTCTCGCTTCTGATTCATCTCGTCGTGGTCGTCGGCTGCTACGTGCTGGATTTCCTGTACGGCGACACGCTCGTCGTGCAGCTCACCAACCGCCAGATTTATATGGACAACGTGATTTCAATCTTCAACGCCGCGCTGTTTATCGGGCTTGTGATCAAGGGGCTGTCCGCGATGTACCTGCGGGAGCAGGAAATCGCGCTGTCCGCGTCGCGCGCCAAGGGCGACTTCCTCGCGCAGATGTCGCACGAGATGCGCACACCGATGAACGCGATAATCGGTATGACGACGCTCCTCGCGCGGACGGACGACAAAACGCAGCACGAGGAGGGCCTCGCGAAAATCACCGACGCGTCGAACCACCTCCTCGGCGTCATCAACGACATTTTGGATATGTCGAAAATCGAGGCAAACAAGCTGGAACTCTCGCCCGTGAATTTCGCGTGGCAGTCGCTCGTCAGCGATTTGCAGAGCGTTGTGACGTTCAATGCCGAGGCGAAGCACCAGCACCTGACGCACGAGATTGACGAGCGCATACCGCCGTACCTGTTCGCGGACCGCCAGCGCATCAGTCAGGTAATCACAAATCTTTACTCGAACGCCATAAAATTCACGCCGGAGGGCGGCACGATTTCGCTGAAAGCGCAGATTATTGAACGCAACTTCGACAATGTGCGCATACGCGTCACCGTCACCGACACGGGCATCGGCATCACCGAGGAGCAGATTTCGCGGCTCTTCACCGCGTTTGAGCAGGCGGACAACTCGACGACGCGCCGCTTCGGCGGAACGGGTCTCGGTCTTGCGATTTCAAAGAAAATCGTTGAGATGATGGGCGGCGAAATTCGGGTGGAATCGACGCCGGGCGTCGGGTCGAGCTTCATTTTGGAAGCCACGATTAAGATCGGCGAGGCTCCGGAGGTTGACGAGACGGCGGGGACGGAGACGGACGAGTTTCCGGATTTCTCCGCGCGGCGTATTCTCATTGCCGACGACGTGGACATTAACCGCGAGATACTCGCGGCACTGTTGGAGCCGACGGGCATACAGATCGACGAGGCGGAGAACGGCCAAGAGGCCTTCGAGATGTTCCGCGACGCGCCCGACCGCTATGACCTGATTTTTATGGATATTCAGATGCCGGAGCTGGACGGGTACGAGGCCGCGCAGCGGATCCGCGCGCTCGGCACGCCGGAGAGCGCGGCGATTCCGATTATCGCGATGACCGCGAACGTGTTCCGCGAGGACATCGAGCGCGCCCTCGCCGCCGGAATGAACGACCACCTCGGCAAGCCGGTTGCCCTCGGAGAGGTCATCGCGCAACTGAAAAAAAGGCTCTAAAACGTAGAGTAAAATCCGACGCAGAGCAGAACAACAGCGCGAACCGTAAGGTCCGCGCTGTTTTTGTTTGTTTGATTAATTCTGCTTTTCTTTTTTGTCGCGGCGGCCGACGAATAGAATCAGGAGCAGCGCGACGAGCGCGACCGCAGCCACCGTTGCGAACTGGAACACATTCGAGTCGTCGCCCGTGTGCGGAGCGACCCAGAAGTCCGCCAGAGGCGTGTCATCCTCGTCGATAATCTTGTTGTCGATGCTGCCGAGGGGCGGCTCATCATCCTCGATAACAAAACCGGGCGAGGGGGAGGGCGTCGGCGTGGACGTGTTTCCACCGCCGCCGCGGTCGTCCGCCTGAACCGTGAACACCCAGTCCACAGCCGTGAGCGTACCCTGATACGTGTTGTCAAGAGTATCGGGAATCGTGACCTCGATTTCGATCGAACCGGCCCAGCCGGCGGAGACGGTTCCGATGAAAACACCGTCAGCGTCGTACAAATCGGCACCCGCGGACCCGCCGATAGGTCCGGTGTACAGCACGGCGGAGTTCGACTGGTTGGTGACTTTAATCTGAACCAAAGTCAGCAGGTCAGTATAATGTGCGTTGGAATTGTCCGCGAAGGTCGGGGTCACCGAAGCGGCGGTGGTAAGCGCGTCAAGCTCCGCCTGCGTCGGCACGGTTGCCTTCAAATAAAACCGGACGGTCTCATTAGAAGTGTTGCGCAACTGGACGGTAAACGACCGCACATCGCCGGGGGCGAGGTCCTTTGCGGCGGTATCGAACAGGTCGGTAACCGCCGCGCCGGTATTGTCGTAAATCGTCGTGCCGGTGGACGTGACGCCGGTAGCGCGCCGGTCGAAGCCCACCTCACCCGGAGCCGCGAGCGCGGACGCCGAGCCGAAGAGAATCAGTATGCCAGACAGCACCGCGGCAGTCATTCTTTTTATGTAACTTTTCATTTATGTCCTCCCGGTGATGTCGGTTTTATAGCGGGGAATGGTT